>NZ_CP133018.1:1608353-1930024 GCF_030866785.1 Agromyces protaetiae | reverse complement strand
TCGCCGGTCGTGGTGCGACCTGATCGGTCGCGGTTCGCGACGATCATGCGCCGCGCGACGTCGACGGCCGGCGTGAGCTCGACGTCGCGGACCGGGCGGGTCGGCAGGATGCCTCGGACGAAGCACACCTCGTTCACGAACACGTTGCCGAGCCCGGCGAGGTTGCGCTGTTCGGCGAGGGCCACGGCGATCGGCGCGTCGGGGTGCGCCTCGAGCCGGCGCACCGCCTCGGCGAAGTTCCAGTCGGGGCCGAGCAGGTCGGGGCCGAGGTAGGCCATGCGGTCGGCCTCTTCGGTCGCGGGGAACACCTCGAGCACCCCAAGGTCGAAGCCTACGGCGACCGCGCCCGGGACCTCGATGACCGCACGCACCTGGAAGTCGGGGCGCCCCCAGCGCCGGCCGGGCCGGTAGACGCGCCACTCCCCCTCCATCTTCAGGTGGGAGTGCACGACGACGTCGCCGATGCGCATGAGCAGGTGCTTGCCGCGGCTCGCGACCCCGTGGACGGTCGCGCCGGCCAGATCGACCGTGGCGAACGCCGGCACCCGGAAGTCCGACCGTTCGACCGTACGCCCCGCCAGCGCCGCGTCGAGCTCGCGTGCGGCCCGGTAGACGGTGTCTCCTTCAGGCATGACGCCGCCGGATGCCCTCAGCCGCGCGCATCGAACCTCAGCCCCCTCGGCGTCTCGCGGAACCCGGCGGCGCGCAGCGCCCGCCCGAACGGCGTCCCGAACACCGGCTGGCCGCCGACCTCTTCGATGCGCACCCGGTCGGCGCGTCCGCGCCGCAGCGTGTCGATCAGCGCGGTGGCCGCCGCGGCGAGCACCTCGTCGTCTTCGGTGAAGACCAGCGAGGTGCGACCGCCGCGCTCGAGGTAGAGCACCGCCTCGCCGTCGACGATGGCGACGAACGCACCGGCCTTACGCGCGGGCCGGTGCCCGCCCTCGCCGGTGTCGGGCCAGTCGAGCGCGGCCCCGAACGGGTTGGCCGGGTCGGTCGCGGCGAGCGCGATCGCCTGGCCCTTGGGCGCGGCCCGGAGCCGGTCGACGGCGGAACCGGTCGCGAACTGCGCGCCGCCCTGCCCCTCGATGAAGTAGCCGCGCCGGACCCGCCCTGAGTCTTCGAACCCCGAGAGCGCACGGTAGGCGAGCGCGAAGCCGCCGAGGATGCCCTCGGCGACGACCGAACCGCGCGTGACCACCCCGTACCGTTCGAGCAGCGTCTCACCGAGGGCGTGGGCGCGTGGCGTCGCTGCGGTGCTCGCGAGCGGCAGCACCGACCACCGGCCGGCGGCCCGCGGCGGGTTCGCTGCGGCCCGCGCAGCGCGCTCGCCCTGCGCCGACGCGGCCATCGCACGGCGGGTCAGCGACCGGCCCCGGAGCCGGGCGCGCGGCGGCGGCGCCTGCGTCTTGTGCGCACCACCGCGGGCGAGGAGGCCGCGGACGGGCGCGAAGGTGTCGTTCGTGACGAGCCCGGCCCACACGAGCCGCCAGAGCGCGTCGAGCACGGCCCCGTCGTCGTCGGCGCCCACGGCCTCGACGAGCTGGCGGAAGAAGTAGCCGCCCCCACCGCCGAGCACGGCGAGCAGCTCGGTCTCGAGCGGGTCGAGCGGACCGGTCGGCGGGGCTTGCATGGTGAGCGGCGCGGTCTCGGCGAGATGCAGCCCGATCCAGCCGTCGTCGCCCGCGAGCGACCCCTGCCCGGCCCAGAGCACCTCGCCCGACGCGGTGAGCTCGTCGAGCAGGCCGGGCCGGTAGTCGTCGACGCGCGCCGGCAGCACATAGGCCTCCCAGGCCGACGCGGGGATGCGCGCGCCCTCGAGCTGCTCGATGACCGCCGCGACGCCGTCGACGCCCCTGAGCCGGCCGCCGATGTGCTGCCAGCCGGGCAGGAACCTGGCGAACTCGCGTGGTTCGACCGGCTCGACCTCGTTGCGGAGCACGGCGAGCGATCGACGGCGGATGCGGCGGAGCACGCCGACGTCACACCATTCGACCCCTGAGCCGTGCGGCAGGAACTCCCCCTCGACCACGCGCCGCTCCGCGGCGAGCCGCGCAAGGGCGGAGCCCGCGATCGCCGTGCCGATGCCGAACCGCTCGGCGATCTGCGCCGCGGTGAACGGTCCATGGGTGCGCGCGTACCGGCTCACGAGGTCGCCCAGCGGGTCCACCACGCCCTCTTCGAACACCTCGGGCAGGCCCGGCGGGATCGGCACGCCCAGTGCGTCCCGAAGCCGCGACACGTCTTCGACGGTGACGATCCAGTCGCGGCCTGCGAAGCGCACGCGCGCGGCACGCCGCGCAGCGACGAGCTCGTCGATGGCGGCCCCGGCGTCGGTCTCGGCGTCGACGCGTGCGGCGACCTCGGCGGGCTCGAGCGGCCCGAGGTCGCGCAGGAGGTCGGCGACGCCCTCGCTGCCGCGCGCCGCGCGGTCGTCGGTGAGCCGTTGCAGCTGGCGCTCGGTGTCGGTGACGATCTCGGGGTCGAGGAGCTCACGCAGCTCGACCGTGCCGAGCAGCTCGGCGAGCAGGGCCGGGTCGAGCGAGAGCGCGGCCGCCCTGCGTTCGGCGAGCGGTGCGTCGCCCTCGTACATGAACGCGCCGACGTAGCCGAACAGCAGGCTGGATGCGAACGGGCTGGGCGACTCGGTGGCGACCTCGACGAAGCGCAGCTCTCGGCGTTCGAGACGCTCGGCGATGTGGGTCAGCGCCGGCAGGTCGTAGACGTCTTGCAGGCATTCGCGCACGGCCTCGAGCACGATCGGGAAGTCGGGGTAATCGCGCGCGACCTCGAGCAGCTGCGATGCGCGCTGGCGCTGTTGCCAGAGCGGCGACCGTTTGCCGGGATTCGTCTTGGGCAGGATGAGCGCGCGCGCCGCGCACTCGCGGAACCGGGAGGCGAACAGCGCCGAGCCGCCGACGTGCTCGGTGACGAGCTGGGCCAGCTCGGCGGGCTCGAACACGAACAGGTCGCTGCCGGGCGGTTCGTCGCCCGTGTCGGGCATGCGCAGGACGATGCCGTCGTCGCTCGCGACGGCATTGGCGTCGACCCCCGACGTCTCTTGGATGCGGGCGCCGACGGCGAGCGCCCAGGGTGCGTGCACCCGCATGCCGTACGGCGAGTGCAGCACGATGCGCCAGTCGCCGAGCTCGTCGCGGAACCGCTCGACCACCAGGTTGCCGCCGTCGGGCACGACGGTCGTGGCCTGTCTCTGGTCTTCGATGAACGCCACGAGGTTCTTCGCGGCGAGGTCGTCGAGTCCGGCGTCGCGGCTCCGGGCAAGGGCCGGTTCGCCCGGCGCATCGGCGAGGACCTTGATGAACTCGCCGATCGCCGCGCCGAGCTCGGCGGGCCGGCCGATGCCGTCGCCCTTCCAGAACGGCAGCCGCCCAGGCTCGCCGGCCGCGGGCGCGACCAGCACCTGATCGTGCGTGATCTCGTGGATGCGCCAGCTCGTGGCGCCGAGCGCGAAGACGTCGCCGACCCGCGACTCGTAGACCATCTCCTCGTCGAGCTCACCGACCCGGCGGCCCGGGCCCGCCTCGCCGATCATGAACACGCCGAACATCCCCCGGTCGGGGATCGTGCCGCCACTGGTCACCGCGAGCCGCTGCGCGCCGCGACGCCCGACGAAGGTGCCGGCATCGCGGTCCCAGACGATCCGCGGGCGCAGCTCACCGAACCGGTCGGACGGGTACCGTCCGGCGAGCAGGTCGAGGGTCGCCTCGAACGCCGAGCGCGGCAGCGCGGCGAACGGTGCGGCCCGGCGGACGAGCTCGAACCACTGCTCGACCTCCCACTCGTCGACGGCCGAGGCCGCGATCGTCTGCTGCGCGAGCACGTCGAGCGGGTTCGCCGGGATGCGCAGCGCCTCGATGGCACCCGCCAACATGCGCTCGGCTGCGACCGCGGAGTGCAGCACGTCGGCCCGGTGCTTCGGGAAGATGACGCCCTTCGAGACCTCGCCGACCTGGTGACCGGCCCGGCCGATGCGCTGCAGGCCGCTCGCGACCGACGGCGGTGACTCGACCTGCATCACGAGGTCGACCGCACCCATGTCGATGCCGAGCTCGAGACTCGAGGTGGCGACCACGCAGCGCAGGCGGCCCGACTTCAGGTCGGCCTCGACCAGGGCACGCTCCTCTTTGGACACCGACCCGTGGTGCGAACGCGCGATGATCGGCTCGGCGCCTCCGGTGATGCCCGACGCGCCCACGGCCTCGGCCGCGTACCGTCTCGGAGGGCCGCCGGCTGCTGCGGCGAGCGCGGCCGTGCCGCGCTCCCCCGGTGCGCGCTCGCCCGCGACCACGAGCTCCTCCGCCGGCTCGCCCGCTTCGGCCCCAGCCGGCGCCGGCTCTGCCTCGGCCTGCCGCTGCTCCCACAGCTCGTTCAGGCGAGCGGTGAGCCGTTCCGCGAGCCGCCGCGAGTTCGCGAAGACGATGGTCGACCGGTGCCGCAGCACCTCGTCGAGGATCGCGTCTTCGACGTGCGGCCACACCGACCCGGTACCCGACTCCCCGGCGAGGTCGGAGAGGTCTTCGACGGGCACGCGCACCGACAGGTCGAAACGCTTGCCCGACGGGGGCGCCACGATCGTCACCGGCCGGGTGCCGGCGAGGAAGCGCGCGACCTCTTCGTGCGGCCGGACGGTCGCCGAGAGCCCGACCCGCTGCACCGGCGCCCCGACGAGCGCGTCGAGCCGCTCGAGCGAGATGGCGAGGTGCGAGCCGCGCTTGGTGCCGGCGAGCGCATGGATCTCGTCGACGATGACGGTCTCGACGCCGCGCAGCGTCTCGCGCGCGGCCGAGGTCAGCATGAGGAACAGCGACTCGGGCGTCGTGATGAGGATGTCGGGCGGATTCGTCACGAGCCGCCGCCGCTCGGCGGGCGGCGTGTCGCCCGACCTCACACCGACCGACACCTGCGGCGGCTCGACGCCCTGCGCCTGCGCCGTCCGGGCGATGCCCACGAGCGGCGCGCGCAGGTTGCGTTCGACGTCGACACCGAGCGCCTTGAGCGGCGACAGATACAGGACACGGGTCGACCTGGGCGCATCGGCGGGTACGGATGCCTCGGCCGGCACCCCGCCGGACCCGCCCGCCGGGGTGTGCAGCCCGTCGATCGCCCAGAGGAACGCCGCGAGCGTCTTGCCCGACCCGGTCGGCGCGACGACGAGCGCGTGGTCGCCGCGCGCGATCGCCTGCCAGGCGCCCGTCTGGACGGTCGTCGGTTCGGCGAACGACTCGGTGAACCACGCCCGCGTCGCGGGCGAGAACGCCGCGAGCGACTCGGTCATGGTCCCATTGAAGCGGATGCCACCGACACCGGCCCGGGCTTGCCCGCGCGCATGCGCGGGGCTACGGTCGCCCTCCGGCGCGCAGCTCCTCGATGGCCCGGGCGACGACGTCGACCGTGCGGCGCGCCTCCGAGGCATCCGTGCGCCAGTTGCTCACCGAGAACCGAACGATCACGCGGTCGTGCCAGCGCGAGGTCATCGCGAGCACCTCGCCCTCACGCCAGAGCCGCTCGCTCAGCGCGGTCGTCGCCTCGTCGTGCTCGAGCGCGATGCAGACCTGCGTGAACGCGACGTCGTTCAGCACCTCGACGCCGGGGATGGCGGCGAGTCCGTCGGCGATCGTCCGCGCCGAGTCGGCGAGCCGTTCGACCAGCTCGCGGACGCCGCGGCGGCCGAGGGTGCGGAGCACGGCGTAGGTCGGCACGCCACGCGCCCGCCGGGAGAGCTCCGGAACCTTCTCGTGCGGGTCGGCACCGACGTCGGTCGCCTGCAGATAACTGGCGTGCATGCTGAGCGCGCGCAGCATCGCCGGCTGGTCGCGCACGATCGCGATGCCGCAGTCGTACGGCACGTTGAGGGTCTTGTGCGCATCGGTCGACCACGAGTCCGCGGTCGCGAGCCCGTCGACGAGCGACGCGAACCGTGGTGATACAGCCGCCCAGAGCCCGAATGCGCCGTCGACGTGCACCCAGGCACCGGCACGGTGCGCGACCTCGACCGCCTCGCCGAACGCATCGAACGCGCCGGAATGGATGTTGCCCGCCTGGAGCAGGACGAGTGCGGGACCCTCGCCTGCGTCGAGGGTCTCGGCGAGCGCGTCGACGCGGATGCGGCCCTCACGGTCGACGGCGACCTCGATGGGCGCGCCGAGGCCGAGGTACCGGGCGGCGAGGTCGACCGTGCCGTGGCGCTCGGCGCCGACGATGAACCGCACCTTCGGCCCGCCGGCGAGTCCTTCGACCGACACATCCCACCCGGCGCGACGCAGCACCTCGTCGCGCCCCGCCGCCATGGCCGAGAACTGCGCCATCGTCGCACCGGTCGTGAAGCCGACCGCGCTCTCGGGTGGCAGGCCGAGCAGGTCGAGTACCCACTCGCCCGCGATCTCCTCGGCCGCGACCGCGCCCGGTGTGATCGTGCGCAGACCCGTGTTCTGGTCCCATGCCGAGACCAGCCAGTCGGCGCCGAGCGCCGCGGGCTGCGTGCCGCCGATCACCCAGCCGTAGAACCTCGGCGAGTTGATGGCGATGAGTCCCGGCTCGATGGCCTCGGCGAGTTCCTCGAGCACCTGGACGGCCGGCATCCCCTGCTCGGGCAGCTCGCGCCCGAGCGCCTGCTCGACCTGGTCGGCGCCCGCCCGGGGCGGGATCGGCCGCTCCCGCACCTCACCGAGCCACTCGCTCGCCCGCCGAGCCGCGACGCGCAGCACCTCGGTGTACTCATCGGGCCGATCACCGTCGCCGGACCGGCCACCCGCTCCGGGTCCCGTCCCCCGGGTCCGCGGTTGCTCGAGCATGTCGCACCTCGCGTTTCACGCGCACCGGGCGCGCTGACACGATCATCCGCCCGCTGGCGGCGCGCGTCAACGGCGGACGGCACGGCCGTCCCGCGGCGCACCGCGCTATGCCGCGGCTCCACCGACGAGCTTGACGACGAGCGAGTCGACCCCGGTCGCGATGCGATCGTCTTCAGCCCAGCGCCGAGCGAGCCGCGCGGTCGTCGCATCGAGCTCGGTGCGGGTGAGCCCCGCAACGAGGGTCAGTCGCACGACGAGCTCGGGGCCCGCGAGTCGCGCGTACGGGTCGCCCGCGAGCAGTTCGACGCCGAGCACCGCGAGTTCCGACCCGATCGAGCGTTCGAAGGCGGCGGCGACCTCGGCCGCCTCGAACGGCGGCTGCCACGGATGCGACCGTGCGACGGCCCAGACCGCCGGCCGGCGCAGCACGAACTCGGTCGGCGACCCGGGGTCGAGCACCACGAGATCGGTGCCGTCATCGGCCGCGGCGAGCGCCACGCGCACGCCGTCGGCCGGTACGGGCCGCGCGAGCGGGTTCCAACGGCCCATCGCCTCGACCGAGCCGAACACCGGCAGGACCTTGCGCCCGTCGGGTCCCGCGACCGTCACGATCGAGAGCTCCTGGCTCTTGTCCACCCGGAGCCCGTGCGCGCCCGGTGCATCGCCGGCATCGTCCGCGCCGGCGCCGAGCTCGGCGACGAGCGGGATCAGCAGACGCGCGCCCGCGAACGCGTGGACGACCTCGGACTGCCCGGCCTCTCCCGCCCGGAAGCGCTCGAGAGCGTCAGCGAGGTCGGCCGGCATCCGGCCGTCGTCGGCCGCGTGCGGGTTGGCCTGGAACGACCTGCCGGCCCAGGGCTGCCCCGCGGAGTCGGCGAGAGGCCGGCCGGGATCTGACGAGCCGGGGTCAGTAGCCGGCGACATCCAGCGCCTCGGCCAGCGTGAACGCACCGGCGTAGAGGGCTTTGCCGACGATCGAGCCTTCGAGACCCATCGGCACCAGCTCGCGGAGCGCCGCGATGTCGTCGAGGCTGGAGATGCCACCCGAGGCCACGACCGGCCGGTGGGTGCGGTCCATGATCCGGCGCAGGAGGTCGAGGTTCGGACCCTGGAGGGTGCCGTCCTTCGTGACGTCGGTCACGACATAGCGCGCCGCGCCGGCCTCCTCGAGCCGGTCCATGACCTGCCAGAGGTTGCCCCCGTCCTGCGTCCACCCGCGGGCGGCGAGCGTCTCGCCCCGCACGTCGAGGCCGACGGCGATCGCCTCGCCGTACTGCGCGATGACCGATGCGGCCCACTCGGGGTTCTCGAGCGCCGCCGTGCCGAGGTTGATGCGCTTCGCGCCGATCGCGAGCGCGTGCTCGAGCGACGCGTCGTCGCGGATGCCGCCCGAGAGCTCGACGTTCACACCGCGGACCTGGCGGATGACCTTCTTCAAGATCCCGGTGTTCGAGCCCCGCCCGAACGCGGCGTCGAGATCGACCAGGTGGATCCAGTCCGCGCCCTGATCGGCCCAGTCCACGGCGGCGTCCACCGGGTCGCCGTAGTTCGTCTCGGTGCCCGCCTCGCCCTTCGTCAGGCGAACGGCTTTGCCGCCCGCGACATCGACGGCCGGAAGCAGCACCAGCCGCGGGGTCTTGTTGAACTCACTCATCACTGTCCTCGAATTGTGGAGCCGCGTTCGCGGCGTTCGGCACAGTCACAGCATCCTAGCGACGTGCGACGTGCCCCATCTGTACGTGACGGCTCAGCGCAGCGAGCGGAGCCAATTGCCGAGCAACGCGATGCCGGCCTCGGCCGACTTCTCGGGGTGGAACTGCGTCGCCGACAACGGTCCGTTCTCGACCGCGGCGAGGAACCGGCCGCCGTGATCGGCCCAGGTCAGCTTCGGTTTCGGGAACGGCGGCTGCGTCTCGAGCGTCCATTCTTGCGCGGCGAACGAGTGGACGAAATAGAACCGCTCGTCTTCGAGCCCGCGGAACAACACGCTCCCGTCGTCGGGCTCCACCGTGTTCCAGCCCATGTGCGGCAGCACGTCGGCCGGCAACTCGGTCACGGCGCCCGGCCATTCGCCGAGCCCCTCGGTGTCGACACCGCGTTCGACGCCGCGCTCGAAGAGGATCTGCATGCCCACGCAGATGCCGAGCACGGGCCGGCCGCCGGCCAGCCTGCGGTCGATCAGCTCATCACCGCGGACCGCACGCAGCTGGCGCATCACGGCGTCGAACGCGCCGACCCCTGGCACGAGCAGGCCGTCGGCCTCCAGCACCGCGCGACGGTCCGCGGTCAGCTCGACCTCGGCGCCCGCGCGCTCGAGGGCCTTGGCGGCCGAGTGCACATTGCCCGACCCGTAGTCGAGCACGACGACCCGAGGGCTCGCGCTCACAGCGCACCCTTCGTCGACGGGACGCCGATGACGAGCGGGTCGAGTGCCTTGGCCTGGCGGAACGCGCGCGCGAACGCCTTGAACTCGGCCTCCGCGATGTGGTGCGGGTCACGGCCGCCGAGCAGGGTGAGGTGCACGGTGAGCGCGGCGTTGAAGGTGATGGCCTCGAACACGTGGCGCACCATGGAGCCCGTGAAGTGACCGCCGATGAGGTGGTACTCGAAGCCGGCCGGCTCGCCCGAGTGCACGAGGTAGGGGCGCCCCGAGATGTCGACGACGGCCTGCGCGAGTGCGTCGTCGAGCGGGACCAGCGCGTCCCCGTACCGCGAGATGCCCGACTTGTCGCCGAGCGCCTGCTTGATCGCCGCGCCGAGCGCGATGCCGACATCTTCCACGGTGTGGTGCACGTCGATCTCGACATCCCCGGACGCGCGGACCGTGAGGTCGCTCAGCGAGTGCTTGGCGAACGCGGTGAGCAGGTGGTCGTAGAACGGCACGCCCGTCTCGATGTCGCTCGTGCCGGTGCCGTCGAGGTCGATCGACAGGTCGATGCTCGACTCGCTCGTCTCGCGCTGCACGCGCGCGGTACGGCCTGCGTTCGGGGAGGTCATACGCTCAATCCTATTGGGCCGACCGGGGCGCGAACGGCGCGATGGCTTCGAGGAACGCGGTTGTCTCGGTCTCGGTGCCGGCCGTCACCCTGAGGCTGCCCGGCAGCCCGATCTCGCGAATCAGGATGCCCCGTTCGAGCAGTCCCTCGAACACCGCGTGCGGGTCGTCGACGCCGTCGAAGAGCACGAAGTTCGAGCCGCTCCGATAGGCGCGGAATCCGAGTCGTTCGAGCTCGTTCGAGATGCGCTCCCGCTGGAGACGGATCTCGTCGACCATCGCGAGCATCTGGTCGGCGTGCGCGAGCGCACCGAGCGCTGCCGCCTGGGTGAGCGCGGACAGGTGGTACGGCAGGCGCACCAGGCGTAGTGCGTCGATGGTGGCGGGATCTCCGGCGAGGTAGCCGACCCGTGCGCCCGCGAAGGCGAACGCCTTGCTCATCGTGCGTGAGACGAGCAGTCTCGGCCGGCCCTCGAGCAACGTGAGCGCACTGGGCGTGCCCGGGTCGGCGAACTCGAAATACGCCTCGTCGACGACCACGATGCCGCGTGCCGCGTCGGCGACGGCCTCGACGGTGTCGAGCGAGAGGGGGGTCCCGGTCGGATTGTTCGGGGCGCACAGCAGGACCACGTCGGGATCGTGCTCGCGGACGGCCGCGACCGCGGTCTCGGGGCTCAGCTCGTAGTCGGCGTCGCGCCCGCCGGTGACCCACGCGGTGCCGGTCCCGGCCGCGAGCAGCGCGTACATCGAGTAGGTCGGCGCGAACCCCAGCGCGGTGCGCCCCGGGCCGCCGAACGCCTGCAGGATGTGCTGCAGCACCTCGTTCGACCCGTTCGCGGCCCAGATCTGCCGCGGCTCGAGCCCGTGACCGAGGTACCCGGCCAGTGCCGCGCGCAGCTGGGTGAACTCACGATCGGGATAGCGGTTCAACCCGAGGATCGCCGCCGCGACGCGCGCGACGATGTCGTGTGCCACGGCCTCCGGAATCGGATGCGTGTTCTCGTTGACGTTCAACGCAACGGGAACGGCCTGCTGCGGCGCACCGTACGGTGCCTTGCCACGGAGGTCGTCTCTGATGGGGAGATCCTCGAGACTGGTCACCAGATCATGCTATCCACGGCGACGGCAGCCCTCGCGCAGGCGCCTTCACGTGCACAGCACGCGTGCGCAGCGCAGCCCGCGGCTCAGCGCACGGCGGGCAGGGCGAGCTGCTGACCGGGCTGCACCACCGCGCCGTCGAGCCCGTTGAGGCGCACGATGTCGGCGATGACCTCGCGGGGGTCTTCATCGGGCGCGATCGACTCCGCCAGTTCCCACAGCGTGTCGCCGTGGCCGACGGTCACGACCTCGAGCGGGGCGACCGGCACCCCACCTCCGTCGGCGGCCGCCATGCCCGCGCCGAGCACCGACACCGAGGCCACGATGGCGACCGGCAGTGCCGCGAGCGTCGTCAACACGACCCGGCCGCGACGCGTGATCCGCAGCCGCGTCCGAGGGGCGGGTGCACCGGCGCCGACGTTCGCCCCGAAGCCGCCGTGGGCGTCGATCGTGTTCGACTCGCTCATGGTTCCTCCTGACGTTGCCGCGACCGATTCCGATTCCGAGCCGCATCCGCCGCTCGGCCGGGAGCGGCGGATGCGAAGCTCTGTTCCGAATGTATCTTCGAATGAGCGCCCGCGCAAGGTGTCTCTCCATTTCTTCTGCCTCGGCCTGCGCCCGTGAATGTGCGAGAACAGGCGCGACACGCTCGAACATATGTTTGATGCGTGCCCGCCGGGCAGATACAGTTTCGAATGTCCGAGAACAGTCGATCAGACACCACCGACATCCGGTCGCGAGGCGACCGCAACGAGGGGCGAGACCGTGAGCACCGACATCGACCGAACGCCGGAGTCCGGCTCGCGACGGCGCCGTAGCAAGGCGCTCACGCCCAAGCAGACCGCCATCCTCGAGGTCATCCAGCAGTCGGTCGCCGACCGCGGCTACCCGCCGAGCATGCGCGAGATCGGCGACGGCGTGGGCCTCTCCTCGCTCTCGAGCGTCACGCATCAGCTCAATCAGCTCGAGCTCGCCGGGTACCTGCGCCGCGACCCCAACCGGCCGCGCGCGCTCGAAGTGCTCATCGAGCTGCCCGGGAGCGAGACCCGCGCCTCGTCCAGCGAGCCGATCCCGATCAACGATGCGGCGATGGTCCCCCTCGTCGGTCGGATCGCCGCGGGCGTGCCGATCATGGCGGATCAGCAGATCGACGAGGTGTTCCCGCTCCCCCGCCAGCTCGTCGGCAAGGGTGAGCTCTTCATGCTCAAGGTCGTCGGCGACTCGATGATCGACGCCGCGATCTGCGACGGCGACTGGGTCGTCATCCGATCCCAGAAGGACGCGGAGAACGGCGAGATCGTCGCCGCGATGCTCGACGGCGAAGCGACCGTGAAGGTGTTCCGGCAGCGCGACGGGCACACCTGGCTGCTGCCGCGCAACAGTGCGTTCGAGCCGATCCTCGGCGACGCGGCCGAGGTGCTCGGCAAGGTCGTGGCGGTGCTGCGGGCGGTCTGAGCGCGGGCCGGCGCGCTCAGCGACGGCGGCTCAGCTGCGCGTCGCGGGCGACGTGCGCCCGGCACGCATCGACACCGGCTGCAGCGACACCGGCTGCAACGGCGCCGGCACGCTGCGCAGCCACTCGAGCACGGCGGACATGAACCCGGCATGGTCGTCGCGGAAGACCGTGTGCCCGGTGCCCTCGATCGTCTGCACGGTCATACCCTGCCGCCGCAGCCGCCCGGCGATCTGTTCGGTGATGAGCAGGCTCTTCTCGGCCAGCACGACGAGGGTCGGCGCCACGAGCGACACCGGTGGGACGAGCCGCCGGGTGTCGCTGAAGCCGAGGATCGTGCGCTTGTCCCAGTCGCGCAGCGTGGCGAGCTCGATCTCGACGTCTTCGGCGTGCCACTTGGGGTTCATCTTGACGAGCGCCGACCTGCGCGGGCGCGGGGCGAGCGCGAAGAAGAGCTTGAACGCGAGCCCGCGCAGCCCCGTGGGGAACGAGAACGCGGGGTCGATGTAGATCGCGGCGCGGGGCGCCATGCGGTCGGCGACGAGGCTCGCGACGAGCCCGCCGAGCGAGTGGCCCATGACCACGTCGGGCGGGCCGTCGAGCAGCGGTGTCAGCGTCTCGACCACGTCGTCGGCCCACGCGGCCGGCGAATAGCGGTCGGCCCGCGGGCTCCGGCCGTGGCCCGCGAGGTCGACCGCGATGACCCGGAAGCCGTGCGACTCGAGCTCGGCGGTGACCCGGTGCCACGCCCGCGAGTCCGACATGATGCCGTGGATGAGGATCGCGGTGCGGGGCCCGTACCCGGTCTCGGTGACGGCCAATCGCATGCCTCTCAGGCTAGGCGGCGCACCTGGGCGGTCACTTCGAGTGGACCGCATGCCACGTGTGAGTCGCGACCGCCGCGCCCGGTCGCCGCGTCCTGCGGGCGGACCGCGGCCGGGACATCCGATCGCCGGATGCCCCGGCCGCGCACGCGACGCGACTCGCTCAGCCGGGGACCGCGATCCCGGCGCGCACGGCCTTGGTCGCGGCGATGATGTGCTCGAGCGAGGCGATCGTCTCGTCATACCCGCGGGTCTTGAGCCCGCAGTCCGGATTGACCCAGAGCCGGCTCGCCGGAATGGCGCCGACCGCACGCTCGAGCATCGAGCGCACCTCGTCGGTGCTCGGCACCCGGGGCGAGTGGATGTCGTAGACCCCCGGCCCGATGCCGTGGTCGAACCCGCTCGCGGCGAGGTCGTCGACGACCTCCATCCGGCTGCGCGCGGCTTCGATCGAGGTGACGTCGGCGTCGAGGTTGCGGATCGCGTCGATGACGACCCCGAACTCCGAGTAGCAGAGGTGCGTGTGCACCTGTGTGGGTGCCGCCGCGCCGCCCGTGGCGAGCCGGAACGCGCCGACCGACCAGTCGAGATACGCCGGCTGGTCGGCGCGCTTCAGCGGAAGCAGCTCGCGCAGCGCGGGTTCGTCCACCTGGATGATCCGGATGCCCGCCGCCTCGAGGTCGGCGATCTCGTCGCGCAGCGCGAGCGCGACCTGTCGCGCGGTGTCCGCGAGGGGCTGATCGTCGCGCACGAATGACCACGCGAGGATCGTCACGGGACCGGTGAGCATGCCCTTCACCGGCTTGGCGGTGAGCGATTGCGCGTACGTCGACCAGGCGACCGTCATGGGCTCCGCCCTGGCGACGTCGCCCCAGAGGATCGACGGCCGCGTACACCGTGAGCCGTAGGACTGCACCCAGCCGTGCTCGGTCACGGCGAAGCCGTCGAGCAGTTCGGCGAAGTACTGCACCATGTCGTTGCGTTCGGGCTCGCCGTGGACGAGCACGTCGAGCCCCAGCTCCTCCTGGAGACGGATGACCCGTTCGATCTCCGCACGCATCTCGGCGCGGTACGCGGCCTCGTCGAGCTCGCCCTTCGTGAGCCGTGCCCGGGCCCGGCGGATCTCGGTGGTCTGTGGGAACGAGCCGATCGTCGTGGTCGGCAGCTCGGGCAGCTCGAGCGCCGACTGCGCCTCGACCCGGTCCGCGTAGCCCGCTCGTGAGAAGTCCGAGTCGGCGAGCGCGCCGAGCCTGGCCCGGACCGCCGGTACGCGGACGCCCGGCGCTTCGGCGCGATCCTGGAGCGCCTCACGAGCCACGGTGAGCTCGGCGGCGATCGCCTCGGGGCCGTCGGCGAGGCCGCGTGCGAGCGTCGCGACCTGTTCGACCTTCTGATCCGCGAACGCGAGCCAGCTCACGAGGCGGGGGTCGAGCTTCGTCTCGTCGGCCACGTCATGCGGGACGTGGAACAGCGACGTCGAGCTCGACACCGCAACGCTGCCGGACCAGGCGCGGAGCGCCTCGGCACGTGCGAACGCGGCCTCGAGATCGCCACGCCAGATGTTGTGCCCGTCGACGACGCCCGCGACGAGCGTCTTGGCGGCGAGCGACTCCTCCGTCGCGGGATCGAGGCGGTCGGGCGCATCGCCCCTGACCAGGTCGAACCCGATCGCCTCGACCGGCGTCGCCGCGAGCGCCGGAAGCGCATCATCGAGTCCGCCGTAGGGCGCCGCGACGAAGATCGCGGGACGGCTCGATGCCGCTCCGAGCGCGTCGTACGCGACCCCGATCGCCTCGAGGACCCGGTCGCGCGGGGCGTCGAGGGTCTCGCTCACGAGCGCGGGCTCATCGAGCTGGACCCATTCCGCGCCCGCCTCGGCGAGCGCCGCCAGCAGCTCGGCGTACACCGGAACGAGGTCGGCGAGCCGGTCGAGCGGCTGGAACTCCGCGGGCGCGTCCTCGGTCGGCTTCGCGAGCGCGAGCAGCGTCACCGGCCCGACCAGCACGGGACGCGTGAGGTAGCCATCGGCCAGCGCCTCACGGAACTGGCCGAGCAGCGCCCCGGGCTGCGCGCTGAACACCGTGTGCGGTCCGATCTCTGGGACGAGATAGTGGTAGTTCGAGTCGAACCACTTCGTCATCTCGAGCGGCGCGTCGGCCGCCTCGCCGCGAGCGATCGTGAAGTATCCCGCGAGGTCCACGCCGTCGCCGCCGACGAGGCGCTGGAATCGTTCGGGCACCGCGCCGACCGCGAGCGCCGCATCGAGCACCTGGTCGTAGTACGAGAACGACTCCGGGATCGCCGAACCGCCGCGTTGGAGACCGAGCCCGGCGAGCCGCTCCCGCGTCGCACGCCGAAGCTCGGCGGCGCGTGCCTCCAGCTCGACCGCATCGATGCCGCCCGACCAGAACGCCTCCACCGCGCGCTTGAGCTCGCGGCGCGGTCCGATGCGCGGGTAACCGAGGATCGTCCCGGTCGGGAAAATGGGCTCGCTCATGTGTTGGTCACATTCCTCTCTTCGGCGGGTCGCGACGACGGCATGAGACCGAGCCGGTCCAGCACGCCGAGCACGGCCTCGTGTCGGTTGAAGGTGTACAGATGCAGGCCAGGGGCGTCCGCGAGCACCTCGCCCGCCAGACGTGCGGCATACGCGACGCCGATCTCGTTCTGGGCGTCGGCGTCGGGCTCGATCTCGAGGTCGATCGCGAGCTGCGCCGGCGGTTCGACCCCGGTGAGCTGCGTGAGGCGCGCGAGCCGGCTCGGCGTGGTGACCGGCATGATGCCGGGCACGATCGGGATGCTCACCCCGGCGGACCTCGCACGAGCGACGAATCCCAGGTAGTCGTCGGCGTGCCAGAACAGCTGGGTGATCGCGAGCGTCGCCCCCGCGATCTCCTTCGCCAGAAGCGTGTCGACGTCCTGCTGCGGGCCGCGGGATCGCGGATGCCCGGTCGGGAACGCCGCGACCGCGACCCGCTCGGGTCGGGGCCGCTCGCGGATCTCGGAGGCCCCGGGCAGCCCGGGGATGCCCGCCTGCGTGAACGGCTCTCGCTCCTCCTGCACGCGGTGGATGAGCTGCACGAGCTCGGCCGCGCTGCCGAGGTCGCCGAGGCCGTCATCCTCCGCCCCGAGCGGCGGATCGCCGCGGAGCGCGAGAAAGCTCGTGACCCCGGCGTCGAGGAAGTCCCGAACGAGCCGATTGGCCTCGGCGTGCGACGAACCGACGCAGGTCAGGTGCGCCATGGGCTCGACGTCGGTCTGGTCGAGCATGTACCGCAGCACCGTGAGCGAACGCTCACGCGACGAGCCGCCGGCGCCGAACGTCACCGAGATGAACGCCGGGTGCGCCTCGGCGAGCCGATCGATGGTGCGCCCGAGCGCGAGCGCCGCGGCGTCGGTGCGTGGCGGGAACAGCTCGAACGAGATGGGCGTGCCGTCGTTCGCTGCCATCTCGCTCCTGCCGCCGCACGCCGCGTCGGTCGGAGGCCGCGCGGCACACCGCGCTCCCCCGCCGGACTCGGTCGGGTGGATCTCGCGGGCGGGTGCCGGGCTCGGCGGTCGCTCCACGCGGCGGGCATCCGGCCCGCCGCCGTCGATCACGAGCGACGATACGCCGAGTTCGTGCTCAGCGGGAGGGGTATTGCGGTGAATGACGTCGACGCGTCCTACGCGAGCGCGTCGGCCGCCGTGAACTCGGCGAGCTGTGCCGCGTGCTCGGGCGAGGCGAGCGCACGGATCCGCGTGCCCTCCTCGGCGTACTCGACGGAGAGCACTCGGCCGGTCTCGTGCAGCTCCGAGACGATGTCGCCGCGGTCGTACGGCACCAGCAGGTCGACCTCGACCGACGGGTCGGGCAGCAGCCGCGCGATCGCGTCGAGCACTTCGCGCACGCCCTCGCCCGTGCGGGCGGACGCGAACACCGCGTTCGGCTCGAGGCCGCGCAGCACGAGTCGGTCCTCGGGCGTCACCAGGTCGGCCTTGTTGAAGACGACCAGCTCGGGGATGTCCCGCGCGCCGACCTCGCCGATCACGTCACGCACCGTGGCGATCTGGCCCGCCGGATCGGGATGCGCCGCATCGACGACGTGCACGATGAGGTCGGCGTCGCCGACCTCTTCGAGCGTCGACCGGAAGGCTTCGACGAGCTGGTGCGGGAGATTCCGGACGAAGCCGACGGTGTCGGCGATCGTGTAGATCCGACCGTCGGGCGTCGTGTTTCGCCGGACCGTCGCATCGAGCGTCGCGAACAGGGCGTTCTCGACGAGGACGCCGGCACCCGTGATCCGGTTGAGCAGGCTCGACTTGCCGGCGTTCGTGTACCCGGCGATCGCCACAGACGGCACCGCGTTGCGTCGCCGGTTGGCGCGCTTGGCCTCGCGGGCCGGCTTCATGCCCGCGATCTGACGCCGCAACTTCGCCATGCGTGAGTGGATGCGCCGCCGGTCGAGCTCGATCTTCGTCTCACCCGGTCCGCGGGAGCCCATGCCGGCACCCGCGCCGCCGACCTGACCACCGGCCTGCCGCGACATCGACTCGCCCCAGCCGCGCAGTCGCGGCAGCAGGTACTCGAGCTGCGCGAGCTCGACCTGCGCCTTGCCCTCGCGGCTCTTCGCGTGCTGACTGAAGATGTCGAGGATGACCGCGGTGCGGTCGATGACCTTGACCTTCACCGCGTCCTCGAGCGCACGACGCTGACTCGGTGCCAGCTCGGTGTCGGCGACCACGGTGTCCGCGCCGAGTGCGGCGACGATGTGCCGCAGCTCCTCGACCTTGCCGCGACCGAGATAGGTCGACGGGTCGGGGTGCGGGCGACGCTGGAGGACGCCGTCGAGCACGCGCGCTCCCGCCGTCTCAGCGAGGGCGGCGAGCTCGCGGAGCGAGTTCTCGGCGTCTTCGAGCGAGCCCTGGGAGTACACGCCGATGAGCACGACGTTCTCGAGCCGGAGCTGCCGGTACTCGACCTCGGTGACGTCCTCGAGCTCGGTCGAGAGCCCGCCCACGCGGCGCAGTGCGGCGCGCGCCTCACGGTCGTACTGCTCGCCGTCGCCGTTCGGCGACGACGAGGAATCCGTCCACGTCGAGGCATCCGGATCGCCGCTCTGGATCGAGGTGGCCTCGTTCGCGCCGAACCGGGCCACGCCCGCGTGCTGGTCAGCGCTGCGCAGGACGCGCTCGACGGCGTCGTCGGAGCTTCGTTCAGCGTCGTTCATATGTCTCCACCCTACTTCTGATTCCTGTGCGATAGGTTCCCCCTATGTCCCAGGAGCACTACTTCTCGTCGAGCCCGGCCGCGCCTGGGGCGCTTCGCGAGATCGCGGTCCGTCTCGCTGGCCGCGACCTGAAGGTCGTGACGGCACCCGCCGTGTTCAGCCCGCAGCACGTCGACGCCGGCACCCAGGCGCTCCTCGACGCCGTGCCCGAGCCACCCTCGACGGGGCATCTGCTCGACCTCGGCGCGGGCTGGGGCCCCATGGCGCTCACGATGGCGATGGCGTCGCCGGATGCCACGGTCTGGGCCCTCGACGTCAACGAGCGGGCCCTCGACCTCGTGCGACGCAACGCCAAGCGCCTCGGCGTCACCAATGTGAACGCCGTGCTGGCCGCCGATGTTCCCGAGGACGTGCGCTTCGCCGCGATCTGGTCGAATCCGCCGATCCGGGTCGGCAAGGCCGTGCTGCACGGCCTCATGCACGAGTGGCTGCCGCGACTCGAATCGGACGCCGCCGCCTGGCTCGTCGTGCAGAAGCACCTCGGCGCCGACTCGTTCCAGCGTTGGCTCGCGACCGAGTTCGCCGATGGCTACGAGGTGACGCGGGCCGCAACGTCGAAGGGGTTCCGGCTGCTCGAGGTCCGTCGCGGCTGAACGCCCGTCGCGCCGGGAACGACGTCGTCAGGCCAGGCTCAGCACACCGTCGAACACGAGCTCGGCCGGGCCGGACAGCGCCACGTGCTCGCCATCGGCGGCGTCGAACATGCGAACGCCGAGCGTGCCACCCGGCACCTGCACCCGCCAGTCCTTCGGCGCCCCCGCGCCGGCCCAGTGCCGCACCGCGAGCGCCGCGGCCACCGCACCGGTGCCGCACGACAGCGTCTCGCCGGAACCGCGTTCGTGCACGCGCATGCGGATGCGTCCGATGCCGTCTTCGACGAGCGGATCCGCGGGAACCACGAACTCGACGTTCGCGCCGGCCGGCAGCTCGGGCTCGAGGATGGGCGCGTACCCGAGGTCGAGCCCGGCGAGCTCGTCGTCGTCGGCCAGCGCGACCACGACGTGCGGGTTCCCGACATCGATGCCGAGGCCGGGACGGGCGACCGGCAGGCTCTTGGCGCGCACCAGCGAGTCGTCTCCCGACAGCCGCCAGACACCGAGATCGGCCTGGAATCCGTCGGCCGACCGGCTCACCCGGCGGACCCCGGCGCGCGTGCCGATCGCGAGCTCGCCGCCGGCGGGCAGCTCGACGAACCCTTGATCGAGCAGATACGACGTGAACACCCGGATGCCGTTGCCGCACATCTCGGAGACCGAGCCGTCGGCGTTCCAGTAGTCCATGAACCACACCGCGTCGCGGGCCTCGGCGATCGCCGACGCGCCGGCTTCGAGATTGCGCGACCGCACCGCGCGAATGAGTCCGTCGGCGCCGACCCCGAACCGCCGGTCGCACACCGCGGCGATCTGCGACGGCGTGAGCTCGGTGTCCCCCTCGGGGTCGGCGAACAGCACGAAGTCGTTGCCGGTGCCCTGCCCCTTGGTGAACCGCAGATCGAATGGCATGCGGATCAGTCTAGGGCGGCCAAGCGACGCAGCTCGCCCGCGCGAGCGGCCGGGTCGGTGGCGTCGAGCACGACCTGGCTGGGGTAGCGCTTGAACCAGCTCACCTGCCGGCGGGCGTAGATCCGGGTGAGCTGCTGGGTCTCCGCGATCGCTTCGGATCGGGTCATCCGCCCGTCGAGCTGGGCGAGCGCCTGCGCGTAGCCGATCGCCCTCCGCGCGGTGACGCCGCGCTCGAGACCCGCGGGCAGTAGGCCGGAGACCTCGTCCACGAGACCGGTCGCCCACATGGCCTCGACTCGCCGGTTGAGGCGCTCGACGAGCGACGGGCGATCGCTGTGGAGATGGACGACGTGGTGCGGGCGCCACGGCACCGGTTCGTCGGGCAGGCGTGCCGCCTTGGGCTCGCCGGTCAGCTCGATGACCTCGAGCGCCCGGACGAGCCGACGCCCGTTCGCCGGATCGGCGCTCGCGGCGGTCTCGGGGTCGATCTCGCGCAGCCGGGCGTGCAGCGCGCCCGCGCCGAGGGTCGCGAGCTCGGTCTCGAGCCGCGCCCGGATCGCCGGATCGGTGCCCGGGAATCGGAAGTCGTGAATCACGCCGGACACGTACAGACCGGAGCCGCCGACGAGGAGCGCGACGGAGCCGGCCGTCTCGATGCGCTCGATCTCGCTGCGCGCCGCGGCCTGATATACGGCCGCCGATGCCTCGTCGGTGACGTCGAGCACGTCGAGCAGCCGATGCGGCACGCCGCGGCGTTCGCCGGGGCCGAGCTTCGCGGTGCCGATGTCCATGCCGCGGTACAGCTGCATGGCATCGGCGTTCACGACCTCGGCGGCACGTCCGGTGCGCGACAGGGCGTCGGCGAGGTCGAGCGCGAAGCCGGATTTCCCGGTGCCGGTCGCGCCGACGATCGCGATGAGAGTCACGTCAGCGTTGTGAGTCGGTCGGATCGTAGATCGGCATGGTGCCCACACCCGGGGCGACGAGCGGATCTCGCACCCTGAGCGATGGCAGGCCGAGCGAGACCCGCCCGGCGGCGGCGCTCGAAGCCCCCGGCGTCGTGGGCACACCGCAGCTGTCGGCCTGCTGCCGATCCCAGGCGTCGCCGGCTCGAGTGCGCCGGATCGTGAGCGGCGAGCCGTCGACCGCGTCGGCGATGAGGTGGAACGACCCCGCCTCGGTGATCGTCACGGAGACGACATCGCCCGGGCGGGGCTGCTCGGAGCCCGCAGGGACCTCGAAGTGCACGAGCCTGCTGTCTTCGGCGCGGCCCGAGAGCCGGTGCGTCTCCGCATCCTTCTTGCCCTCGCCGGTCGACACCAGCACCTCGACCGAGCGACCGATCACCCGCTCGTTCTCTTCGCGCGAGATGCGATCCTGCAGGGCCGTGAGCCGCTCGTACCGCTCTTGCACGACGGTTTTCGGGATCTGGTCGTCCATGGTCGCGGCCGGCGTGCCCGGACGCACCGAGTACTGGAACGTGAACGCCGATGCGAACCGCGCCGCCTCGACCACGCGGAGCGTCTCTTGGAAGTCCTCCTCGGTCTCGCCCGGGAATCCGACGATGATGTCGGTCGAGATCGCCGCGTCGGGGATCCGGGCGCGCACCCGGTCGAGGATGCCGAGGAACCGTTCGGATCGGTACGACCGGCGCATCGCTTTGAGCACCCGGTCGGAACCGGACTGCAACGGCATGTGCAGCTGCGGCATGACGTTCGGCGTCTCGGCCATCGCATCGATGACGTCGTCGGTGAACGCCGCGGGGTGCGGGCTCGTGAAGCGGATGCGCTCGAGACCCTCGATCTGCCCGGCCGCGCGCAGCAGCTTGCCGAACGCCTGCCGGTCGCCGAACTCGACCCCGTAGGAGTTCACGTTCTGGCCGAGGAGCGTCACCTCGATGGCGCCGTCGTCGACGAGGGCCTGGATCTCGGCGAGGATCTCACCCGGGCGGCGGTCCTTCTCTTTGCCGCGAAGCGACGGCACGATGCAGAACGTGCACGTGTTGTTGCAGCCCACGGAGATGGAGACCCAGCCGCTGTAGCTCGAGTCACGCTTGGTCGGCAGCGTCGACGGGAAGACCTCGAGCGCATCGAGGATCTCGAGCTGCGCCTCCTCGTTGTGCCTGGCGCGTTCGAGCAGGCTCGGCAGCGCGCCCATGTTGTGTGTGCCGAAGACGACGTCGACCCAGGGGGCCTTCTCGAGGATGACGTTCTTGTCTTTCTGCGCGAGGCAGCCGCCGACGGCGATCTGCATGCCCGCGTGGCGCTTCTTGACGCTCGCGAGGTGGCCGAGATTGCCGTAGAGCTTGTTGTCGGCGTTCTCGCGCACGGCACAGGTGTTGATGACGACGATGTCGGGCTCGACGCCGTCGGCCGGGACATAGCCCGCCGCCTCGAGCGAACCCGACAGGCGCTCGGAGTCGTGCACGTTCATCTGGCAGCCGAACGTGCGCACCTCGTAGGTGCGCGGCGCGATCGTCGCGGTCTCGGCGGGCGCGGTCTCGGCGGGCGCGGCCTCGGCGGGCGCGGCCTCGTTGAGGGTGCTCATGATCGATCCAGTCTACGAGCGATCCGCGCGGCCTACGATCCGTGTGTGGAGAGGGCCGCGGCAACCGCCTCGCGCACGACGGCGCCGTCGTAGCCGCGTCGCTGCAGGAATGCCGTGAGTCGCCGCTCGGCGACCTGGCGGTCGAGCCCACCGAGCTGGCGGGCCCGGCGCTCGGCGACCGCGAGTGCCGTGTTCCGCTCGAGGTCGGGATCGAGAGCCTCGAGCGCGGCCCGGGTCGCCTCGGCGCTCACGCCGCGCCGGGTGAGCTCGGCGAGGATCGCACCGCTTCCGCGCCCGCGCCGCTCGGCGCCGGTGCGGACGAGTTGCTCGGCGAGCCGCACATCGTTGAGATAGCCGAGCCGCTCGTAGCGCTCGATCCACTCGTCGACCTCGGCCTCATCGAGACCGTGCTCGGTCAGAACGTCGCGCACCTCGGCGACCGAGAGCGACGATCTGCGGAGGCGGCCGATCACCAACCGGTCGATGCGCGCGTCGCGCTCGACGCCCGGCTCAGCCGGGTCGGCGGTCTCGGCACGCCCGTCGAGATGCGCCACCGGGCGACCCGAACCCGTTCGAGCGGGATGCGTGCCTCGCCGCGCCGGATACTGCCGTTGCAGACGCTCGCACGAGTCGTCGTCTGACGCCTCGTTCCAGCGGTCGGCGTCGGCCTCGGCATCGACCTCGGCATCGACCTCGCGATCGGAGTCGACCTCGGCGGCGGGACGCGCGCTCCGGCGCGCACTCGCGTCGCCGCCCCGGTCGACGCCCGGAATCGCCCACGGAAGATACGAGACCGGGGCGAGGTGCTCGGTCTCGCCACCACGTGATGTGTCGCGCATCGCTCCCCTCCCCGGTCTCGCGCTCTGCCGTCGGTACGGTCCGTGCGTGCGGCGTCAGCCGCCCGCATCGTCGCCGGTCAGGCGCCCTTGCGCTTCGCGTCGAGGGATTCGACGTTCGCAGGGTGCTGCCCCTCGGCTGCGGCACCGGCCCCGATGCCCAGCTTCACGAGGATCTTGCGCTCGATGTCGGCGGCGATGTCGGGGTTCTGCAGCAGGAAGTTGCGTGCGTTCTCTTTGCCCTGGCCGAGCTGATCGCCGTCGTAGGTGTACCAGGCGCCGGACTTCTTGACGATGCCCTGGTCGACGCCGTAGTCGATGAGGCTGCCCTCACGCGAGATGCCCACCCCGTAGAGGATGTCGAACTCGGCCTGCTTGAAGGGCGGCGCCATCTTGTTCTTGACGACCTTGACGCGCGTGCGGTTGCCGACCGCCTCGGTGCCGTCTTTCAGCGTCTCGATGCGCCGGATGTCGAGCCGGACCGACGCGTAGAACTTCAGCGCCTTGCCACCCGCCGTGGTCTCGGGGCTGCCGAAGAACACACCGATCTTCTCGCGCAGCTGGTTGATGAAGATCATCGTGGTGTTGGTCTGGTTCAGCCCACCGGTGAGCTTGCGGAGCGCCTGCGACATGAGGCGCGCCTGGAGCCCGACGTGCGAGTCGCCCATCTCGCCCTCGATCTCGGCACGCGGCACGAGCGCCGCGACCGAGTCGATCACGATGAGGTCGATCGAGCCGGACCGCACGAGCATGTCGGCGATCTCGAGCGCCTGCTCGCCGGTGTCGGGCTGCGACACCAGCAGCGAGTCGATGTCGACACCGAGCTTCTTGGCGTACTCGGGGTCGAGCGCGTGCTCGGCATCGACGAACGCGGCGATGCCGCCTGCGCGCTGGGCGTTCGCGATCGCGTGCAACGTCAGCGTCGTCTTACCTGACGATTCCGGACCGTAGATCTCGATGATGCGGCCGCGCGGGAGGCCGCCGACGCCGAGCGCGACGTCGAGCGCGATGGAGCCGGTGGGGATGATCTCGACCGGTGCACGCTCTTCGCTGCCGAGGCGCATCACCGAACCCTTGCCGAACTGGCGGTCGATCTGGGCGAGTGCGGTTTCGAGCGCTTTCTCGCGGTCTACAGGTGATGGCATGTGCTGGCTCCTTCGAAGCTCGGTTCGGCTGCCTTCAGGCTGTCGCGGTGACTCGGTCTGGCTGACCTTCGCGAGCGTCACGACAAGGCGGGTGCGGAAGTTCCGTTCGACTCCGACGATAGAGCCGGCCACCGACATCGCCCGACGGGGAGTCGTGTGATGGGGAGGACGTCGATCGAGACCTCAGCTGTGCAGGAGCCTACTCCGCGATCCGAACAGATGTTCGAGTGACACGCCGCGTGTCGAAGGCGTCTTCGCCCGCGCGCTCACCGCGTTCCGGGCTCGCGCTGCCCGACGCCGTGACGGCGCGCGGCCGGGACATCCGTCGCCTCGCAGAGCGCGAGCCAGACGTCGCGCGGCGCGATGCCCGCGCCGAGCGCCTCGCGCGGCGTGCGCCCACCCAGCGCCTCGAGCGTGAGGTCCTGCAGGAGCACCCGCCCGTAGCCGGCGCCGAACTCGTCGTCGACCGCGACGTTGAACTCGCTGAGCTTCATGAAACTTTCGCAATCACCGGCGGGCGTGGCACATCTCGGGGGAACACAGCACCGGCCGGTCCGAAGACCGGCCGGTGCGCGTATGGAATCGTGTGGGTCAGCGGACCATCATGTCCGCGTCGAACTCGGCGACGAGCTCATCGGGCAGACTGTCGGGAACCGGAGTCACGCCCTCGAGGACCGCGATGCGGTCGCCGACCTCGTGCATGATCACGGAGATGGGCGTGTCGAGTGCATCGGCCACCGAGGCGAGGATCTCACTCGACGCCTCTTTCTGACCGCGCTCGACCTCGCTGAGGTAGCCGAGCGCGACGCTCGCCTTGCTCGCGACCTGACGGAGCGTGCGACCCTTCTGGAGTCGGAAGTCCCTCAGCACGTCGCCGATCTCCTGTCGAACCAGAACCATCGGAACCTCCTTCACTTGGGTCGAGCCAGAAGCGGGAGGGTCAGATTACCCCTGCCACCATGCCTTGACTCTAGCGTTTCACACTGGACCTTCCGTGTGAACCCGGTGTATGTAACAGGGAGTTCACGAACCCTATTCCGCACCTGTGGAGATCGGCTCGGCCAGTTCGGCGAGCGCTTCCTCGATGAGCGCGTCGACGGTCTGCGCGCGGATCTCGGCGCGGCTCCCGGTCAGCTCGAGCGACACGGCACGGATGCCCCGGGCTGAGGCGATGCCGAGGTGGACCGTGCCCGGCGGATGCCCGTCCTGCGGGTCCGGCCCGGCCACGCCCGTCGTCGCCAGCCCCAGATCGGCGGCGCGGCCGTTCACCGCGCAGACGTTCCGGACCCGATCGGCCATCTGCCGCGCGACTTCGGCGTCGACGGCGCCGCGCTCCGCGAGGAGCGCCGCGTCGACGCCGAGCAGCGTGTGTTTGAGCTGGGTCGCGTAGGCGACGACGCCTCCGGTGAGGACGGCGGATGCCCCGGGCACGGACACGATGCGCGCGACCACCAGTCCGCCCGTGAGCGACTCGGCGACCGCGAGGGTGCGCTCACGCTCGGCCAGGAGCGCGACGAGCCGCGCGGCGCGCTCGCCGCTCAGGCGGGCCTCATGCACGCCGCCGCCCTCAGGCGCGCCGGCGTTCACGTCCGAGCACCACCGCGTCGCGGACGTACAGGGCGCCCGACCAGACCGTGAGGACCAGCGCCGCGGCCATGAGCGCGGTGTTCAGCCAGTCGACCCAGTCGCCGAGCAGCGCCGGCAGCGGCGCGAGCGCGAACGAGATCGCGACCGCCTGGACGACGGTCTTGAGCTTGCCGCCCGACGCGGCGGGAACCACATTGCCGCGGCGGAGCTCGACGAGCCGCCACACCGTGATGCCGACCTCGCGAAGGATGATGAGCGCGGTGACCCACCACGGGAGCTCGCCGAGGATCGAGAGGCACACGAGCGCGCCACTCGTGAGCAGCTTGTCGGCGATGGGGTCGAGCAGCTTGCCGAGGTCGGTGATCAGGCCCCGGCTGCGTGCGATGTGGCCGTCGATGCCGTCGGTCGCGATGGCGAGCACGAACAGTCCGGTCGCGAGCCAGCGCAGCACGACGTCGTCGCCCTGATCGGCGAGGATGAGCCAGAAGCAGACCGGCGCGAGCAGGATCCGGACGATCGTGATGGCGTTCGGAAGGTTCCAGTTCGCCGAGCGCGCGCGGCTTCCGGCGGAGGAGGTCATGCCCCCAAGGATAGTCGTCGCTCAGTCGCGACCGGTGAGCCCCCAGGCGTCCTCGTCGGAGTCGCCCTCGACCTCGGGCAGGTCCTCGGCGATCCGCCCGACGGGATCGTCGTAGCGGTCGTCGTCCGAGACGGGCGCGGCGGGCGGTGCAGCAGCGGGAGCGGCGGGCGGTGCGGCGGGCGCGGCGGTCGCGCCCGGCGGTGTGGCCGGCTCCTCGCCGCGCATCTTCGCCAGCACGCCCGGAAGCTGCTCCACGGTGACCAGCACGTCACGCGCCTTCGACCCCTCGGACGGGCCGACGACCTCACGCGACTCGAGCAGGTCCATGAGCCGGCCGGCTTTGGCGAAACCGACCCGCAGCTTGCGCTGCAGCATCGAGGTCGAGCCGAACTGCGTCGAGACCACGAGCTCGGCCGCCGCGAGCAGCAGCTCGAGGTCGTCGCCGATGTCCGCGTCGATCTCCTTCTTCTCGACGACCGCCTGCACATCGTTGCGGTACTCGGGCCGGGCCTGCCGGGTGACGTGCGTGACGACGCGCTCGATCTCGCCCTCGGCGACCCACGCGCCCTGTACGCGAATCGGCTTCGACGCCCCCATCGGCAGGAACAGACCGTCGCCCTGGCCGATCAGCTTGTCGGCGCCCGGCTGATCGAGGATGACACGCGAGTCGGTCACGCTCGTCACGGCGAAGGCGAGCCGGCTCGGCACGTTCGCCTTGATCAGACCCGTGACGACATCGACCGAGGGGCGCTGCGTCGCGAGGACGAGATGGATGCCCGACGCTCGCGCGAGCTGCGTGATCCGGACGATCGAGTCTTCGACGTCGCGCGGGGCGACCATCATCAGGTCCGCGAGCTCGTCGACCACCACGAGCAGATACGGGTACGGCTTGAGCGTGCGTTCGCTGCCCGCGGGGAGCACGATCTCGTCGTTGACGACGGCCTTGTTGAAGTCGTCGATGTGGCGGAATCCGAACGACGCGAGGTCGTCGTACCGCATGTCCATCTCTTTCACGACCCACTGCAGCGCCTCGG
Organism: Agromyces protaetiae; assembly: GCF_030866785.1. NCBI lineage: Bacteria > Bacillati > Actinomycetota > Actinomycetes > Micrococcales > Microbacteriaceae > Agromyces > Agromyces silvae. Next base: position 1,902,341 of record NZ_CP133018.1, on the reverse strand, counting down.
CCGCCTTCTTGGCGTTCGTGATGATGGGCGTGATCAGGTGCGGAACGCCCGCGTACGGCGCGAGCTCGACCCGCTTCGGGTCGATCAGCACCATGCGCACCTCTGACGGCTTGGCGCGCATGAGCAGGCTCGTGATCATCGAGTTGACGAAGCTGGACTTGCCGGAGCCGGTCGAGCCGGCGACGAGGAGATGCGGCATCTTCGCGAGGTTCGCCACGACATAACCGCCGCCGACGTCTTTGCCGACGCCGATCGTCATCGGGTGCTTCGCCCCGACGGCTGCGCCGGAACGCAGCACATCGCCGAGGGTCACGATCTCACGATCGGCGTTGGGGATCTCGACGCCGATGGCACTCTTGCCGGGGATCGGAGAGAGGATGCGCACCTCGTTCGACGCGACCGCGTAGGAGAGGTTCTTCGAGAGCGCGGTGACGCGCTCGACCTTGACGCCCGGGCCGAGTTCGATCTCGTACTGGGTCACGGTCGGTCCGCGCGAGAAGCCCGTGACCTTCGCGTCGACGCCGAACTGCTCGAGCACGCCCGTGATCTGACGTACGACCTCGTCGTTCACGGCCGAGCGCGATTTCGCGGGTGCGCCGGCGGCGAGGGTCGAGGCCGAGGGCAGGTGGTACGGACGCTCGGGCTCGGGCTCGGCAGGCTCGGCGCCGAGGCCGTCGGCCGCCGGCTCCGCCGGCGCGGGGTCGTCGTCGGCGGCGAGCGGGTCGAGGCCGGGGATGACGCCCGTCGCACCTGCGTCGTCGGCACGCAGGCCGGTGGCGCCGTGCGGCGCCTCGCCGGTGAACCGCTGCAGCGCGGACTCGGCGCGCTCGAGGTCGCTCAGCACCTCGGTGCCGTAGGCATCGGGGCCGCCCTCGCCCTCGAGCGCGGTCTCGAAGCTGCCATCGGCCGAGCCGGGGCCGAACACCTCGGTGAGGCCATCGGCGCCGGCCGACTCGAAGGCCGGGTCCTCTTCGCGATTCGAGTCGTTGCGACGCCACCACGGGAGCATGCCCCCAGAGGGTGCGTCCTCGTCTGCGTCGACGCCGTCGAGCTCGACCTGCTCGGTGCGCTCGGCCCGGCCGCGCTTCTTCTTGGGCGCGGGTTCGGGGGCCGGGTCGTCGCCGTCCTCGGCGACCGCGCCGAAGAGCCAGTCGTAGAGCTCGCGGAACCGCGCGCCGATGCGGTTCGGCGGGGTCTTCGTCATGATCAGCAGCGCGAGCACGAGCAGCAGGATGACGACCGCCGTCGCACCGATCGGCGTGATCAGGAACGCGAGCGGCTCCGCGAGCATCCAGCCGAGGATGCCGCCGGCACGGGCGAGCACCGGCATGCCTTCGCTCGGCGCGGGCTGGCCGCCGAAGATGTGGCAGAGCGCCGAGACGGAGACCAGCAACAGGGCGAGCCCGATGCCGATGCGGGTGTTGTCGTGCACCGAGCTCGGGTGCCTGAACAGCCACACCGCGAACAGCAGCATGACCACGGGGAGCGCGAAGGCGACGCGACCGAAGAGGGCGCCGAAGGTCCAGGCGTCGAGCGTCTGCGCGACCGGCTCGTTGATGAGGAACCACTCGATGACCGCACCCGCGACCGCGAGCAGCACGATGAAGAAGGGCAGCCCGTCGCGACGTTCTTCTTTCGCGAGCGTCTCGGGCCCCAGCGCTCGAGCGCCGCCGCCGACGACGTGCGCGAGCCCCATCCAGGCGCGCACGAGCACGTTCGGACGCTCGTCGACGGGCGCCGCCTGCTTTGAGGCCCGCGAAGCGGGAAGCTTCTTGGTCGCCGCCGTCGCCTGACGTGTCGAGGTCGCCCGGGTGCTCGCGCCCGAAGCACGCTTGTTCGACCGGGTGCCCGTAGCCATGCGAACCACGTTACGGCCGACCACCGATGCCGGCCGGCAGCCGGCCGCGAGTGTCTCGGATCAGACCGAGGTCAGGCCTCGATGACGAGCGGCACGAGCATCGGCCGGCGGCGGAGCCGGCGGTTCACCCAGGTCCCGAGCGTGCGGCGCACGATCTGCGCGAGCGCGTGCGAGTCGCGCACACCGCTCTGGGCGGCCTCCGCGAGCGCCGCGGCGATCTTGGGCTTGACGTCCTCGAACACCGCGGTGTCCTCGGCGAAGCCGCGCGCGTGGATCTCGGGGCCGCTGATCACGTGCCCGGTCGTCGCGTCGACGACGACGATCACCGAGATGAAGCCCTCCTCGGCGAGGATCCGGCGGTCCTTGAGATCCGCGTCGGTGATCGCGCCGACCGTCGAACCGTCGACGTACACGAAGCCGAGGTCGAGCTGCCCGACCACGCGCATCTCACCGTCGCGCAGGTCGAACACGGTCCCGTTCTCGCCGATGAACGTGCGCGCTTCGGCGATGCCGGTCTCGCGCGCGAGCTTCGCGTTCGCGACGAGGTGCCGGTACTCGCCGTGGATCGGCAGCACGTTTTTGGGCTTCAGGATGTTGTAGCAGTAGAGCAGCTCGCCCGCGGCGGCGTGACCCGAGACGTGCACCTTGGCATTGCCCTTGTGCACGACATTCGCGCCGAGCTTCGTGAGCCCGTCGATCACCCGGTACACCGCGTTCTCATTGCCCGGGATCAGGCTCGAGGCGAGGATGACGGTGTCGCCCTCGTCGATCTCGATCTGGTGGTCGCGGTTCGCCATGCGGCTGAGCACCGCCATCGGCTCGCCCTGCGAGCCCGTGGACATGTAGACGATGCGGTCGTCGGGGATGTCGCCGGCCTTCTTGAAGTCGATGAGCACGCCCTCGGGCACCTTCAGATAGCCGAGATCCTCGGCGATCGTCATGTTCCGCACCATGCTGCGCCCGAGCAGCGCCACGCGGCGTCCGTTCGCGACGGCGGCGTCGAGCACCTGCTGCACGCGGTGCACGTGGCTCGAGAAGCTCGCGACGACGACCTTCTTGGTCGCCCGCGAGATCACCTGGTCGAGCACGGGACCGATGTCCTTCTCGAGCGGCGTGAAGCCCGGGACATCCGCGTTCGTGGAATCGACCATGAACAGGTCGACGCCCTCTTCGCCGAGCCGCGCGAACTCGCGCAGGTCGGTGAGCCGGCCGTCGAGCGGCAGCTGATCCATCTTGAAGTCGCCGGTCGCGAGCACCGTGCCCGCGCGGGTCTTGATGGCGACCGCGAGCGCGTCGGGGATGGAGTGGTTCACCGCGATGAACTCGAGGTCGAACGGCCCGAGCGTCTCATGCTGGCCTTCGGCCACGGTCAGGGTGTACGGCTTGATGCGGTGCTCTTTGAGCTTCGCCTCGACGAGCGCGAGCGTGAGCGTCGAGCCGATCAGCGGAATGTCGGCGCGCACCTTGAGCAGATACGGCACCGCACCGATGTGGTCCTCGTGGCCGTGCGTGAGCACGACCCCGACGACGTCGTCCAGGCGCTCCCTGAGGAAGCCGAAGTCGGGCAGGATCAGGTCGACGCCGGGCTGGTGCTCTTCCGGGAACAGCACGCCGCAGTCGACGATCAGGATCTTGCCGTCGAGCTCGTACGCCGTCATGTTGCGGCCGACCTCGCCGAGGCCGCCGATGGGCGTGATGCGCAGGGTGCCGGGCTGGAGCGGGGCAGGATCGAAGACGGTATCGGGCATGTGCCCTCCTTTGGTTCGGTGTGCAGTTGCTGCGGCGCCTGTGCGACCGCGGATGTCTCGGGCCCTGCGTCAGCGGGTCGTGCCGGCGACCTTCGGCAGCGCGCCGCCTGCGGCGGCGTTGCGGTCGGGGCGGAAGTTGTGGAAGTCGACGCCGGTGACGCCCTCGACGAGGTCGATCTCGTCCTCGATGAGCGCGGCCTCCCATTCCTCGGGTCCGACGAGCGGCAGCCGCACGCGCGGGCTGTCGATCCGGCCGAGGCCGTGCAGGATGTACTTGGCGGCGACCGTTCCCGGCACGTGCGTCATGACGGCCCGCACGAGCGGTTCGAGCTGCCGGTGCGCGGCGGTCGCCGTGGCGAGGTCGCCCGCGTTCACGGCGTCGATCATCGTGCGATACGGCGCGGGCGCGATGTTGGCCGTGACCCCGATCAGGCCGGATGCCCCGATCGAGAGGTGCGGGAGCACATTGGCGTCGTCACCCGAGAAGTACATCAGGTCGGTCTGGTTCAGGACCCGGCTGACCTCGGAGAAGTCGCCCTTGGCGTCTTTCACCGCGAGGATGTTCGGGTGCTTGGCGAGGCGCAGGATGGTCTCGTACCTGATGGGCACGCCCGTGCGGCCGGGGATGTCGTAGAGGATGACCGGCAGGTCGGTCGCGTCGGCGACCATGCGGAAGTGGGTGAGGATGCCCGCCTGCGTGGGCTTGTTGTAGTAGGGGGTGACGATCATGATGCCGTCGGCGCCCGCCTGCTCGGAGTGCTGATACAGCTCGATCGCGTGCGCGGTCTCGTTCGACCCGCCGCCCGTGATGATCTTCGCTCGCCCCGCGGCGACGTCTTTGCCCACCTCGACCAGGCGGATCTTCTCGGGGTCGGTGAGCGTCGAGGTCTCCCCCGTCGTCCCGGTGACGACGATGCCGTCGGCGCCGGCCGAGATGACCTCGTCGATGTGCTTCTCGACCCCGGGCCAATCGACTTCGCCGTCCGCCGTCATCGGCGTGACGAGCGCGACGAGCACCTGTCCGAAGGGATTCTCTGAAGTCACGCTCTCAACAGTATCGGTTCGCCCCGGCGCCGCCGTTCCACCACCTCCCTCCGACGACTCGCTGCGAGTCGTCGGGAAGATCGCACGACACGCCGTACCACCCACCGTCATCTGCGGCGTGTCGTGGAGGATTCCCGACGACTCGCATCAGCTCTGGGCGACATGTGTGCGCCCGCCGCGAGTTTCGCGAGAACGGTCGAGCGCACGGTCGGCCAATCGTGCATGATCATGGCGTAGTCGAATCTGAGTGTCTCGAACCCGAGACCGGCGGCGATCGCATCCCGCACGAGATCCTTGTGACGGCGCGGCCGGTCCGCATGATTCCCGCGGCCGTCGACCTCGATGATCAGCCGGTCCCCGAGCACGAAGTCGACCCGCCCGACGCCGGGAATGGCAACCTGCGATCGCATCTCGACGCCGTACGCGTGCAGTCTGAACCTCAGCAGCGTCTCCAACCCGCTGTCCGCGTCGGCGCGCGCGAAGTCGAGGAGCCAACGCCGAGCCGCCGGCATGCGACGACGCAGCCTGGTGAGCTGGTTCGCGCTCAGACGGCGTTGCCTCAGCGCCGATTCCAGACTGGTGACGAAGGCCTCCTCCCCCTGACACCCGAGCACCGAGAGCAGCGCGTCACCCACGCCCGATCGCCCACCGAGCACGATCGGGCGGGTCGTGCGATGCGCCACGCATTCGCAACCCGGGTGCGAATGCGCCCGTCCGCGCATCGCGAGCATCACATGCACCCCGGTGAAGGGCATGACCCAGAGCCCGAGCGCACGTGCTGCGGAGATGCATCCGACCATGCCGCCATGCAGCGCCGCCACCCGCGCATCCCCGCTGACCCCCGGGTGGGCGTAGACGCCCTCGCGAAGACGTTCCATCGCGCCGGCGTCGACGGCGCGGCGCAACGTAGTCCGGCTCACCCCCGCGTCGGCGAGCTGTGACGTGCGGGCGAATCCGCCCAAGGCGGCGCACCGCGCCACCGCCATCTGAACAGGTTGCATGCGAAGACTGTTCGCCGGATCGAGCGCGCCCGGCACGGTGACTGGCGCGAAAGTGGATGGATCGCGTGCACTCCAAGGGTGTGGAGGGCTGGACGGCTGATGCGAGTCGTCGGGAATTCTGCGCGACACGCCGGCGCGTCGGGTCTGGGATCGGCGCGTCACGCGAACATCCCGACGACTCGCACGCGCGGCTGGACGGGACGGGACGGGACGGACGGACGGGACGGGTGGGACGGGCGGGACGGGCGGGCGGGTGGGGTGGGAGGGTCAGCGGGTGAGGCGCTCGAATCGGTAGCGGATGCCACTCCGGGAGGTGTGCCACGAGCCGGCCGGGTCGGCGGTGTCGAGGTGCCAGGTCTCGTCGAGTGCCGGCGCGAACGCGTCGCCGTCGACCTCGAGGTCGAGTACGGTCCGCTCGATGCGGTCGGCGAGGGGCAGCGCGAGCCGGAACAGCTCTCCCCCGCCGATCACCCAGACACGGTCGGCGTCGCTCGCGACGGCGACCCCGAGCGCCTCCGCCAACGAGCCGGCACTCCGCGCGCCCTCCGCGGACCAGTCGCCCTGGCGCGTGACGACGACATTGCCGCGGCCCGGAAGGGGCCGGAACCGCTCAGGCAACGAGTCCCAGGTCTTCCGGCCCATGATGACGGGCCCGCCCATGGTGACGGCCTTGAAGTGCGCGAGGTCTTCCGGGACATGCCACGGCATGCCGCCGCCGGCACCGATCACGCCGCCGTGCGCCTCGGCCCAGACGAGCCCGATCGTCGGGTGCGAATCCGACGTCATACCGCGACCGCGGCGCGGATCGCGGGATGGTGCTCGTAGCCGACGACCTCGAAGTCCTCGTACTCGTAGTCGAAGATCGAGTCCGGCTTCCGCCGGAACTGCAGCGTCGGGAACGGGTACGGCTCGCGCGTCAGCTGCTCGGCGACCTGCTCGCGGTGGTTGTCGTAGATGTGGCAGTCGCCACCCGTCCAGACGAAATCGCCGGGTTCGAGGCCGGCCTGCTGCGCGATCATGAGCGTCAGCAGGGCGTACGACGCGATGTTGAACGGGACCCCGAGGAACAGGTCGGCGCTGCGCTGGTAGAGCTGGCACGACAGCTTGCCGTCGGCGACGTAGAACTGGAACAGCGCGTGACACGGCGCGAGCGCCATGTCGGGGATGTCGGCCGGGTTCCAGGCCGACACGATGAGCCGGCGGGAGTCGGGCGTCCGGCGGATGTCCTCGATCACCTGGGAGATCTGATCGATGTGCTCGCCGCCCGGCGTCGGCCACGACCGCCACTGCACGCCGTAGACGGGACCGAGTTCGCCCGAGGCATCCGCCCACTCGTCCCAGATCGTGACGCCGTGCTCGCGCAGCCAGCCGACGTTGGACTCACCGCGCAGGAACCAGAGCAGCTCATATGCGATCGATTTGAAGTGCACGCGCTTCGTCGTGATCAGGGGGAAGCCCTGCGAGAGATCGAATCGCAGCTGCCGCCCGAACACGCTCGTCGTGCCCGTACCGGTGCGGTCGCTCTTGTGCGTGCCGTTCGCGAGCGTGTCGCGAAGCAGGCCCTCGTAGGTGATGGGCAACACAGGGTAGGGGGTCGGGATCGCTGGCTCCACGCCTCGATGCTATCCCGCGACGACCTGATCGAGCGGATGCCTCGGTGCCGGCGTCTCATCGCGTCGCACCGCGGGCCGCGCCGGGCCGGCGGGTCCGGGCACGGCGTCACGGCTCGTCACACACGCCCGCACGCCGGTCGACGGTCGTAGCATCGCGGCATGGACTGGCCGCTCGCGATCGCGGCCGCCGCGGGTCTCGTCGCGGTGGCGACGGCCACCGGCCTGCTCGTGCGTGCCCGCACGGGCAGAGTGCGCGCACAGCCGACGGCGTCCGCGTCGGACACCGCCCACGGTGAGACACATGCCCTCGGCCTCACGAGCGAGCAGCTCGGGGACGCCGTGACGCTGGTGCAGTTCTCGACCCGGTTCTGCAGTCAGTGCCCAGGGACCGCCCGCACGCTGGGTGCGCTCGCGCGCGACTATCGCGGCGTCGCCCATGTCGAGGTCGACCTCACCGACGACCGCACCCTCGCCGAGCGGTTCCGCGTGCTGCAGACGCCGACGACGCTCGTGCTTGACCGTCACGGCACGGCCGTCGCGCGCATCGCGGGCCCGCCGCGCACGCATGAGCTCCGCGCCGTTCTCGACGCACTGACCACCTCGACGACCTGACCGCCACGACGCACTGACCGCCACGACCCGCTGACCGCCACCGACCGCCGACCGGAAGGACCCGCCATGACCGAGCTCGCACCGAACGCCCGGCCGGGCATCGACCCGCGAGGGCCGAGGTTCGCCGCGGCCATCACCGCGGTGCTCCTCCTCGTGACCGCTGCGCTCGGATTCGGCGGCGCCGAGGTCGTCGCGTGGGTGCTGCTCGCCGTGCTCGCGGCCCTGTTCGCCTGGGGCGCGTTCGCGGGCGTGCAGCGTCACCCTTTCGGTGTGCTGTTCCGCGCGTTCGTGCGGCCGCGCCTCGCCGCGTCGGCCGAGTTCGAGGATCCGCGACCTCCGACGTTCGCGCAGGGCGTCGGCTTCGCCGTGACGATCGCAGGCGTGGTGCTCGGGTTCTGGCTTCCGGGCGCCGTGCCGATCGCGGCATCCCTGGCGTTCGTCGCCGCGTTCCTCAACGCCGCCTTCGGGCTGTGCCTCGGGTGCCAGCTGTATCTGGTGCTCGTCCGGGCTCGGGTCATCCGCCCGGCGTGATCGGACGTGCCCCGCGCGGCCGCACACAACCCCTCTGCGCCGACGCACCGCGCGGCTAGGCTTGAGGCTCCCGGCTCGAAGAGGAGGACCCTATGGCCGTCACGAGTGAAGCGACCACCGTCTGGACCGGCACGCTGGCCGAGGGATCGGGCGACGTCACGCTCGATTCGTCGAAGCTCGGCTCGTTCCCCGTCAATTGGAAGGCGCGTGCCGAGGGCGGCGGCAGCGGCGCGACCACGCCCGAGGAGCTCCTCGGCGCCGCTCACTCCGCGTGCTTCTCGATGGCGCTCTCCCACGCGCTCGCGGGCGCGGGGCACACCCCCGAGTCCATCCAGACGACGGCCGCCGTGACGTTCGAAGCCGGCAAGGGCGTGACGGGCAGCCACCTGCTCGTGAGCGCCCGCGTCCCGGGCCTCAGCGAGGCGGACTTCGAGTCGTTCGCGGAGGATGCCAAGCAGAACTGCCCGATCTCGAAAGCGCTCGCGGGCGTGCCCATCACCATCGAGGCGGAGCTCGCGTAGCGGTGCAGGTGCTCGTCGCCGGGGCGTCCGGTTTCATTGGCTCAGCGCTCGTCGAGCGTCTCCGCGGAGCGGGCCACGAGATCGTCCGCCTCGTGCGACGCCGCGCGACGGCCGATGACGAGGTGTCGTGGGCTCCGGCCGACGGGACCATCGACGCCACGGTGATGGACCGGGTCGACGCGGTCATCAGCCTGTCAGGCGCGTCGCTCGCGCACCTGCCGTGGACGAAGCGCTATCGCGACGAGATCCTGCAGTCTCGGTTGGACGCGACGCGAACCCTGACCGAGGCGATGCGCTCGGCCGAGCATCCGCCTGCAGTGTTCCTGAGCGCGTCGGCGGTCGGCATCTACGGCGATCGGCCGGCCGAGCTGCTCACCGAGCACTCCGCGATCGGCACCGGATTCCTCGCCGAGGTCGTGGAGCGGTGGGAGGGGCAGGCCGCGCTCGCACCCGAGGCGACCCGCACGGTCATGTTCCGGAGCGGCATCGTCGTCGGCGACGGCGGTGGCGCACTGCAGCGCGTCGCCACGCTCACGAAGCTCGGCCTCGCGGGACGACTCGGCACCGGCGAACAGTACTGGCCGTGGATCGCGCTCGAAGACGAAGTGCGTGCCATCGAGTTCCTGCTCGACTCGCAGCTCGCGGGGCCCGTGAACCTCGCGGGCCCGACTCCCGCCACGGCGGGCGAGATCACCGCCGAGCTCGCCGAGCAGCTGCATCGCCCGCACGCCTTCGCGGTGCCCGAGCGTGCGCTCGAGCTCGCGCTCGGCGTCGCGGCCGACGAGCTGCTGCTCGCGAGCCAGAAGGTGCGCCCCCAGCGCCTCATCGATGCCGGGTTCCGGTTCGCGCACCTGACCGTGGCGTCCGCGATCGCGGCGATGATCAGCGGTTCGCGCGCTCCAGGCTGATCGCGCGGCGGACGGCGCCTCGCGCCCGTCTCCGGTCGCCGGCCGCGTCATACGCGAGTCCGAGCCGCAGCCACGCCCGCCACGAGTCGGGTGCCTCTTCGGCCTCGCGGCGGTAGTCGTCGAACGCGGCATCCGCCGTCGCACGGTCGACGCGCCCGCTCGGCGACGCCGGCAGGTCGAGGTCGGCGCCGCCCTCCTCGTCGAGGCGTCGCACGATGCGCTGCGATCGCACGCCGAAGTCGAGCTCGCGCCAGAGCGCCCACGCGCCGAGCAGCCCGAGCACGATGAGCCCGATGCCGATGGCGACCGCGACGGCCTCTCCGGTCGCGATGAACTGGACGGCCTGCCAGCCCACGAGACCGAGGTAGAGCGCGAGCAGCGCCGCCATGAGCACGGCGGCGGCGCGGCCCCTCATCGAGCGCCCGGCGTGCCGGCGCCGGCCGGAGCGTCGACGCCTGGCATCCCGAGATCGAGCAGGGCATCGAGCCCGACGACGATCCCGGTCGCCTCGGTTGCACGCCGCAGCGCGAGCAGAATGCCCGCCTCGTACGCCTCGGCCGAGCCCGTGGAGTGCGCGATCGTGAGCGTCTCGCCGGTCCCGCCGAGGATGACGCGCTGCTCGGCGAGCAGGCCGGTCATGCGGAGGCTGTGCACGGGGATGCCCGCGACGAGCTGCCCGCGCGCCCGCTGGTCGGCGTGCGGCGCCGCGACCGGACCTTCGGCCCCGCGCGCCTCGGCCATGAGCTCGGCGGTCCGCACGGCGGTGCCGGAGGGTGAGTCGACCTTGCCCGCGTGGTGCGCCTCGACGATCTCGATCGAGTCGAAGAATCTCGCGGCCATGGCCGCGAACGCCGAGCCGAGCACGCTGCCGACCGAGAAGTTCGGCACGAACAGCACGCCCCGTGCGTCCTCACGATCACGCTGCAGTCGGTGGATCTCGGCGATGCGGTCGGCCGACCAGCCCGAGGTGCCGACGACGATGGGGATGCCCGAGGTGACCGCGTGCCTGACGATGTCGGCGCTCACCGCCGGGTGCGTCACGTCGAGTACGACGTCGGCGCCGTCGAGCTCACCGAGCGAGGAGCGGGAGTCGAGCGCCGCGTGCAGCTCGAGATCGCCGGCGGCCTCGATGAGGTTGCGCGCCAGCGTGCCCATCTTTCCCGTGGCCCCGGCCACGGCGACCCGAATCGTCACGGGTTCGAGCCTAGCAACCGGCGGCCGGTGGCCCCGCCGAGGCCTAGGCTGGCGGCATGCTGCGCTACCGCGAGGCGGCCGTGACCGATCCGGACGCCCATGCCCTGCTCACCGCCTACTTCGACGAGCGCGCGGAAAGTTTCCCGCCTGAGCAGGGCTCGTATCGCCCGACCTTCCCGTCGCCCGAGCAGTTCGAGCCGCCGGCTGGGGTGTTCCTCGTCGTCGAGGCATCCGAACCGGGTTCCGGCGCCGCCCCGCTCGGCTGCGGCGGTGTGCGCCGCATCCCGCCGTCGGCCGACGGGCTCGTCCGATTCGAGATCAAGCATCTCTGGTTGCGACCCGAGGCACGTGGTTCGGGCGGCGGGCGGATGCTCCTTCGCGAGCTCGAAGGTCGGGCGATCGCCTTCGGCGCCCAAGAGCTCGTGCTCGACACGAACGCGAGTCTCGAGGCCGCCGGCGGCCTGTATCGCGCGAGCGGTTACACGTCGATCGCGCCGTACAACGACAACCCGAACGCGACGAACTGGTACGGCAAGCGGGTCTGATCACAGCATGTACGGCTCGGGCAGCCCCGTGCGCAGCTCGGGCGGCAGGTGCGAGAGGTCGTTGTGGGTCACGAGGCTCCACGGCCGGCCCGGCTTCTGGGTGAGCACGGTGAGCCCGCAATTGGCCTGATTGATCGACACCCAGCGCCAGTCGGGGGCGCCGAGCACCTCGCGCACGAACCAGCCGATGACGAAGTTGTGGGTGATGAGCAGCTCGTGCCGGTCTTCGCGCGAGGACCGCAGGAACTCCGCGACCGCGTCGGCCATCTGTGCGCGACCGGCGTCGATCTCTTCGTCGGTGACCGAACCGAAGAACGGATCGTACGCCGACGGCGTCTCAGGCGCCGGCCCGGAGGGGATGCAGTCGAATAGCAACGGCGACGCCTCGGGCTCGAGCGCCGGCATCTTCGCCGCGATGATCTTCGCGGTCTCGGAGGCGCGCTGCAGCGGCGAGTGCCAGGCCGCGTCGAACGGGATGCCGCCGAGGCGTTCGGCGAGCGCCTCGGCCTGCCGCCGGCCTCGTGGCGACAGCGGGCCGTCGGGGAGACCGTGCTCGGCGTCGAGCTGCTCCCCGTGGCGGACGAGATAGAGGTGATGGGTCACGTCAGGTTCATTCCTTGTGTGGCATGGCGGGTGCCGCTCAGGCGACGCCCGTGGTCGGGACGTCGTCGACGACACCCTGGAAGGCGGTCTCATCGGTCGCACCGACCGCGACGAGCGAGAAGGGCCTCGCGGCGAGGTCGGCCGCGAGCGCACGCACATCGTCGTCGGTGACGAGCGCGATGCGCCGCAGAGCCTCGTCGAGGTCTTGGAACTCGCCGAGCGTGAGCTCGGCGCGCCCCAGCCGCGACATCCGGGTGTCGGAGTCTTCGAGCGCGAGCGCCGAGGCGCCGCTCAGCTGGCCGGCCGCCCGCGCGAGCTCGTCGCCCGTGACCCCGTGCTCGGCGATGCGCTCGAGTTCGGAGCGCATGAGACCGGCGACGGTCGGCGCCTTGGCGGGCGCGCACCCGGCGTACATGCCGAAGACGCCCGCGTCGGAGTACCCGGTTCCGAACGAGTACACCGAGTAGGCGAGCCCGCGGCGCTCGCGCACCTCTTGGAACAGGCGGGAGCTCATGCCGGAGCCGAAGATCGTGTTGAGCACGCTGAGCGTTGGCCGCCGCGGGTCGGTCGCGATGAGACCGGGAACCCCGAGCAGCAGGTTGACCTGTTCGAGCGGACGCTCGACGATGGTCGTCGGGCGGCGCCCCTCGACGGCGACGGGCACCGTCGAACGACGCGGTTCGGGTGCGCCGGTCACGTCGAGGTCCCAGCCCCCGGTCTCGAGCGCCCGAGCGAGCCGGGCGACGACCCGGTCGTGGTCGAGCGCACCCGCGACGGTCACCACGAGGTCTTGGGGGCGATAGTTCGCGCGGTAGTGCGCCCAGACGGCGTCGCGTCGCGCTTCTCGGATCGTGTCGGGGCTGCCGCCGATGGGCCGGCCGAGCGGGTGGTCGCCGAGCACGGCCTCGAAGAACCGCTCGTTGGCGACGTCGGCCGGGTCGTCGCCCGCCATCGAGAGCTCTTCGAGGATGACGCCGCGCTCGTTCTCGAACTCGTCGGCGTCGAGCACCGACGAGGTGAACATGTCGGCGAGCACGTCGACCGCCATGAGCAGGTCGCGGTCCTGGACCTTGGCGTAGTAGCAGGTGTACTCCTTGGCGGTGAGCGCATTGTGCTCGCCGCCGACCGCGTCGAAGGAGATCGCGATGTCGAGCGCCGTGCGCTCGCGCGTGCCTTTGAACAGCAGGTGCTCGAGGAAGTGGGTCGAGCCGAAGGTCGCGGGGTGCCCGGCCCCGGCCGGATGCTCGTCGCGCGAACCGACCGCAACCCAGAAGCCGATCGTCGCGCTGCGCGCGCCGGGGACCCGCTCGGAGAGCACTCGGACGCCCGAGGGCAGGACCGTGCGACGGACCGTGGCGTCACCGGATGCCTCGAAGGTCAGCTCGGGAGTTCCGAGGGGCAGGTCGACGGCGCCGTTCATCCGGACCAGCCTACGTCACACCTCCGACCCGGCAGCGGGAGGCCCCGGCCGTGGCGGCAGCACCCCGCAGGCTCAGGCCGAGGCCCGGTCGAGTTCGACGAGCTCGGAGCGGTGCAGCTCGACGGACCCGGCCGCGAGAAGCGCCTCGACCTGCACGGGCCGGCTGACGCCCGCGACCGGTGCGACGACCGTGGGGCGGGAGAGCAGCCACGCGATCGCGATCGTGGCCGGCGGCAGGTCGCGCGCGAACGCGATCTCGTCGATCGCGGCGAGCACGCGGTGGCCACGGCGGCCGAGGTGCTGGGCGAGCCGCGACCCGCGAGCGTCGTGCCGAACCTCGGCACGACGTCGCACCTGGCCGCCGAGGAAGCCGTTCGCGAGCGCGAAGTACGGCAGCACGCCGAGCCCCTGCGCGTGCGCCACAAGCTCGGGCGCGCCCTCGAACGGCCGACGGTCCATGAGGTTGTACCTCGTGGTCGTGAGCTGCACCCGCGGCAGGCCATTCGCTGCGAGTACGCGCGCCTCGATGAGGCGCTCGGGCGAGAAGTCGGAGGCGCCGAGCACGCGGACCTTGCCCGCCTCGATCAGGGCGCCGACCGCGCCGAGACTCTCTTCGAGCGGGACGTCGCGGTCTTCGCCGTGCAGGTAGAGCACATCGATCACGTCGGTGCGGAGCCGCGCGAGCGAGTCGTCGACGGCCGCGCGCAGGGTCTCGGGATCGAGTCCCCGACGTTCGGGAAGCCGGCCGACCTTCGTCGTGAGCAGCATGCGGTCGCGCGTCCGCCGGGAGGCCATCCAGCGACCGACGATGCTCTCGCTGCGCCCGGAGGCGTAACTGTCGGCCGTGTCGACGATGGTGCCGCCGAGCGCCGCGAACCGGTCGAGCACGGCCTCGGCGTCGTCGACGCCGAGCGTCCAGCCGAACACGCTGCCGCCCAGCGCGAGTGGATGCGCCTCGAACCCGGTGTCGGCGAGTCGCACGCGCTGCGGAACCGTGATCGGCCCGGACAGCGCATTCGTCTCGCGTCGCGCGGCCGTTCTCGGAACGTCGGTCGCGACGGTCCGCTCGATCGTCGGCGTCGCGACGATGTCGCTGCTCCGGTCATCAACAGCGTGCTGGTTGACACCGTGGGCGTGATTCACACCGCGGTGCTGACTCACACCGTGCCGACCGCTCACGACCCGCCCTCCTCCCCAGGGATTGCCCCGAGCGTATCCGGGGCCACCGACACCGGACAGGAAACGACGCGTGAACCGTTACCGAATCGTTGGCAGAGCGCGCGGATGCGCCTCCCGAACGGGGGTCAGGGCGCGGTCGAGGCGCCGTTCGCCAACCGGACAATGGCTTCGGCCTGCCGCAGCACGGGCCCGTCGACCATCGCGCCGCGGAACGCGAACACCCCCGGGGCGTTCTCGGCCGCGGCGAGCACCGCGCGCGCCCACTCGAGCCGCGGCCCGTCGGGGCGGTACGCGGCGCGCACGATCGGCACCTGCGCGGGATGCACGCACGCCGTCGCGGCGAATCCCAGCGCGGCCGCATCCTCGGCCTCGGCGCGGAGCCCCGCGTCGTCGTCGAGGTCGAGGTGCACAGCGTCGATCGCGAGAGCGCCGTGCGCCGCAGCCGCGAGCAGCACGGTCGCTCTGGCGTGCACGGCGGGGTCGCGGTAGCGGCCGTCGGCGTGCCGGCTCGAGCTGCCGCCGAGCGAGGCCACGAGGTCTTCCGCACCCCACATGAGCGCGCCGACATTCGGCAACGCCGCCAACTCGGCCGCCGCGAGCACGCCGCGGGCGGTCTCGCAGAGCGGCACGGCGACGTAGTCCTCGAGATCGACGAGGTCGGCAGTGCCCTCGCACTTCGCGAGCATCACGACCCGGTACGGGGTCGCCGCGAGCGCCTCGAGATCCGCGTCGCGGTGTGCACTCGCTGCGGGGTTCAGCCGTACGATGACCCGCTCGGGATCGAGCGGGCTGGCGACGAGCGCCTCGCGCGCGGCGGCCTTGCGGTCCTCGGCGACGGCGTCCTCGAGATCGAGGATCACGGCGTCGGCACGCGCGAGCGCCTTCTCGTAGCGGTCGGGCCGGTCGGCCGGGCAGAAGAGCAGTGCCGGCCCGAAGGGGATCGCCGGCCGGGTCATGGTGCGACCCGCCCCCCGCCCGCGGCGCCGCCCCCACCCGGGCCCCCGCCCGCGGCAGCGCGCTCACCGGCCTCGCGCGTCCAGACGAGCATGGTGCGGGACGCGGTCGCGACGACCACTCCGTCCTGATTGCGCGCCGTGTGACCGAGCTCGAGCACGCCCTGCCCGGGCCGCGACGCCGAGAGCCGTTTCGAGCGCACGACGCTCTCGCCGTAGAGCGTGTCGCCGACGAACACGGGTGCGGGGAACACGACCTCGCCGAAGCCGAGGTTCGCCACGAGCGTGCCCAGCGTGAGCTGGCCGACGGACTGCCCGACCAGCGTCGAGAGCGTGAAGAGCGAGTTCACGAGGGGTTCACCGAAGGGCTGCGTCGCCGACCACGCCGCGTCGAGATGCAGCGGCTGCGGGTTCATGGTGAGCGTCGTGAACAGCACGTTGTCCGCCTCGGTCACCGTGCGCCCGGGGCGATGCACGTATCGCACGCCCTCTTCGAACTCGTCGAACCACAGCCCGCGCTGCACGACCTCTCGCATCGATGCATCCGTCATGGCCGTTCCCTCCCGATCGTCCTCAGGCCGCGAGGCCGAGCTCCCGCGTGATGATCATGAGCTGCACCTCGGTGGTGCCCTCGCCGATCTCGAGGATCTTCGAGTCGCGGTAGTGCCGGGCGACGCGGCTCTCGTTCATGAAGCCGTATCCCCCGAAGATCTGCGTCGCGTCGCGCGCATTGTCCATCGCGGCCTCGCCGCAGACCATCTTCGCGATCGAGGCCTCCATCTTGAAGGGCCGCCCCGCGTCCATCTTGCGCGCCGCGTCCTGCCAGGCGAGGCGTGCCTGGTGCACGCGCGCCTGCATGCGCGCGAGCTTGAAGGCGATGTGCTGGTTGGCGCCGATGTTCGTGCCGAACACCACGCGCTCCTTCGCGTAGCGCAGCGCCTCCTCGAGGCAGCCCTGCGCGGCGCCGGTGCCCAGCGCAGCGAACGCGATGCGGCCCTCGTCGAGCGACTGCAGGAAGTTCGCGTACCCGCGGCCGCGCTCGCCCAGCAGGTTGGCGGCGGGCACGCGCACGTCGCGGAGCGTGAGCGGGTGGGTGTCCGACGTGTTCCAGCCGACCTTGTCGTACCCGGGCTCGACGGTGAAGCCCGGCGTGCCGTTCGGCACGATGATGCACGAGAGCTCCTTCTTCACACTGCCGTCGGGCGCGGTCTTCTCCCCCGTCACGGCCGTGATGGTGACGAGCTTCGTGATGGGTGTGCCCGAGTTGGTGATGAACTGCTTCGATCCGTTGATCACCCACTCGTCGCCGTCGAGCACCGCGGTCGTGCGGGTCGCGCCCGCATCGGAGCCCGCCGCCGCCTCGGTGAGGCCGAAGCCCGCGAGCGCGCGCCCCGCGAGAAGGTCGGGCAGGAACTCGGCGCGCTGCGCGGCCGTGCCGTACCGGTAGATCGGCATGATGCCGAGGCCGACGCCGGCTTCCAGCGTGACGCCGATGGACTGGTCGACGCGCCCCAGCGCCTCGACCGCGAGGCAGAGCTGGAAGTAGGTCTTGCCCTGCCCGCCGACCTCCTCGGGGAACGGCAGCCCGAACAGCCCCATCTCGCCCATCTGCGCGATGATCTCCAGCGGCAGGCGACGTTTGGTGTCGTACTCGTACGCGGCGGGCGCGACGACGGTGTCGGCGAAGTCGCAGACCCGGTCGTACAGGGCCTGCTCTTCGGCGCTGAGCTCGTAGTTCATGATGCGGTGCTCACTTCTCTGTTGGGCGGTGCCTGGTGGGGTGCCTCGTGGGCCGGGTGTTCGGTCGTGGGTTCCGCGGGCGTCCCGTCGTGTGGGACGATGCGCGCGAGGGTCTGGTCGCGGCCGACCTGGTCGCCGACGTCGACCGTGACGCGCACGACGCCGTCGAGCGTCGCGAGCACGCGGTGCTCCATCTTCATGGCCTCGACGGCGACGAGCGGTGTGCCGGTCGTCACGTGGCCGCCGTCCTCGACGAGCACGGCGGTCACGGTGCCGGGCATCGGCGCCCGGTGGTCGGGGTCGGCGGCGGTGCCGCGCTCGAGGACCGCGAGCCTGGCCCGCAGCGCGTCGGCGCGGTCGACGCGCCGGAACGCGGCGGTCACGCCGTCGGCGTGCGCCCAGACGATGCCGTCGGAGGCGATGGCGGTGACGGACGCGCCGCGCGCTCCGGGTCGCTCCGGCAGGTCCCGCGCACGGTCGGTTCCGGATGCCTCGGCGGCGCCTGGCCGCACCTCGACGTCGACCGGCTCGGTGACGGGCCCGGCCACGGGCACGAGCCGCACGTGCACGGCTCGCGGACCGCTGACGCTCCAGCCGCGCGCGGCCTGCCACGCGTGGGCGCCCGGCTCGGGCGCGTCGGCCGACACGAGCGCCTCGGCCGCGACGGCCGCGACCGGTGCCGTGGTCGCCGTCGAAGCTGCGTCGGTGCCGCCCGCATCACCCAGGCCGTCGATCAGCCCGGTGTGCAGGTCGCCTCGGCGGACCGCCGGGTCGGCCAGCAGCCGCCGCAGGAACCCGGTGTTCGTGTCGACGCCGAGGACGACCGTGTCCGCGAGCGCGCGATCGAGTCGGTCGAGCGCCGCTGCGCGGGTCGGCGCCCACGCGATCACCTTGCCGAGCATGGGGTCGTAGTGGGCCGTGACGGCCTGCCCTTCGCGGAGCCCGGCGTCGACGCGCACCCCCTCGCCGTGCGGGGGTCGCCAGACGAGCACGTCGCCCGTCGCGGGCAGGAAGCCGCGCTCAGGGCTCTCCGCGTACAGCCGGGCCTCGATGGCGTGACCGTCGAGGTCGATGTCGTCCTGCGCGAACGCGAGCGGCTCCCCCGCGGCGACCCGGAGCTGCTGCTCGACGAGGTCGATGCCGGTCACCAGCTCGGTCACGGGGTGTTCGACCTGCAGCCGGGTGTTCATCTCGATGAAGAAGAACTCGCCGGGCGAGGCATCCGACACCAGGAACTCGACCGTGCCGGCACCCAGGTAGCCGACGCTCTCGGCGGCGCGGCAGGCCGCGGCGCCGATCCGCTCGCGCGTCGCGCTGTCGAGCAAGGGCGACGGGGCCTCCTCGATCACCTTTTGGTGCCGCCGCTGCAGCGAGCACTCGCGTTCGCCGAGGTGCACGACGTGCCCGTGCGCGTCGGCGAGCACCTGGACCTCGATGTGGCGTGGCCGCTCGATGAAGCGTTCGATGAGCAGCGTGTCGTCGCCGAACGCCGCGCGGGCGATGCGCCGGGCCGCCGGCAGCGCCTCGGCGAGCTCGGCCGGGTCGCGGGCGACCTGCATGCCCTTGCCGCCGCCACCCGCCGATGGTTTCACCAGCACGGGGAATCCGACCGCGCGCGCGGCCTCGACGAGCTGCGCGTCGTCGAGCTCGGGGTCGGCGACGCCCGGCACGACCGGCACGCCCGAGGCCTCGACGTGCCGCTTCGCCCGGATCTTGTCGCCCATGACCTCGAGCGCCTGCTCCCCCGGCCCGATGAACACGAGGCCGGCGTCGGCGCAGGAACGCGCGAAGCCGGCGTGCTCGGACAGGAAGCCGTAGCCGGGGTGCACGGCCTGCGCGCCGGTCTCGAGCGCCGCCGCCACGATGCGCGCGGGGTCGAGGTAGCTCTCGGCCGCGGGCGGCGGGCCGATGCGCACGGCGGTGTCGGCGAGCTGCACGTGCGGTGCGTCGGCATCGGCGTCGGAGTACACGGCGATCGCGTGGATGCCGAGCCGCCGGAGCGTTCGGATCACACGCACCGCGATCTCACCGCGGTTGGCGACGAGGACACGAGCGAACGGGCGGGGCTCTGACGGGCCGGGCTCTGCGGGGCGCTGGGTGCTGAGCATGATCACATCCGGAAGAGGCCGAAGCGGGGCTCGGCGAGCGGGGTGCGGCTGGCGAGCTCGAGGGCGAGCGCGAGCACGGTGCGGGTGTCGGCCGGGTCGATGACGCCGTCGTCCCACAGCCGCGCCGTCGAGTGGTAGGGGTCGCCCTGGGTCTCGTACTGGTCGCGGATCGGAGCACGGAAGGCCTGCTCGTCGTCCGCGCTCCACGTCTCGCCGCGGATCGCGAGCTGGTCGCGCTTCACCGTGGCCAGCACGGACGCCGCCTGCTCGCCGCCCATGACCGAGATGCGGGCGTTCGGCCACATCCAGAGGAATCTCGGCGAGTACGCGCGGCCGCACATCGAGTAGTTGCCCGCGCCGAACGATCCGCCGATCACCACCGTGAACTTCGGCACCCGCGTGGTCGCCACCGCGGTCACCATTTTCGCGCCGTGCTTGGCGATGCCGCCGGCCTCGGCGTCGCGGCCCACCATGAACCCCGAGATGTTCTGCAGGAAGATCAGCGGGATCCCGCGCTGGTCGCACAGCTCGATGAAGTGCGCGCCCTTCATGGCGGACTCGCTGAACAGCACGCCGTTGTTGGCGACGATGCCGACGGGGTGCCCGTCGAGGTGCGCGAAGCCCGTGACGAGCGTGTCGCCGTACTCGGGTTTGAACTCGGTGAACTCGCTCGCGTCGACGAGCCGCGCGATGACCTCGTGCACGTCATACGGCTGCTGCACGTCGACCGGGACGACCGAGGTGAGCGTCGCCGGGTCGACGGCGGGCGCCCGCGGCTCGCGGACCGCCCAGGCCCGCGCAGGCGGCGACGGCAGGGTCGCGATCAGGTCGCGCATGAGCTCGAGGGCGTGCTCATCGTCTTCGGCGAGGTGGTCGGTCACTCCGGAGACGCGCGAGTGCAGCTCCCCGCCGCCGAGCTCTTCAGGCGTGACGACCTCGCCGATCGCGGCCTTCACGAGCGGAGGTCCGCCGAGGAAGATCGTGCCCTGGTCGCGCACGATGATGTTCTCGTCGCTCATCGCGGGCACGTACGCACCGCCCGCGGTGCACGAGCCGAGCACGGCGGCCAGCTGCGGGATGCCTCGCGCCGACATGGCGGCTTGGTTGAAGAAGATCCGCCCGAAGTGCTCGCGATCGGGGAACACCTCGTCTTGCAGCGGCAGGAAGGCGCCGCCCGAGTCGACGAGGTACACGCACGGGAGCGCCTGTTCGAGCGCGATCTCCTGCGCGCGCAGGTGCTTCTTCACGGTCATCGGGTAGTAGGTGCCGCCCTTGACGGTCGCGTCGTTGCAGACCACCATCACCGGGCGTCCGTGCACGAGCCCGACGCCCGCGATGAGGCCGGCGCCCGGCGAGTCGCCGCCGTACATGCCGTCGGCCGCGAGCGGGGCGAGCTCGAGGAATGCGCTGCCCTCGTCGAGGAGGCGGTCGACCCGGTCGCGCGGGAGCAGCTTGCCGCGGGCGACGTGCCGGTCGCGGGAGCTCTCCGGCCCGCCGAGTGCGGCCTCGGCGAGCTTGTCGCGGAGTTCGGCGACGAGCGCGGCGTGCGCCTCGGCGTGCGCCTGAGCGCGGTCGCTCGTCTCGTCGAGCGTCGTCGTCAGGATCGACATCCGTGCCTCTCCGTCGAAGCCGTCAGTGAATCGGTATTAACCGAATACGATGTTAGTCATGATTAACTGGGTCGGCAACCAGGAACGACAGAACACGAACGGGGTGAGCGTGACCGAGACGATGACCGTGCGCGGGCAGGCGAAGGCCGATCGCCGCGACGCGCTGCTCGTGGCAGCCGCGCGGCTGTTCGCCGAACGCGGCTACGCGGGCGTCACGCTCGAAGAGCTCGGTGCCGCCGTGGGCGTGTCGGGGCCGGCGGTGTACCGCCACTTC
Source organism: Agromyces protaetiae (assembly GCF_030866785.1). Classification (NCBI taxonomy): domain Bacteria; kingdom Bacillati; phylum Actinomycetota; class Actinomycetes; order Micrococcales; family Microbacteriaceae; genus Agromyces; species Agromyces silvae. The sequence goes on along the minus strand of NZ_CP133018.1, from coordinate 1,880,879 downwards.
TCGGGCAAGCCGGCCGTGCTCGCGGCGCTGCTGCTCGAAGCGAGCGAGGGCCTGCTCGACGGCGGCAGGGATGTCGTGGGCGCGGCAGCCGACCCCGAAGGCGCGCTCCGCGCCCTCATCGCCTTCCACGTCGACTTCGCGATCGCCAACGCCGACGTCATCCGCGTGCAGGATCGTGACCTTACGAGCCTCCCCGAAGCCGACGCGCACCGGGTGCGCCGCCTGCAGCGCGAGTACGTCGAGTTCTGGGTCGGCGTCCTCGGCCGGCTGCACCCGGATCTGGCCACGGCCGAGGTGCGGATCCGGGCGCACGCCGCCTTCGGGCTCATCAACTCGACCCCGCACAGTGCCCGCAGCCACGGCTCCCGCCCGGCCGACGCCGTCGTGCGGCAGGTGCTCGAGCAGATGGCGTGGTCGAGCCTCGTCGCGTGACCACGAGCCGCTCGCACCGCCCGTCGCGAGATGCATGCACTCAGCTCATGAGCAGCGCCCGGCCCGGGTCCCGCAGGATCGCGCCGACGTCGGCGAGGAAGCGTGAGCCCTGCTCGCCGTCGACCAGCCGGTGATCGAACGACAGCGAGAGCGTCATGAGCTCGCGGAGCGCGATCTCACCCCGGTGCTCCCACGGCTGACGCCGGACGGCGCCGGTCGCGAGGATGGCGGCCTCCCCCGGGTTCAGGATCGGCGTTCCCGCGTCGATGCCGAACACCCCGATGTTCGTGATCGAGAACGTTCCGCCGCGGAGGTCCGCCGGAGCCGTGCGGCCCTCGCGTGCGGTCTCGGCGAGCGACCCGATCGCGTCTGCGAGGTCGAGCAACGTCATCCGGTCGGCACGCCGCACGTTCGGCACCATGAGCCCGCGCTCGGTCGCGACCGCGATGCCGAGGTTGAGCCCCTCGTAGCGGACGATCTCGCCGGCGTCCTCGTCCCAGCGCGAGTTGACCTCGGGCGTGCGGCGCGCGGCGATGCAGACCGCCTTCGCGACGACCGCGAGCGGCGTCACCCGGTGTACGCGCAGCGCGCGATCGTCACGGATGCCCCGCACGAGGTCCATCGTCGCGGTCACATCGATCGTGAGGAACTCGGTCACGTGCGGCGCCGTGAACGCGCTCCGCACCATGGCCGCGGCCGTGGCTTTGCGCACGCCCTTCACGGGAATGCGGGTCTCGCCCGGCGGACTCTGCCGCGCCCGGTCGGTGCCGTCGTCCCGCCCGGCCACCGGCGCACCGCCCCGCCGCTCCGCGGCGGCCTCCACGTCGGCGCGCGTGATCAGGCCCCGCTCTCCCGTGCCGACGACCTCCTCCAGCACCACACCGAGATCGCGCGCGAGCTTGCGGACCGGAGGCGTCGATCGCGGCCGCTCGGCGCGGCGCGGATCACCGGTCGACGGCACGGCATCATGTGGCGCTCCGGCGGGGAGTCCGGTGCTCGGCGTCGGGAGGCCGGGGACCAGGTCATCGGCGTGCGCCGTCTCAGCGAGCGCCGTCTCGGCGAGCGCCGTCGGCGTCGGGACGAGGTCGTCGGTCAGCGCGACGCGGCGCGCCCGCCGTTTCGGGCCGCGTTCGGCGGCGGCACCGTAGCCGACCAGCGTGGGCTCGGGCGTCTCACCGGCACCCGAGGCATCCGCCCCACCCGAGACATCCGCCCCACCCGAGGCATCCGCCCCACCCGAGACATCCGCCCCACCCGAGGCATCCGCCCCACCCGGACCCTCAGCGTCAGGCGCACCGTCGGCGGGTGCCGTGTCGCACGAGAACAGCCGTTCGCCCACGTTCACCGTCTCGCCAGGCTCGGCGTGCAGCGCGGTGACCACGCCCGCGAACGGCGACGGAAGCTCGACGACCGCCTTCGCGGTCTCGACGTCGGCGATGATCTGGTTCAGCTCGACGCGCTCGCCGACGGCGACCCGCCAGGCGATGAGCTCGGACTCGGTCAGGCCCTCGCCGAGGTCGGGCAGCGCGAAGTCGCGGATCATGGCGCTCACGCCTCCACGCCCGAGAGCGAGTTGGGCCGGCCGAGCACACGGTCGACGCCGTCGAGGATGCGGTCCAGGTCGGGCAGATGGTGCCGCTCCTGCTTCGCGGCCGGGTAGGGGATGTCGTGCCCGGTCACCCGCACGGGCGCCGCCTCGAGGAACTCGAAGCAGGACTCCGTGAGGCGTGCGACGATCTCGCCGCCCACACCGCCCTGTTCGACGGCCTCATGCACGACGACCAGCCGTCCGGTTCGGCGCACCGAGGCCTCGATCGTCGGATAGTCGACGGGCGCGAGCGAGCGCAGGTCGATGACCTCGAGCGCGACGCCCTCGTCGGCGGCTGCGCGTGCCGCGTCGAGGGCGGTCTGCACGAGCGGGCCGTAGGTGACGAGGGTGGCGTCGCGCCCCTCGGCGAGCACGGAGGCCACGCCCATCGGGCGCGCGTCCGCGAGGCTCGCCTGCTCGGCGACCTCGCCCTTCACGTGATAGCGGCGCTTGGGCTCGAAGAACAGCACGGGGTCGTCGCTCGCGATCGCCTGCTGCACCATGACGAACGCGTCGGCCGGGTTCGAGCAGGCGACGACGCGCAGGCCCGCGGTGTGGGCGAAATACGCCTCGGGCGACTCCGAGTGGTGCTCGGCGGCACCGATGCCGCCGCCGAACGGCACGCGGATCGTGATCGGCATGCGCACGTGCCCGCGCGAGCGATAGTGCAGCTTCGCCACCTGCGCGACGATCTGATCGAACGCCGGATAGATGAACCCGTCGAACTGGATCTCGACGACCGGGCGGTAGCCGCGGTAGGCGAGTCCGACAGCGGTGCCGAGGATGCCGGCCTCCGAGAGCGGGGTGTCCACGACCCGGTGGGCGCCGAACTCGGCCTGCAGCCCGTCGGTGACGCGGAAGACGCCGCCGAGGCGGCCGATGTCCTCGCCCATGAGCACGACCCGGTCGTCGCCGGCGAGCGCGCGGCGGAGTCCGCCGTTGATGGCCTTGGCCAGCGTCATGGTCGTCATCGGGTGCCCCCTTCGGTCTCGGCGTCCTCGAACTGGCCGAGGTAGCGCGCGTAGCGCGAGCGCTGCCGCTCGAGTTGGCTGTTGGGCTCGGCGTAGACGTGGTCGAACACGCTGAGCGCCGGTGGGTCGGTCAGGCTCGTGACGCCGGCACGCAGCTCGGCGGCCGCGCGCGCCGCCGCCTCACCGGCCTCGCGCGCGAGCGCCTCCGCGTCGGCGCCGCCCGCGGCGAGCAGTGCCTCGACCCGCGCGATCGGATCACGACCGCGCCAGGCCTCGAGCTCGTCGTCGGCCCGGTAGCGCGTGGGGTCGTCGGCGGTGGTGTGCGGGCCGAGCCGGTAGGTGACCGCCTCGATGAGGGTCGGCCCGCCGCCGTGACGGGCGCGGTCGAGCGCACGCCGGGTCGCGGCCATGACCGCGAGCACGTCGTTGCCGTCGACGCGGACTCCCGGCATGCCGAAGCCGTCGGCGCGGCGGGCGAGCGGCTGCTTGGACTGCAGCCCCACCGGTTCCGAGATCGCCCACTGGTTGTTCTGGCAGAAGAAGACGACGGGCGCGTCGAAGCTCGCCGCGAACACGAGCGCCTCGTTCACGTCCCCCTCGCTCGTCGCGCCGTCGCCGAAGTAGGCGATCGATGCGGCGTCGGACCCGTCCCAGGCGAGCCCCATCGCGTAGCCCGTGGCGTGCAGCGCCTGCGCGCCGATGATGATCTGCGGCACCGCCATGTGCCGCTCGAACGGATCCCAGCCGCTCAGGGCCGTGCCGCGCCAGACCTGCATGAGCTCCGCGGGCGTGACGCCGCGGCACCAGGCCACCGCGTGCTCCCGGTAGCTCGAGAAGACGAAGTCGTCGTCGCGGAGCGCTCGCGCCGACCCGATCTGGGCGGCCTCCTGTCCGGCCAGTGGCGGCCACAGCCCGAGCTCGCCCTGGCGTTGCAGCGCGGTGCCCTCGGCGTCGAGCCGGCGCGCGAGCACCAGGTCGCGGTGGAGTGCGGTGAGCTCGTCGACCCCGATGTCGGCGACCCACGGGTCGAACTCTGGATCGGACCGCCGGCGGCCGGTCTCGTCAATCAGCTGGATCATCGGCTCCGGCTTGGTCAGCACGGCCTGCTCGGCTGGGGTCATCGGTGAACCTCCGCGTCGGCGCGCGCCTCGTGAGCACACGCATCCGGCCCCATCGCCGGATACCGTGAGCGTACGTCGAGCGGTCAGACAGCTCAAGCGCACTCGGGACAATTGAGCAGCATGCCAACCTTCATCACGCCGGAGACTGCTACATTGCGCGATATGGCCGCTTACGACCCCGTCGACCGGGCACTGCTCGGCGCACTCACGCCCGATCCTCGCGCGACCGTCGTCGCGCTCGCGGACCGACTGGGTCTCAGCCGCAACACGGTGCAGGCGCGCATGGCGCGCCTCGAGGCATCCGGCGCCTTCCGGTCCTTCGAACGGGCCATCGATCCGGTCCCGCTCGGCTACCCGCTCGAGGCGTTCGTGAGCGTCCACGTCCGGCAGAAGCTGCTCGCCGAGGTCGTCACGCGCATCGCCGAGATCCCGGAGGTCATCCAGGCCCACGGCCTCTCCGGCTCGGTCGACCTGCTCGTGCGGGTGGTGAGCCGCGACGCCGAGGACCTCTTCCGCATCGACGGCGCCATCCTCGCCATCGAGGGCGTCGAGCGCACCGAGACGTCACTCGCGATGGGCGAGCTCATCCCGTACCGGCTCGGGCCGCTCCTCGACCGGAGGACGTGAACGGCGCATGCGGGTCGCGGTGCTCCGCTGCGAGCGACTCCCGGGCTTCGTGACCTGGGAGGTCCCCGACATCGAGGCGCTGTTCGCGGACGATCGCCGGCTCCTCGAGGCGCTCGCCCGACTCGGCGTCGACGCCGAGCCCGTCGTCTGGTCCCGCGACGGCGTCGACTGGGATGCCTACGACGCGGCCGTGCTGCGCAGCACCTGGGACTACGTCGACCATCTCGACGAGTTCCTCGAGGTCACCGCCGCGATCGACGCGTCGCGATGCGTCCTGCTCAATCCCGTCGACGCGGTGCGCTGGAACGCCGACAAGCACTACCTCGACGACCTCGACCGCAGGGGGGTCCCGATCGTGCCGCTGGTGCGGGGTACGGCCGCTGAGGCACCCCGGCTCCGCGCCGCCGCCGTCGAGGCCGGCTGGGACGACCTGGTGCTCAAGCCCGCGGTTGGGGTCGGCGGGTCCGGCGTGGTCAGAACGGATGCCTCGGGGCTGACCGCTGCACTCGAGGCGCTCGCTTCCGGCATCGAGCTGATGGTGCAGCCGTTCGCCGAGTCGATCCTCGGCGAGGGCGAGCTCTCGTTCGCGTTCGTCGGCGACGGGCTCAGCCACGCCCTGCGCAAGCGGCCGGCGTCGGGCGACTTCCGGGCGCACGGCATCTACGGCGGCACGATCGAGCTCGTGGAGCCCGCCGCCGCAGATACGGCCGAGGTCGACGCGATGCGCGCGCGACTGCCCTTCGATCTGCTGTACGCCCGGTTCGATGTGGTGCGCTTCGGCGGGCGGCTCGCGGTGCTCGAGCTGGAGCTCATCGAGCCCATGCTCTACCTCGATCTCGCGCCGGGGAGCGCCGATCGGCTCGCGGAGGCGACACTGGCCCGGCTCGCTCGCTGATCCGCGGTGTGCAAAGAAATCCTTGCAACAGTTCCTTTGCAGCGGTATCTTTGCATCATGACCGAGCATGAAGATCACCTCGCCCCGGACGACGTGATGCATGACGCTGCCGCGCCGCACTGGCGCGACCGCGTACTCTCGGCGGCGACGATCAAGGCACTCGCCCACCCGCTGCGCATCCGCATCCTCGACGAGCTCGCGATGTTCGGCCCGCTCACGGCCAGCGGTCTCGGCGAGCGGCTCGGCGAGTCCAGCGGTGCGACGAGCTACCACCTGCGTCAGCTCGCCAAGCACGACCTCGTGCAAGAGATCGAGGGTCGCGGCACGGCCCGAGAACGCTGGTGGGAGCGCACGCCGTCGCCTATCGCCACGCCCGACCCGAGCCGGTTGGCGCCGGGCAGCGCCGAGCGGCTCGCGACCCAGCTGGTCTCCGACGAGTGGATCCGTGCTCGAGAGCGCAACCACCACGAGTTCCTGTCCGAGGGCGAGACGGTGTTCGGCTCGGCCTGGGTCGACGCGGCGACCACCGACACCACGAACCTGCGGCTCACGACCGAGGAGCTCGCGGCCCTGGTGGCCGACCTCGCGGCCGTGATCGACCGGGCCATCGAGGCCCACCGCGCCGAACCCACCGCGGGCGCGCTTCCCGTGCAGATCCAGGTCGCCGCCTTCCCGCTCATCCGGGGCGCGGTCGATCCCGCACCGAGTACACCGACCGACACGGAGGACTGACCATGCACACCGCAGCGCTCCCCCAGATCCTGACCACCGGTCCCGTCCGCGCGACCGGCATCGCCGCGTGGGCCATCCGTTCGGGCCGAGCCCTCGAACACTGGGGCCGTACGCGCGCCGCCCGCCGGGCATACCTGCGCGCCGAGGCATCCGCTCACCTGCGCGCGACGCACGCGGTCCGCGTCGCCGTCGCCGAACGCGACGCGCTGCACCGCTCCGCGGCGATCCCGCTGCGCTGACCCGCCGACCCGCCCCGCGCCCGCTCCGGCCGCGCCCGCCCCGCGCCCGCCCGCCGCTCACGTTGGAGGTCATATTCCGCGTGGGAGGTCCAACCATTCCGACCTCATATGCGAGAAATGACCTCCAACGCGTCATGCGTGGAGGCGGAGAGGACAGCGGAGGCCGGAGACGACGGATGCCCCGCCCGAACGAGTTCGGGCGGGGCATCCGTGTGCGCGAGCGCTGCTTACGCGTCGGCGCCCTCGGCCGGCGCGTCGGCGTGCACCGACTCCGCCTCGCGGCCGTCGGTGTCGGCCTCCTCGGCCAGCACCGGGGCGAGCGACAGCTTGCCGCGGTCGTCGATCTTGGTGATCTCGACGAGGATCTTCTGGCCGACGCCGAGCACGTCCTCGACGTTCTCGACGCGCTTGCCGCCGGCGAGCTTGCGCACCTCGGAGATGTGCAGCAGGCCGTCTTTGCCGGGGAGCAGGGAGATGAACGCCCCGAACGTCGCGATCTTCACGACCGTGCCGAGGAACTGCTCGCCGACCTCGGGGTTCGTCGGGTTGGCGATCGCGTTGACCTGGGCGCGTGCGGCCTCGGCCGAGGGGCCGTCGGTCGCACCGATGTAGACGGTGCCGTCCTCCTCGATGGAGATGTCGGCGCCGGTCTCGTCCTGGATCGCGTTGATCGTCTTGCCCTTCGGGCCGATCAGCTCGCCGATCTTGTCGACGGGGATCTGCACCGAGATCACGCGGGGCGCGGTCGGGGCCATCTCGTCGGGGCCGTCGATCGCGGCGTTCAGCACGGCGAGGATCGTCGTGCGGGCGTCCTTCGCCTGCGTCAGCGCGCCGGCCAGCACCGACGCGGGGATGCCGTCGAGCTTGGTGTCGAGCTGGATCGCGGTGACGAACTCGGACGTGCCGGCGACCTTGAAGTCCATGTCGCCGAGCGCGTCTTCGGCGCCGAGGATGTCGGTGAGCGCCGCGTAGCGGGTCTCGCCGTTCACGGTGTCGGAGATGAGGCCCATCGCGATACCGGCGACGGGGGCGCGCAGCGGCACACCCGCGTTCAGCAGCGAGAGCGTCGACGCGCAGACCGAACCCATGGAGGTCGAGCCGTTGGAGCCGAGCGCCTCGGAGACCTGACGGATCGCGTACGGGAACTCGTCGCGCGTGGGCAGCACCGGCACGAGCGCGCGCTCGGCGAGTGCGCCGTGCCCGATCTCGCGACGCTTCGGCGACCCGACGCGGCCGGTCTCACCGGTCGAGTAGGGCGGGAAGTTGTAGTTGTGCATGTAGCGCTTCTTGGTGACCGGGCTCAGCGAGTCGATCTGCTGCTCGAGCTTCAGCATGTTCAGCGTCGTGACACCCAGGATCTGGGTCTCACCGCGCTGGAAGATGGCCGAGCCGTGCACGCGGGGCACGACCTGCACCTCGGCGTCGAGCGGGCGGATGTCGGCGAGGCCGCGGCCGTCGATGCGGACGCCCTCTTCGAGCACGCGCGAACGCACGACGTGCTTGGTCACCGACTTGTACGCCGCCGAGACCTCGGCGTTCGCGGACGCGGGCAGCTCGCCCGCCTCGACCTTGGCCGCGACCTGCTCCTTGACGCGTGCCTTGAGCGCGTCGTCGGCGTCCTGACGCTCGACCTTGCCGGCGATCTGGTAGATGCGCTTGAGCTCGTCGAGCGCGATGGCCTCGACGGCCTCCTTGGTCGACGGCTGGTAGGGCGGGAACGTCGGGTAGTCGGCGGTCGGCTTGGCCGCCGTGGCGGCGACCTGCTGCTGCGCCTCGACGAGCTGCTTGATGAACGGCTTCGACGCCTCGATGCCCTGCGCGATGACGGTCTCGTCGGGCTTGACGCCGCCGGCCTGGATGAGGTTCCACGCGTTGTCGGTCGCCTCGGCCTCGATCATCATGATCGCGACGTCCTGCGAGCCGTCGGCCTCGGTCACGACGCGGCCGGCGACGACCATGCTGAACACGGCCTCCTCGAGCTGCGTGTGCTTCGGGAAGGCGACCCACTGGCCGTCGATGAGGGCGACGCGCACGCCGCCGACGGGGCCGGAGAACGGCAGTCCGGACAGCTGCGTCGAGAGCGACGCCGCGTTGATGGCGAGCACGTCATAGAGCTCGTCGGGCTCGATGGCGAGCACCGTGACGACGACCTGGACCTCGTTGCGGAGGCCCTCGACGAACGAGGGGCGCAGGGGGCGGTCGATCAGGCGGCAGGTGAGGATCGCCTCGGTCGAGGGGCGCCCCTCACGACGGAAGAACGAGCCGGGGATGCGGCCGGCGGCGTACATGCGCTCTTCGACGTCGATCGTGAGCGGGAAGAAGTCGAAGTGCTCCTTCGGCTGCTTCGACACCGACGTCGCCGAGAGCAGCATGGTCTCTTCGTCGATGTAGGCGACGGCCGAGCCCTGCGCCTGCTGGGCGAGGCGTCCGGTCTCGAAGCGGATGGTGCGGGTGCCGAAGCGGCCGTTGTCGATGACCGTTTCCGCGAACGTGATCTCAGGACCTTCCAAGAGGTCTCTCTCCTTTGTTTACCGTCGCACCCCGTGTGGGCACGACTCGTACAAGGAAGCAGGACGAAACCGCAGATTGAGCGACGACGGGGTGTCTCGCCCGCGCTGGCCACCAGTAGAAGTCCACCATTCGACGCCTGGATGCGCGATTGGTGATCCACCACAGGGGACCAGCTGTCTGCCGGAACATGCTTCCGATTCGGTGCCCGATGGTGACATCTGCCCTCGCGAGGAGGACGGCTGCCGTACGGGCCACCTGGTCCAGAGTATCAGTCGCCCGCGATTCCGGCCCGCTGACGCGCGGATCCCCCACCGCCGCCCACCGCGACGAGGGTCTGATGCTTGGGAGCGCGGCCGTCACCGGCGGTGCGGCCACGCAGGCGACGGATGACCCAGGGGGCCGCGTGCAGCCGCATCCACGCGGCCGTGCCGAGCGGCGGACGGTCGGGCTCGTCCTCGGCGTGCAGCGCCGCGTCGAGCGCGGCGAGCTCGGCTGCGTCCGGCACGCCGAGCACGTCGGCGGCGGCGTAGGCGAGTGCACGGTGCCCGGCGGAGTTCAGGTGCACGCGGTCCTGCGACCACCGGTCGACGCCGACGAGCGCGTCGTCGGCGCCGACGTCGAGCAGCATGGCGCCGTGGCGCACCGCGTGCACGGCGAGTCGCTCGTTGAAGACCCGGAACCGCGCCCGCATCGCGCGGAGCGGCGGCCGGGCCGGCATGAACGCCGTGACGACGAGCACGTCGCAGCCGGCCGCACGCAGCCGGGCGATGGTCGCGCCGACCCGGTCGGCGAGCAGGAGGGGACGAGCCCCCGCCCGTACGAGATCGTTGCCGCCGATGAGCACGCTCACGAGGTCGGCCCCGAGCGCGAGTGCGAGCGGTGCCTGATCGTCGGCGAGGTCGGCGACCCGTCGGCTGCGCACCGCGAGGTTCGCATACCCGATCGGCGCACGACCAGCGGCGGCGACGAGCTCGGCGAGCCGGTCCGCCCAGCCGCGGTACTCCCCCTCAGGCATGCGCGACGTGTCGCCGATGCCCTCGGTGACCGAGTCCCCGAGCGCGACGAACCGGCGCCACGTCAGCCTGGCGGGTCGGCTCGCCGGGGTCGGCGCGGATACCTCGTGCCCGGCGGACGCCTCGCGCCCCGCGGACGCCCCGCGCCCGGCGGACGCCTCGGGCGGCACGTGCGGCGATGCCGGATCGGCTCGCCGCACCGAGGCATCCGTCGCCGGCCTCGCATGCGCCGCATCGGCCATCGCGTGCCGGTAGTGCTCGATGAGCTGGTCGCCGAGCGCGGACCACGAACGGCCGGCGACCGCCGCGCGCGCCGCATCGCCGAAGGCGCGGCGCTTCGCCTCGTCGCCGACGAGGTCCTGGACCCGCGCGCGCAGCGCGGCCAGGTCGCCGGGCGGGTACAGCCAGCCGTCCAGGCTGTTGCGGACGAGATCGAGCGGGCCGCCGCGGCCGGTCGCGACCACCGGCACGCCACTCGCGTGCGCCTCCTGGATCGTCTGCCCGAACGTCTCATGCTCACCGGGGTGCACGAACACGTCGAGGCTCGCGAGCACTCCCGCGAGCGCCGAGCCTTCGAGGAACCCGGTGAAGTGGGCGTCGGGGAGGAGCCGCTCGAGCCGGGCCCGGTCGGGCCCGTCGCCCACGATCACGAGCCGCGTCCCCGGCAGATCGGCGATCGCGCGGAGGTCTTCGACCTGCTTCTCGGGGGCGAGCCGGCCGACGTAGCCGACGATCGTGTGCCCGCCGGGCGCGACACGTCGGCGCCAGGCGTCGTCGCGCCATCGCGGATGGAACCCGGCCGTGTCGACGCCGCGTGCCCAGCGCGAGACCCTCGGCACGCCGAGCGCGGCGAGCTGCGCCTCGGCCGCGGACGACGGCGCGAGCGTGAGCGTGGCACGGCGATGCAACCGGGCGAGGTGCACCGACAGCCCGGGCTCGAGACCGGGCACGCCGTACTTCGCGGCGTAGCCGGGGACATCCGTCTGGTAGATCGCGACCGTCGGCACGCCGAGCCCGGAGGCGGCGATCAGCCCGCGCCAGCCCAGCACGAAGGGCGAGGCGAGATGCACGATGTCGGGCTCGAAGTCGGCGAGCGTGCCCGCGAGGCGCCGCGCGCCCGTCGTCGACACGCGCACCTGCGGGTAGCCCGGCAGCGGCAGTCCGGCCGCGGCGACGACCCGGGCGCCGTGGACGACCTCGGGGAGGCGGTCGGCCTGCGGGGCGATGACGAGGGCGTCGTGACCGCCGCGCTCGAGATGCCTGAGCGTCTGCACGACCGAGCGGGTCACGCCGTTCATGTGTGGGAGGAACGATTCTGCGATCAGAGCGACCTTCACGCGTCCAGCGTGCGGGCTGCCGTGACCCGGCGCGAGCGGCACGCGCACGCGGCACCGAGCGTTCATCGGTCCTTCGCGCGGTGTTCCCGCGCGCAAGGGGGTGGCGGCGGATCCGGGACGGCGGAGAATGTCGACAGGATCGCCTCGACGAGGAGGCGGTCGTGAGGAGGGGATCATGGGATCCGTCGCCAGAGTCACCACCATCACCTCGCGCTCGGACACGAGCTTCGAGGATGCGGTCAGGAACGGCATCGCTCGCGCGTCCGAGACGCTGCGTCACGTGAGCGGCGCCTGGGTCAAGGAACAGGAGGTCGAGATCTCGGAGGGTCAGATCACCGCATGGCAGGTCGTCCTCGAGGTCACGTTCGTCCTCGACTGAGGAGCATCGACCGCGGTCACTCCCCCGCGAGACCGCCGAGCAGGTGGCCCATCGGCCGGTCGAGCGCGAACGGGTCGATGATCAGGTCCGACCGGTCGGTGCGCGCGACGAGCTCGGCGAACTCGCTCGCGCCGCGCGCGATGCGGTCCGGCAGCGAGCGCACGCCGTCACCGCCGCCGCCCCAGTCGCCCGTGGCCGCGAAGACCCCGGTCGTGACCGGGTTCGCGTGCAGATACGTGAACAGCGGCCGGATCGCGTAGTCGATCGCGAGCGAGTGGCGGGGCGTCCCGCCGGTCGCGCCGATGAGCACGGGCAGGCCGGTGAGGGCCTGCGGGTCGATCACGTCGACGAACGACTTGAACAGCCCGGCGTAGCTCGTGGTGAAGATCGGCGTGACGGCGATGAGGCCGTCGGCCGATCCGACCGCGTCGAGCGCATCCTGCAGCTTCGGTGGCGCGAAGCCCATGAGCAGATGGTTCGTGATGTCGTGCGCGAGGTCGCGGAGCTCGAACGTGCGCGCCTCGACCTCGATGCCGCGTTCGCGGAGCATCGCGGCGGAGTCCGCTGTCAGCCGGTCCGCGAGCTGCCGTGACGAGCTGGGGGTGCTGAGGCCCGCCGAGACGACGACGAGCTTCTTGGTCGTCGGCTCGTTCGCGGTCATCGTGCACCCGCCTGGCGGGTCGCGGCGGCGCCGAACGCGGCGCCGGGCTTCGCGGCCGCGACCTGCGCCGTGTCCTGGTACGGCGCGCCGAGCGCGAGGTTGTCGCCACGGTTGGCGTTCGGCGTGGCCTGGCGCGGGGCGGCGTCGCCGTAGGTCGCCTTCACGAGCGACGCGTGCGTGGGCGCGTCGGGCACGTCGGCCGGACGGTCTTTCGCGAACTCGCGGCGGAGCACCGGCACGACCTCGGCGCCGAGCAGGTCGAGCTGCTCGAGGACGGTCTTCAGCGGCAGGCCGGCGTGGTCGAGCAGCCACAGCTGACGCTGGTAGTCGCCGACGTAGTCGCGGAAGCCGAGGGTGCGGTCGATGACCTCCTGCGGGCTGCCCACGGTGAGCGGGGTCTGCGCCGAGAACTCCTCGAGACTCGGGCCGTGTCCGTACACGGGCGCATTGTCGAAGTAGGGCCGGAACTCGGTGATCGCATCCTGCGAGTTCTTGCGCATGAACACCTGACCGCCGAGGCCGACGATCGCCTGCGCGGCGGTGCCGTGCCCGTGGTGCTCGTACCGCTGGCGGTAGAGGGCGATCATGCGCTGCGTGTGCGAGGCAGGCCAGAAGATGTGGTTCGCGAAGAAGCCGTCACCGTAGTACGCGGCCTGCTCGGCGACCTCGGGGGTGCGGATCGAGCCGTGCCAGACGAACGGCGGAACGCCGTCGAGCGGGCGCGGCGTCGACGTGAAGCCCTGCAGCGGCGTGCGGAACTTCCCATCCCAGTCGACGACGTCTTCGCGCCAGAGGCGGTGCAGCAGCTCGTAGCTCTCGATCGAGATGGGCAGGCCCTGCCGGATGTCCTTGCCGAACCACGGGTACACGGGTCCGGTGTTGCCGCGGCCGAGCATGAGGTCGGCACGGCCACCTGAGACGTGCTGCAGCATCGCGTAGTCCTCGGCGATCTTCACCGGGTCGTTGGTCGTGATGAGCGTCGTCGCGGTCGACAGCTGCAGGGTCGAGGTCTGGCCCGCGATGTAGGCCAGGGTCGTGGTGGGCGAGCTCGACCAGAACGGCGGGTTGTGGTGCTCACCGAGGGCGAAGACGTCGAGTCCGACCTCTTCGGCGTGCTTGGCGATCGTCAGCGTCGCTTGGATGCGCTCGGCCTCGCTCGGGGTGTGCCCCGTCGTCGGGTCCTGCGTGATGTCGCTGACGGTGAAGATTCCGAACTGCATGTCGCCCTCCTGGGCTGTGTTCACTGATCGTTGCCTTTATATGCATTTGCATACAGCGGGTCCAACGGATGCCCCGCCTGCACTATTCCCTCCCGGCCCAGTGTGCCGCACCGGACTAGAATCCTTCATCGATGAGCACGATCTCGGTCATCATCCCGTGCCTGAACGACGCACGACTGCTTTCCGCGTGTCTCGCAGCGGTCGCGGCCCAGACCCGCGCGGCCGACGAGGTGATCGTCGTCGACAACGGCTCGACCGACGACTCGGTCGCCGTCGCGCTCGCCGCAGGCGCCCGGGTGATGCACGAGCCGCACCGCGGCATCTGGCCGGCCACCGCCGCCGGATTCGACGCGGCGAGCGGCGAGCTGCTCGCGCGGCTGGATGCCGATTCGCTGCCGCCCGCCGACTGGCTCGCGCGCATCGATCGCATCCTGCACGACAGCGACCGGCCGACGGCGGTGACCGGCCCTGGCCGGTTCTACGGCGGCAACGCCGTGACCCGATGGATCGCCCGGTACGTCTACATCAATGCGTACACCCACGTGATCGGGCTGCTCCTCGGCCACGCGCCGCTCTTCGGATCGAACTACGCCATCCGGCGAAGCGCCTGGCTCGAGGTCCGCGAGTTCGTGCACCGCGACCGCGCCGACGTGCACGACGACCTCGACCTGAGCTGGGCTCTGCGCCCCGGCATGTCGGTCGTGTACGAGCACACGCTCGTCGTGGGGGTCTCAGCGCGACCGTTCGACACCTGGCGCGGCCTCGGTCGCCGCGTCGCGATGGGCTTCCACACGCTCGCCGTCGGGTGGCGCGCCTGGCCGCTGCTCGAGCGCCTGGCCGACCGGCGACGTGGGCGGGCGGCAGAGCCCGTGCCCGACGCCGATCCCGACAGCGAGTCACCGCTCGCCGCGTGAACCCTCGACTCGCCGGCGCTCGTCAGTCGACCTGCGGGGGCGCCGCCGAGCCCGCGTACAGCTCGAGCAGATCGCGGACGAGCTGGTGCGGCGCGGTCTCGCACGGGCTGTGCCCGGTCTCGTAGACGGTGAGCCGCGCGCCGAGCTCTCGCGCGGAGCGCTCGTGGAGCTCGATCGGCCAGAGATCGTGCGCGCCGACCGCAACCAGCTTCGGCACGGTCGAAGCCGCGACGGCGTCGCGCACATCGGGCGTCCGCATCATCTCCGCGATGATGTCGTCGACGCTGTCGCGTCGCGTGAGCCGGAAGCGTTCGCGCACGAACGCGAGGCGGCCGGGCGGCACCCGATTGAGATTGTTTCGGATGCCCCACAGCATGAGCGCGGCGCCCTGGTGCGCGTTCGTGTAGGCGGACAGCGGGCCGATGCGTTTGATGCCGCGGAAGGCCTGACCGGGTTCGGGCGGGCTGCTGAGCAGTGTGAGACTTGCGAAGAGCGCCGGGCGGCTGACCAGCGCGAGTTGGGCGAGCGTCCCGGCGAAGCTGTAGCCGAGCACGTGCGCGGGTGCCCGGCCCGAGTCCAGCACGGCCACGAGGTCGTCGAGGAAGAGGCCGGTGTCGTACCGCGCCCGAGGCGGCCGGAGTCGCCACGGCCCCGCGCGGTACGACTCGTACTGCCCCGCGAGGTCGAACGCCTCCACGCGGTAGCCCGCGGCCGCGAGCAGCGGCAGCATGAGCACGAAGTCCTCCTTCGAGCCCGTCGCTCCCGGGATGAGGACGACCCGGGCGCCGTGCTCGGGCCCGAACGAGATGCGGGCGAGCGGGCCGCTCGGCGCGTCGAAGAGGTCCTGCTCAGTGCCCTCGGGCAGCGTACGCCAGTCGAAGTCCGGGATCGCGTGGTCGAGCGCAGCTGCCTCGGCCTGCCAGCCCGACGGCGGCGGCGCGAGCACGCCCGCGGGCGTGGCGCGGATCGAGGCATCCGTGGCCCGTCGGCGGAATGGGTCTCGGCTCGCACGCTCTGACACGATTCTCACCCTAGCGAGAACGGCCGTCCCCGACAGCGAACCCCGCGCCGACGGTACACGCCGCGCACGTCACGACGCCGCGCACGTCACGAGCCCGCAGTCAGCGAACGTGCGGCGACCGTTCAGACACCGTCCGTAGAGTGGTCTGCATGGCGACCGTCGATCTGACCCTCGAGTCCTTCGAATCCACGATCCTCGAGGGCGGGACCGTCTTCGTCGACTTCTGGGCGAGCTGGTGCGGGCCCTGCCTGCAGTTCGCGCCGCACTACCAGGCCGCCGCGGAGGCGAATCCCGATCTGGTGTTCGCGAAGGTCGACACCGAGGCGCAGCAGCAGCTCGCCGCGGCCATGAACATCACCTCCATCCCGACGATCATGGCGTTCAAGGACGGCATCGGCGTGTTCGCCCAGGCCGGAGCGCTGCCGCGTCCGGTCCTCGACGATCTCGTCGCACAGGTGCGCGCGCTCGACATGGACGACGTGCGTGCGCAGCTGGCCAAGCAGGAGACCGAGCAGGCCATCGACTCCTCGGCGCGCACCGAAGACCTCGACTCCCCCGCCCGCGCGGAGCGCTGAGCCGCCCGACCCGTGCATGACGAGGGGGCCCGCCTGGCGGCGGGCCCCCTCGTGCGCGTGCGAGCCGCGGCTTCGGATCAGGCCGCCTCGCGGTTCCCGTGGTCGTGGGCGAGTCCGCCGCCGCCCTCGGGGAACGTGCCCTGCGGGCCCGCGGGATCGGGCAGCAGGTCGGCGATCGTCCACCTGGCGCCGCGCACGCCGTTGACCGATTCGGTCGACTGCCCGTAGGTGAGCACCGCGGTCGCGATCGCGCCGACGTTCAGGTAGAGCGCCTTCTCATTGATGTTCGCCCGGGTGTCGCAGGCGAGGTGGTAGCAGGGATCGAACTGCTCCCCGGCCGTGCCGCCCCAGATCGCGGCCTGCTCCTCGGTCTTGACCTCTTCGGCCCCGGTGAAGAGTCCGCCGGCCGGGATGCCGGCGAGGATGAAGGCCTCGTAGTCGCTGCGGCCGTCGAACGCGGTGTCGTCGTACGGCTGGCGGAGGGCGGTGTAGTAGCTCTCGAAGAGGTCCTCGATCGCGACCGAGCCCTCGGGGATCGGGATCTCACCGGCCGGGAAGGTCGACTGGTCGCTGTCGTAGACCATCGAGATGTAGTTCGGCGAGGCGACCATGTCGAAGTTCAGGTACAGCGCGATGCGGTCGCGTGCGGCCTGGTCGAGTTCGGTCACGTAGGCCTCGGAGCCCAGCAGGCCGTCCTCCTCGGCACCCCACCAGGCGAAGCGGACCGTGTTCTGCGGCTTCCACTTGCCGAGGTTCTCGGCGATCTCGAGGAGCGCAGCCGAGCCGCTGCCGTTGTCGTTGATCCCCGGGCCCGCCTGCACCGAGTCGAGGTGCGCACCCGCCATCACGACATTGTCGTCGTTGCGGCCAGGCAGCTCGGCGATGACGTTCCGCTGCGGCCGGGACTCGGGCTCCGGCACGGAGATGAACGCCGTCGAGCCTTCCGCCGCGAGCGCGGCCCCCGCGGCGAAGCTCGCACCGACGACCGGGACGGTCGCCTGCAACGGATCGAGCGTGCCGACGATGAGCCCTTCGCGGGTCGGGTCGTTGCCCTGGTTGAAGATGATCACGGCTTCGGCCCCGGCCGTCGTGGCGTTGGTCACCTTGACGCTGAAGTCGCATACCCCGCGCTGGATGAGCGCGATATCGGCCGGGCCGCTGAAGTCGAGCCCGGTGAAGTCCTCGGGTTCGCAGCCGCTCGTCGCATCGGCGGGCACATCGAGGTTGATGTCGACCGGCACGATGGTGCCCGTGACGTCGGCCGAGGCGGATCCGGTGAAGGCGCCGGTCTCGTGCTCGGTCTCGGTCGGCGTGAGCTGGCGCAGCGTCGACGGCCCGAAGTAGTCGTAGGGGAACTCGTCGAACGAGACCTCCCAGCCGGCGCGCTCGAGCCGCTCGGCCACGTAGTCGACGCTCGCGTCGTACCCGGGCAGGCCCGCGGCACGGGTGCCGTCGTGCTGGTCGGCGATGGCCTGGAACGCGTCGAGGTGTTCGAGCACGCCGCCCTTCTTCACGCACTCCAGCAGCTTCGAGACCGAGTTGTTGTTGCGCTCGTCACACCCTTTGCCCGGATGTCCGCCGCGATCGGGCGGGCCGGCATTCGCGGCGCTCATGGGCGCCAGCACGAGCGCGGTCGCGGCGACAGCGGTGACCGCGACGCTGAGGATTCGTCTGGATGACCTTGTGGATCGAGACATCGGTGCTCCATTCGTTCGGCGCGTCCTCGTCGACACGCCCGCGGGCGACGATAACCGTGACCCTCGTTCGAGGGACACCCCAAGGCGGCAGATATGGGACGAATGGCCCTGTTCAGGGCGCAGATGGCCGACGGATGCCTCGCCGGGAGCTCAGCTCGGGATCGCCGACTCGAACCGGGTGAGACCGCTGAGATCGAGTTCGACGCCGAACGGACGCGCAGCTCCGGTGATGGACGCCGGCACGCGGACATACTCGCCCCGGGAGCGCAGATCGTCGAGCACGGACGCCCATCTGGCTTCGGCGTCGGCGCGCAGGAATCCGGCGTGTCGCGGCCGGTCGCCGGCCGTCAGTTGCACCCCGACCCGGTAGCGGGGTGAGAGCCAGCGGCTTGCGCGCGGCACGAGCACCGCGGTGTGCTCGGCCCCGCCGTGCGCGCGTGCGAGCTCGATCGCGGACTGGTGCCTGCGGGCGTCGTCGACCGGGGCGACGGTCCGCACGGTGCGCTCGGCACCCGCCGCGTCGAGCACGGTCAGCCCCTCGAGCGTGGCCAAATCACCCCAACGATCGGGGTTCGCCGGCCGCCGCTCGCGCAGGACGCGCACGCCGAGCCAGCCGACGGCGGCGACGAGGAGCACCACGAACGGCCAGAACACCCAACCTGGCGCGTCGGGCCGCACGAATCCGGTGAGGAGCAGCAGGGCGAGCACGACGAGGTACGGGAACGGCTCCCAGGACAGGAGCGGCTTGAAACGCGGCACGCCCACCAGGCTACGCCGAGCGCCGGCATCACCCGGACACGGGAGGCGCCGTACCGTCGCGGAGCCCGGCGAAGCGCGACGCGACCTCCTCGAGCACGGCCTCGCGACCGGCGTAGATCCCGTCAGGTCGCGGCCAGTGCGCGACGACGTCGGTGAAGCCGAGCGCGTCCGCCCGGCCGACGGCCTCTTCGAACGTGTCGACGCTCGAGAGCGAGTACTGCCCCGCGGAGTCGAGCGACAGGGTGCGCGCGAGCGAACCCGGCTCACGCCCGGCGGCGGCGCACGTCTCGTCGAGGCGATGGCTGAGCTCGCCGACGCCGCGCCACCAGGCCTCGGGGTCGGACGGGTCGCCGCCCGTGGTGATCCAACCGTCGGCGATTCGCACGGTGAGCTCGAGGCCGCGCGGGCCGTTCGCCGCGAGGTGCAGCGGCATGCGCGGCAGCTGCGCCGGCTCGCCGACCATCCGCGCGCCGTCGGCGGTGTACCAGGTGCCCTCGAACGAGATGCCGTCGTCGCCCGGGCGTTCGAAGCGCAGCAGCGTGTCGAGCGCCTGCGCGAACTCGGCGAACCGCTCGTGCCGCTCGCGCGGCGTCAGCTCGGCCTGCCCCAGCACGAACGCGTCGAAGCCGGTGCCGCCGGAGCCGACGCCGAGCCGCACCCGGCCACCGGCGATCTGGTCGACGGTCGCGATGTCCTTCGCGAAGGGCACCGGATGCCGATAGTTCGGCGACGCCACGAACGTGCCCAGCCCGATGCGGGTGGTGACGGTGGCCGCGGCGGTCAGCGTGGGCACGGTCGCGTGCCATCGCTCCCCGGCGAGCCCGCGCCACGCGAGATGGTCGTACGTCCAGGCGTGGTCGAAGCCGAGCGCATCGGCGTCCCGCCAGTACCGGGCGGCCTCTGGCCAGTCGTGTTGCGGGAGGATGACGATGCCGAAGCGCATGGCGCGAGCCTATGCGAACGCGACCTTCCCTGTATGCTGAATGGGTTCATTGAACGTCTCTCTGATGCAGGAGGTGTCCGTGGCGAACATTCGCGACGTCGCGCGCCATGCCGGCGTGTCCGCGGGCACCGTCAGCAATGTGCTCAACCGGCCGAGCTACGTCAACGCGGAGACGCGCCAGCGTGTGCTCGACGCGATCGAGGCCCTCGACTTCTCCCCGCACAAGGCGTCGCGTCAGTTCCGCCCCGGCCGCGAGCGCACGCTCGGGCTCGCCCTCGCCGACATGGGCAATCCGTTCTTCGTCGACGTCGCGCTCGGCGCCGAGTCCGCCGCCAAGGAGCTGGGCGTCGGCGTCGTCATCGTGCACAACGGAGAGGACGTCGCCCGCGAGGAACAGAACCTCGACCTGCTGGTGCAGCAGCGCGTGCACGGCATCATGATCACGCCGGTCGACGAGCGCAATCCACGCCTCGAGCAGCTGGTCGAACGCGGGGTGCCCGTCGTCTACGTCGACCGCATCTCGGGCGACCGTCCCTGCTGCTGGCTGGCGACCGACGACCTGGCCGGTGGCCGCATGGCCGGTGAGCATCTGCTCGGCCGGGGGCATCGGCGCATCGCCTTCGTCGGCGACACCGACATCTCGCGCCAGGTCGAGCACCGCTGCGAGGGATTGCGGGAAGCGGTCGCCGCGGCCGGGCTCCCGCCCGAGACCGTCGAGCTGCTGCCGGCCTCGTCCTGGAAGGTCAAGGACGGCCGAGAGGTCGGGCTCGCCCTGATCGCGCGCGCGCCGGAGGACCGCCCGACCGCGCTGTTCTGCGCGAACGACATGCTCGCGCTCGGGGTGCTCCAAGAGCTCGTGCTGCACGGCGTCCGCGTGCCGGACGACATCGCGATCGTCGGGTTCGACGACCTCGATTGGGCGGGCATCTCCACGGTTCCGCTGACCTCGGTGCGGCAGCCGCGCGACCTGCTCGGACGCACCGCCGTGCGCATGATCCTCGACGAGATCGAGCAGGGTGCGTCGCACGTGCACGAGCACGTGATCTTCCCGCCGGAGCTCGTCATCCGCGACTCGAGCGACGTCGACCGCTCCGAGTAGGCCGGACCACGCCGATCGCGCGGGTCAGACCAGCTGCCACGCGCCGTTCTGCGCGGCCGAACGCTCGATGGCCTCGATCGTCCGCTCGACCGCGAGCGCCTCACGGAAGTCCGGCGAGGCGGCGCGCGCCGACGCGATCGCGGACAGCAGCTCGTGCGCCTCGAAGATCTTCAGCTCGTGCAGCCCCACGTTGATGCCCGCCATGGGCCACAGATCGCCGAATCGGCCGTGGCCCGGGCCGAGCTCGATCGTCCGGAAGCCGTGGCCGTCGAGCCCGTCCGAGGCGAGCGACACCTCGAGCACATGGCTGTCCTGCTGGCTGAAGCGGATGGCTCCCCTGGTGCCGGTCAGCACGAACGACACCTCGAATGCACGCCCGGTCTGGACCCGGCTCGCCTGCATCGTGCCGATCACGCCGTTCGAGAACTCGAGCAGCGCCAGCGTGTGGTCGTCGTTGTCGACCCGGTGCCGGACGCCATCCGCGTCGACGCGCTCCGGCACCACGGTCCGTGAGAGGCCCGCGACGCGGGAGACCCCGCCGACGAGATGCCTGGCCAGCGAGATCAGATGCGACCCGAGGTCGCCGACCGCACCGCCGCCGGCACGCGAACGATCGGTGCGCCAGGTGAAGGGCACGTCGGGGTCGATCATCGTGTCTGCGCTGAAGAACCCGGTGAACGAGAAGAGATCGCCGAGCTCGCCGCGGCGGACGAGTTCGCGCGCGAGCGCGAGCCCGGGGTTCTGCAGGTACGTGAAGCCGACGAGCGTGACCACCCCGGCCGCCTCGGCCGCCTCGGTCATGCGTTGCGCGTCGTCCGCGGTGACCGCGAGCGGCTTCTCGCACCAGATGTGCTTGCCCGCCCGTGCGGCCGCCACCGCGACGTCGCGATGGTGCAGATTCGGCGTCACGATGTCGACGAGGTCGACCTCGGGGTCGGCCACGGCGTCCTGCCATGAGGTCGTCCAGCGCTCGACGCCGTACTGCTCGGCCGCCGCGCGTGCTCTCGCCTCGTCGGGGTGCACGATCACGACGAGCCGGGGTTCGGGCAGTCCGGCACCGAAGACCGGCCGCACGTTCCGCAGCGCCATCGAGTGCTCTTTCGCCATGAGCCCGTCACCGATGATGGCGACGCCGAGCGAGGAGCGGGTCATCCGGAGCTCCTTTCACAGGGGCCGAGTCAGTCACGGGGCCCGATGGGAGTGATCCGCGGCGGCACCACAGCTCGAGGCCGTGGTGCCGCCGCAGACACCGAGGGGCGCGACTACATGGCGGGCTCGAGCGAGTCGACGTTGCTGCTGTCGACGACCGTGTTCTCGAGCGGCACCATCTCGTCGACCGTCTCGCCCTGCATGACGGCGATCAGCGTCTCGATCGCGAGCTCGCCGTTGCGGAACGGCGGCTGGATGATCGTGCTGTACTGCGTGCCGGCCTTGATGGCCTCGAACGCGCCCTTCTCACCGTTGATGCCCACGACGAACGGCGTGATCGTGAGCCCGCTCTCGGAGAGGGCCTGCGCGAAGCCCTTGGCCATGGTGTCGTCCTGCGCGTAGACGCCCTTGATCTGGTCGCCGTACTTCGTGAGCAGGTCGCGTGAGGCGACGAGCGCCTTCTGCTGGTCGAAGTCGGCGTTCACCGTCGCGAGCACCTCGATGCCGGAGTCGCTCTCTTCGAGCGCGTCCATGAACCCGCCCGAGCGGGCGATCTCGGTGCCGTTGCCGGCCTGGCCGGCGAGGACGACCACGCCGCCTTCGCCGCCCAGCGCCTCGTCGAGCTGCTCGAAGCTGATCTTGCCCTGGTCGTACTTGTCCGCTCCGACGAACGACTCGATGAGCGCCATCGACTCGTCACCGGTCGTGGTGTCGATCGCCACGACCGGGATGCCCTCCTGCTCGGCCTTGAGCAGACCGGGCAGGTAGCTGTTGTCGTCGAGCGGCCACAACAGGATGCCGTCGACGCCGCGTGCGACGCAGCTGTCGAGCTGTTCGGCACCGGTCTGCGGCGAGAACTCTTCACTGACGATGGTGAGCTTGACGCCTGCGGCATCGGCTGCGGCCTGCGCACCCTCGTTGGCTGGCGTGACATACGGGTGGGAGTTCGCTGCCGTGATGTAGCAGATCTCCTTGCCTTCGACGCTGCCGTCGCCACCGGCGGCGGCGGTGTCGCCCCCGCCGCCCGATGAACAGCCGGTCAGGGCCAGTGCGATGGCTGCGGCAGCCGACGCGACAACAACGATGTTCCGACGAACGGTCATGCGATGCTCCTAGGTTTCACTTGGTGTGGTGGGGGCGACCCGCTCGCGCCTGAGCGTGCGGGAAGTCGGGCGGGAATCGTTGCTCACCAGCCGATCGAGGGTGATCAGGATGATGAGCAGCACTCCCGTGTAGATGGCCTGCGTGTACGAGGGCACGCCATTGAACTCGAGCATCATCGTCAGCGCGCCGAGGGCGAGGACGCCGCCGAGCGTCGCGAGCGACGAGCCGCGGCCCCCCTCGAGCCGGGTGCCGCCGATGACGACGGCCGTGATCGCCGGGATGAGCATGACCGCGCCGGCGACCGGGGATCCGGTCGCGGTGCTGAGCGATTGCAGCACGCCCGCCGCTCCGGCGAAGAACCCCGAGATCAGGAACGTCGCGACCAGGTACCCGTTCGCGCGGATGCCCGCCGATCGTGCGGCCGGCGCATTGCTGCCCACCGCGTAGAGGTTCCGGCCGCTCGGCGTGAATCGCAGCCAGACGAACATCAGGAGGGCCGCGGCCACGAAGAGCGCAGATCTCGGCGTGAAGATGCCGAGCAGGTCGCTCGTGAGGCCGATGCCGAAGACCGGGTCGGGCGAGCTGACGGGCTGCGAGTTCGTCAGCAGCAGCGCGAGCGAGGCGAAGATCAGGAGGGTGGCGAGCGTCGCCACGAGCGAGCTGATCTTGAAGACGACGACGATCGTGGCGTTGATCGCCCCGATCAGCACGCCGACCCCGAGCCCGGCGAGTGCCGCCGGCACATTGCCGATGACCGGCTGCAGCCCGATGGTGGTGATGCCGGCCATCGACAGGATCGACCCGATCGACAGGTCGATCTGCCCGGCGATGAGCACCGGGGTCAGGGCGAGGGCCAGGAAGCCGACCACCGTCGCCCGGTTCAGGATCGATTGGAACGTGTCGAGGGTGAAGAAGTCCCCGATCGTGATGCTGCCGAGGATCGCGACGGCGATCAGCAGGATCAGGAGGCGGTATCGGACGGCCGTGCCGCCGATCGTGCGAGCGTCGAAGCGCGTCATTCCCGGCCCGCCTTCCGTCTGAAGTACACATCGACGCCGACCGCGACGAGGACGATGGCACCGGTCACGAGCCCCGTCGACTGCGTGGGCAGACCGCCGAGGATGATCAGGTTGCCGATGAGTGCGGTGATCACGACGCCGCCGATCGTGCGGAGCACGCTGCCGCTGCCGCCGAAGAGGCTGGTCCCGCCGATGACCACCGCCGTGATGGCCACGAACTCGTACCCCGTGCCGATGATGGGCCGTGCCTGGCCGTTGCTGAGGGCCAGCAGCACGCCGCAGAGCCCGGCGAGGAATCCGGTGAGCACGAATGCGCTCGCCTTCGTGAACCGCACGGGCACCGCGCTCGCCTCCGCGGCCTGGTAGTTGCCGCCGACCGCGAAGTTCCACCGGCCGAATGCGGTCCGTGAGAGCAGCGGCGTGAGGATCAGGGCCACGATGACGAAGATCCAGACGAAGATCGGCAGACCGAGGAAGCTGCCCTTGACGAAGTCCGACAGCGCGCTGGGCTCGCCGTAGACGATGCCGCCGCCGATCAGCAGCTGGCTGAGGCCGAGCAGGACCGAGCCGGTCCCGAGCGTGGCGATGATCGGGTTGATCCGCAGGTAGCCGATCAGGATCCCGTTGATGATGCCGCCGACCGTGGCGACGACCAGCCCGAGCAGGGCGGCCCCGAACGGGCCGACGGCGGGCTGCGCGCCAAGGGTGACGAGGGCGCCCATGGCGACGTTCGCGGGGACCGACAGGTCGGCCAGCCCACCGCAGACCGCGACGAACGTCATGCCGAGCGCGACCAGTCCGACGGCGGCGTTGGCGTTGAGCACGTTGACGAGGTTGGAGACGGTGAGGAAGGAGGGCGAGATGAGCGCCCCGATCACCAGGAGGGCGATGATGGCCAGCGGGATCGAGATCCGTGTGAAGAGCGTGCCGGGAGTCGAGGTGCGCGCACTGAGCGCGGTGGTCGTGGCGCTCATGCGGCCACCTGCCCGGTCGCGGCGCGCATGACCGATTCCTCGGTCGCGGCATCCCGCGGGATCTCCGCGACCAGCAGCCCCTCGTGCAGCACGAAGATGCGGTCGCAGACGGCGAGGAGCTCTGGCAGCTCCGAGCTGATCATGAGCACCGCGCCGCCGTCCTTCGCGAACTCGCCGATGATCTCGTGGATGTCCGCTTTCGCGCCCACGTCCACCCCGCGCGTGGGTTCGTCGAGGATCAGCAGCGCCGGCTCCGAGAGCAGCCATTTGCCCAGCACGACCTTCTGCTGATTGCCGCCGCTGAAGGCGTTCAGCGGACGCTCGATCTGCGGCGGGTTCACCTTCAGGCGATCCACAAGCGTGCGGACGATCCCCCGTTCCTTCCGGGCGAAGATGAGCAGCGCGTCTGCGATCCGCTGGATGACGGGCAAGGTGAAGTTCTCGCGGACCGAGAGCATCGGGATGATGCCCTGGCCTTTGCGATCCTCCGGCACCAGCGCGATGCCCGAGGCCATCCCCTTGCGCGGGCTCCGTACCTGCACCACCTTCCCGCGCAGTTCGATCTCGCCCGAGTCCACGGGGTCGAGGCCGAACAGCGCGCGTGCGACCTCGGTGCGACCCGACCCGACCAGCCCGGCGAGTCCGACGATCTCGTGCGCCCGCACGTCCAGGGTGATGTCCGCGAACTGGCCCTCGCGTGAGATCCCGCGTACCGCCAGCACCTGTTCGCCCGGCACGAGGTCCAGCTTGGGGAACATCTCGCTCAGGTCGCGACCCACCATGAGCCGGACCATGTGGTCGGGCGTGATGCCCTCGACCTCGCGGGTCTCGATGTGACGGCCGTCGCGGAGGACGGTCACCCGGTCGCCGATCTCCATCACCTCCTGCAGTCGGTGGCTGATGTAGATGACGGCGATCCCGGCTGCCCGCATGCGTCCGATCACATCGAAGAGCACGCGGGTCTCCTTCTCGCCGAGCGAGGAGGTCGGTTCGTCGAACACGACGATGGACGGCTTGTCCGCCATGACCTTGGCGATCTCGACCAGCTGCTGCTGACTGATGGACAGCGTGCCGAGCCGGGCCCCCGGGTCGAGGTCGGTCTGCAGCTCGTCGAGCACGGTCGTGGCGCGCCGGGTCAGCGCACGATGGTCGACGAAGGGTCCGCGCCGCGGCATCCCGCCCAGACTGATGTTCTCGGCGACGCTGAGGTCGGGGATCAGGTTGAGCTCCTGGTAGATCATGCCGATGCCGCGATCGAGCGCCTCACGGGGACTCCAGTGTCCGACGGGCTCGCCGCCGACCTCGATCTCGCCCTCGTCGGGCTGGTAGAAGCCGGCGAGGATCTTCATCAGGGTCGACTTGCCTGCGCCGTTCTCACCCACGATCGCGTGCACCTCGCCCGCGCGGACCTCGAGATCGACGGCCTCGAGCGCCTTGACCCCGGGGAATGACTTGGAGATGCGCGTCATGCGCAACGCGACGGGGTGCCGGACCGGCATCGATGGATCGCCGGTGGGCGGGTGCTGCGAACTCATACTGCCTCCTCCGTGACGGATGCCTCGCCGACGGTGTCGACGCGACGCAGGCGGAACTCCACCGAATAGCGCGCGCTCTCGCCGGCGGCGAGCATGGGCAGCTCCCCCGCCGCCCGGGCCGCCGCACGGCCGGCCATGTGGTGCGTGTTGGCGGGTTCGATGCCGAGCGCGTAGTGGCCCTGCCCGGCCATCTTCCACTGGAACACCGTCGGCAGTTGTGCGCCGTCGACGCTGAGGGTCCATTCGAGCCCGTTGTCGGGATTGGCCACGACCACCTGCACGGGTTCCGCGGTGCCGAGACGGTGGATGAACACCTGCTCCCGGAACCCGGGGGTCGGCGCACCGAAGACCGTGTGCTCGCCGAGCCCGGCCGCGGCGTCCGCATCGCGCGGGGTCACCCGCTCGGCGGGGATGTCGATGGTGGTGCGGTCGCCAAGGAGCGGCCAGCCGAGGTTGAAGTGGTAGAGCACCATGTGCGGCTGCGCGTGGAACGCCTCATTGGTGACCACGTCGTCGATGCGCACGGTGTCGGAGCCGAGCGCCGAGCTGATGCGGCGCCGCAGGACGAGGTGCTCACCGAAGACGGAGGCCTGGCGCACGACGCCTTCGACGACGACGCCCGCCTCGTCGGCTTCGGCACGCACGATCGTGGCCCGCTGCGTGCCGATGCGGCCGTGTTGACCGAAGACCTCGCCGTCGTCCTCGGCCGGCGGGCCGAACGTGTCGAGACCGCACGTCGCCAGCATGCCGCCGCCGAACGTGCGGAGCCATCCCGATCCGAACGGCTCGGCCGCCTCGGGGCCGGTGATCCCGGTCGGGGAGATCCAGGCCACGGGCACGCCGCCGACGGTCACCTGGCCGAGATCGAGCGCCCGATCGGGGTGCACCTCGATCTCGAGGCCGCCGCCGTTCACGAGCCGGAGCCGCCTCGCGCCGCAGGCGGCACCCTCGGCCTCGATGAAGGAGTCGACGCGCGCCACCTGCGCGAGCGATCCGATCCGGTCTCGCGGAGCGACCTGGTCTCGCGCGGCGTTCCGATCAGACACGAAGCCCCAGCTCCTCGTTCTCGGGGCCGAAGTGCTTGAGGATGACCAAGTCGTCGGTGCTCGACCGGTTCGTGATCTGCACGCCGGCGCGGGCGGCGGCCTCCGTGACGAAGAACTCGTCCTGGCTCAGCTGCCCGAACCGGATGAGGGTCGCGGCGGCGATCTCGTGGGTGCCCATGGTGCCGTGGCCCTGGACCACGATCGTGCCGTAGGCGTCGCGGTCTGTGATCGTGACCGTCTGGCCGGGCCGCACCGTGAGTTCCTTCGCGCTGAAGTGCGGCGACCGGAACACGATCCACTTCTCGCGGTACGCGGCCTCGCCGTCGGCCAGGGAGTGCTCCGTGGAGTACGGCACCATGAACCGGTTCTGCACGAAGTGCGGGTCCACGTTGAGCTCCCACTCCAGCAGGCTGATGATGAAGTCGAGGTCGCCCTGCTTGTCGGCCGGCACGTCCTTCCACAGCAGCTCTTCGGGCACCTCGCGGTTGTTGCTCCACGACTCGCACATGCAGAACACGTCGCACGCGGCCTGCGGCTCGTACGTCGCGATGCTGGCCGGGGCGTGCAGCACGCCGGACGGGATGTCCCAGCCGGTGCCGAGCTGCGTCCGGTAGCCGAGGGCGAGGTCGGTGATGCGGTTGTCGCCGCCGTGGCTGAAGCGCTCGAGGCGCTCCTTGACCTGCTCCTTGGTGACGTCGGGCTGGAATCCGAAGAACGAGATCGGCTGGTCACCGAGGTGGTTGTTCATGTGCGGCGAGTAGTAATAGGCCTCGGGCTTGCCGGGCTTGTCGACCAGTGCGGCCTTCTCGTCGGTGTGGTGCACGTGGAAGGGCAGCGCCTGCTGGTTGTCGAAGAACTTCGAGTACATCGGCCACGCCCCGTGACGGTCCCAGAGCCGCGCGCCGATGACCTCGGCCCGGTGGTGGCCGACGAACTCGTCGAACGGCAGGAGCGTGTCGCCGTCGGGGTCGACCACCAGGCTCAGGCCCTCGTACGGGCCGGTCTTCGGACCGTTGTCGGCCCGTACCGCCGATGCGAGCCACCGCTCGTCGACACCCCCGCGACCCTGCTCGAACGGGAAGTAGTCGTCCGGGTGCAGGCGGATCCGACGCCCCGGTGTGCAGAAGGCGCGCGGCACCCAGGCCGGCGCGAAGCGGACGATCCCGCGTCCCGCATCGAGCGCCCGGTCCATGGCCGAGGCCGTTGCCGCCACATTGTCGTACGCGCCGTTGGGCATGTCTCCTGCTCTCATCATCGAGGCTGCGGCGGCCGGCGGCCGCGTTGCCGACTTGGTTCATTGAACCTTGTGTTCAGTGAACCTATCATCGAGCGGAAGGCGTGTCAACGAGGCCGCGCAGGCAGCGGCGTCGGACCTCGATGGCGGGCTGGGCGGCACGCGCGATCGCTGCGCCCCGCGACAGCGCAGAGCGCGCAGCGCGCGGCCACCCGGCGGCCGCCCCGACCGCGACCCGCGTGCTACGCGCGCGGCGCCGGCGTGGGCGGGACCGGCACGACGTCGATGTCGAGGGCGCGAGCGGCCGGATCGCTCGCGGGCTTCTCGAGCCGCACGAGCACGATGCCCGCGAGGATCGCGAGCCCGCCGAGAACCTGCACGGGCCCGATCGCCTCGCCGAGGACCAGCCAGGCCACGATGGCCGCGAAGACGACCTCGCTCAGCCCGAGGAACGACGCCAGCCTGGTGCCGAGCATCCGGATCGCGGTGATGCCGGCGACGTACGCGAACGCGGTCGAGACCACGCCCACCGTGAGCACCGGGACCCACCACGGTGCCACGGCTCCGAAGAACGCCACATCGGTGAACACGGCCGCGAACGGGACGAGGCCGGTGAGACCGACGGCGCCGAGCGCGAGCGCGCCGATGACGAACCCGGCACCTGCGAGCGCCATCGGCGGCAGCGAGGCATCCGCCCGCTCCCCCATGACGTAGTAGACGCAGACGCCGAGCATCGCGATGCCGGCGAAGATCAGACCGGCCGGGTCGAGCGCGCCACCGCCGGGACCGATCACGAGCACGAGCCCGGTGATCGCGAGGGCGGAGCCGGCGAGCACGACCAGCTGCGGCGCGTGCCGCCGCCGCGCCCAGGCCGCGAGCACGAGCGCGACGGGTGCGAGATATTCGATGAGCAGCGCGGTGCTCACGGGGATCGTGGCGATCGCGGCGTAGAAGGCGACCTGGGTCCCGGCGATCGCGATCAGGGCATAGGCGAGGACGGTCCATCGCGCGCGCCACAGCAGCCGCAGGTCGAAGCGCAACACCCAGAGCGCCGGGACGGCGACCACCAGCGCCGCGGTCGCGATGCGCGCGAACACCGCGGCGCCGGGCGTCCACCCGGCCTCGAGCAGCGGTTTCACGACCGCGCCGCCCGCACCGAAGGCCAGCCCGCTCGCGAGCCCCAGGGCGATGCCCGCCATGCCACGCACTCCCCGCATGCCGCGCCCTCCCCTGTATCCCGGGGCTCCGCCCCACGCCACATCTCGATGGCCACGATCCGCGGCGTCATGAGCGAACACCGTTATGCTCGTGACGGTACTCGATGGAGATGTCAGGAGTCAAATGATTTTCACCGATGACACCGTGTCGGCGCTCGCCTTCGTCGCAGCCCTCGCCGACACGGTCCCCGAGGCGTCGGAATCCGGCGACGACGAGCTCGCGTCGACCGCGCAACTGCGCGACATCCTCGACGAATGGGGCTACTCGGGCCGGCGCGACGGCGACCGCCGCGAACTCGGCGAGGTCCGCGACGCGCGCGTCCGACTGCGTGACCTGTGGTCGCTCGGACGCGACGAGGCCGTCGTCGAGGTCAATGCGATCCTCGCCGAGGCGAACGCGCTTCCCCGGCTCGTCCGCCACGACGTCCTCGACTGGCATGTCCATGCGACGTCGCTGGATGCGCCGCTCGCCCAGCGCATCCTGGTGGAGGCGGCAATGGCCCTCGTCGACGTCATCCGTGCCGACCAGATGGATCGCCTGCAGACCTGCGCGGCCGACGACTGCTCCGGGATCTACCTCGACCTGTCCAAGAACGCGTCACGGCGCTTCTGCAGCACCCGATGCGGCAACCGCATGGCGGCGCGCGCGCACCGTGCGCGGGCCGCGGACTGACCTCGCGCCACCACGCCCCGGCCACGGGCGACGACACACGACGAGCGGATGCCCCACCGGGACATCCGCTCGTGTTCAGGTCGGATCCACCGACCGGGCCGGCCTGTTCGGCTCAGGCCGTCTGACAAGCCCAGGCCGTCTGAGAACTCAGGCCGTCTGACAGCCCCAGGCCGTCCGACAGCCCAGGCCGCCTGACAGCCCAGCCCGGTCTGGCAGCTCAGGCCGTCTGGCCCGCGTGCTCGCCCTCCGCGATCTCTTCGATGGTCTTGTCGATGAACGCGGGCAGATCGTCGGGATTGCGGCTCGTGACGAGCCCCTGGTCGACGACGACCTCCTCGTCGCTCCAGTCGGCGCCGGCGTTCACGAGGTCGGTCTTCAGGCTCGGGTAGGACGTGAGGCTGCGGCCGCGCGCGACGCCCGCCTCGGCGAGGATCCACGGGGCGTGACAGATCGCGGAGACCGGCTTGTGCTGTTCGAAGAACTCGCGCACGAAGCGCACGGCGTCCGCGTCCATGCGGAGGTGGTCGGCGTTCACGACGCCGCCCGGCAGCACGAGCGCGTCGTAGTCCGACGCGGATGCGGTCGCGACCGCGCGGTCGACGTCGAAGGTGTCGGCCTTGTCGTCACCGTGCATGCCGAGCACGGTGCCCTCGGTGGGTGAGACGAGCGTGACTTCGGCCCCGGCCCGCGTGAGGGCGTTCCAGGGATCGGTGAACTCGACCTGCTCGACGCCGTCGGTCAGCAGGAATGCGACGCGCTTGCCGTCCAGTCGTTCGGCCATGGTGATGGTGCTCCTTCCGTCGCGGTCAGTACGCGTTCCACGCTAGGAAGCGAGCGCCAGGTCGCCAACGGGTTGACTTCCCAGGGGCCGCGATCAGCGCCCGGCCCCGCACGCGAAACGGGCCGCCACCCGAAGGTGACGGCCCGTTCCGAAGAAGTTCGCGGTGTCATCGAGAGCCGCAGGACAGTCCGCTCAGCGGCGCAGCCCGAGACGCTCGATCAGCGAGCGGTAGCGCGTGATGTCGACGTCGGCGAGGTAGCCGAGCAGACGACGACGCTGACCCACGAGGAGCAGCAGGCCACGACGCGAGTGGTGGTCGTGCTTGTGCTCCTTCAGGTGCTCGGTGAGATCCTTGATGCGCTTCGTGAGAATCGCGATCTGGACCTCGGGGGACCCGGTGTCACCGGGGTGCGTCGCGTACTCTTCGATGATCGCCTTCTTGGTATCTGCATCCAGTGCCATAGAGGGATCCCCTTTCTCTTCGTTGCGCGCTGCCCGTGGCCTGATGCCTGGGCTCTCTTGATGCGCGGCCGGTTCACGGCAACCTCAAGAGTCTAGCAGAGCGCGAGGGTGTGCCTCTCCCGCGGTGCCGGCTCACGCCGGGACGATGACGACCTTGCCGGTCACCGCGCCCGCGCGGAGCCGCTCGACCTCGTAGGGCACGTCGGTCAGTGGGTGCGGTCCGTCGATCACGGGGCGGAGCGCTCCGGATGCCACGAGCGAGAGCAGCTCGGCCACGTCGCGGTTCGGGCGGGCGATGAGCAGACGCACGCGGCGCCCCTGCCGATCGGCGCCGCGGAGGCCGCCGAACACGATCCGCAGGAGCAACCCTGGTCGGCCGCCGACCACGACGGCCTCGCCGCCGGGGGCCAACAGTCCACGCGCCGCCGCCGGGGCCAGTGCGCCCACGACGTCGACGACGCGGTCGAAGCTCGGATGCGACACCTCGGCCAGGCGGCCGGCCTCGATCGCCTCGTCGGCGCCGAGGCGCCGGAGCGCCGCGAGCTTGGGAGCCCAATCGACGACCGTGACGTGGGCGCCCGCCGCGCGTGCGAGCTGGATGGCGAACGTGCCGACGCCGCCGCCGGCTCCGACAATGAGGACGCGGCGCCCGTCGAGCACGGACCGGTCGCCGAGCGACTGGAGCGCCATGCTGCCGGCCTGCGGCAGCGCGCACGCCGCCACGTCGCCGACGCCGTCGGGCACCGGCGTGAGCGCCCGCTCACGGGCCGTCGCGTACTCGGCGAAGCCGCCCCATCCGCTCACCGACAGGTCCCCCACGACCCGGTCGCCGACGCTGAATCGCGCGGCATCCTCGCCGGCGGCGACGACCTCGCCCGCGACATCCGACCCGATGACGCGCTGCCGCGTGCGGAACGGCGCGGTGATGCGCGTGATCATGGGACCGGTGACGAGGTCGACGTCCCAGGAGTTGATCGACACCGCATCGACCCGGATCAGCACCTGATCGCGTCGCGGCACCGGCACCGGGCCGCGCGCGAGGCGCAGCACCTGCTCGGGCTGGCCGTAGCCGGTCTGGATGACCGCGCGCATGCGATCGGGGACCATGGCCCGACCCTATCCGGAGCGGCGGGGCGCCGCATCCGTCAGCGTCAGGCTCGACCGTGCGGTGCGGTGTGCTCGCCCGGCGCGCCCGGCGCACCCGGTGCGCGCTGTGCCGCTTCGGCGAGGGTCAGCCCCGGCTCTGGCTGCTTCCGGAACTGACCGGTGACCAGCAGCACGACGGCGGCGAGCGCGAGCAGGATCCAGCCGGGCCAGCCGAGCAGGCTCCCCCATGGCCCCGCCGGCAGGTCGCGGACATCGACGAAGATGAGGAACGCCGAGACCGCGGTGTTGAGCGCCCCATGCGCGATGACCGCCGGCCAGACGGAGGCGCTGCGCAGCCGCAGCCAGCCGATCAGGATGCCGACGAGCACACAGAAGACGACCATGAAGCCGACGCCCGCGAGGTCGGTGCGCTGGTAGTTGTAGCCGAGCAGGATGAGCGGGGCATGCCAGACACCCCAGATCACCCCGGAGATGAGCAGGGCGGGCATGGTGCCGAGCGGTCGGAGCGAGGGCAGCAGCCAGCCGCGCCATCCGATCTCCTCGCCGAACGCGGCGACGCTGTTCACGATGGTGATGAGCGGAAGGGTGGCGAGGTTGACCGCGACGATGACGGAGACGTCCATCGCCGCCGCCTGGCCGCCCGTCGCCTCGATCGTCGCGGTGATGGCACTCACGCCGGACAGGTCGAGGCGGATGAGGCCCATGGCCTGGCCGAGCAGCATCGAGGCGTAGGCCAGCACCCAGAACCCCACCGCGCCGATCGCGATGAAGAGCCAGGTGCGGCCGGCCGGCCGCATGGGCGTGAGTCCGAGATAGCGCGGGATGTTGGCGGGGCGTCGCACCCAGAGCACGACGACGAGGGTCGCGAGCGCGGGTGTGTACATCATCGCGAGCGCGATGAGCGTGAACAGCGGATGCATCAGCCCCTCGCCCGACGTCCACAGCGGCAGTGCGACGAGCCAGGCGCCGCCGATCGAGATGACGACGAAGACGACGACGGCGAGCCAGGGAACCGTGGCGGGGAAGATCGGCCCGCGCTCGGTGTTCTTCACTCGATGGGCGTCGGCCCGCTCGCGCCTGCGGACGGCGGGGTCCGGCGGCAGCACGGTCTGCGGGGCGGGGGCGTGTGTCTCGGACATGGCTCCAGTCGACCAGGGGCGAACAGGCCGGCACCTCCCCCGCGCGACGGATATCACCCTCCGTTCTCCGGCGGGCGGATGATGGCGTGCTCGCCCTGGCGTCGTCGCAGGGTGCAGACTGAGCGCGTGGGCTTCGTGATCAAGCGGGTGTACGACCCGGCCGTGGCGGCGGACGGCTACCGCGTGCTCGTCGACCGACTGTGGCCTCGAGGCGTCAGCAAGGCGCGTGCGGCCCTCGACGAATGGGCGAAGGAGGTCGCGCCCTCACCAGAGCTACGCAGCGAGTGGCATCACCACCGGGAGCGGTTCGACGAGTTCGCGGCGCGCTACCGCGCCGAGCTCGACGAAGCCGAGCGCGATGCGCACGGGGCGCCCTCGGCACTGCTGAAGCTCGGCACAGCGCACGACCGCGTGACGCTGCTGTTCGGCGCGCACGACGAACGCGTGAACCACGCCGTGGTGCTGCTGGACTGGCTCGCCGAGCACGGGGCGGCGGTCGAGCGCTGACGCGCCGCGCGCGATACGCCGTGACGCCGGGTGCCTCAGGCGGCGCCGAGCGCGGCGCGCACCTCGGATGCCACGATGAGCGAGGCGCCGAGGTCCCGACGGTCGGCACGGAGCGCGAGGATCGCAGGGCCGCGGAGCTCTGGCGCGAGGTCCGGGGCTCTCGCGGCCAGCAGCACATGGAAGTGCGGGAAGGCATACGCACTCAAGGGTGGTTCGAATCACGGATGTCGGTGGGTGCTGGTTGGATGTCAGTATGCAATCAGCGATCGAGACGCAGCCTGCGACTGCCCTGGAATGGGAGCTCGCGGCGATCTCGGCGTTCGACGGCATGATCCGGCAGATCCAGGCCGATCAGTACCGTCGCATCCAGCGTGCGCGTGAGCTCGCGGACGAGCTCGACGGGGTGTCGCCGGCGAGCACGTCGCGTGAGCGGGACATGTCGACGCGGTCGTTCGTCGCGGAGCTCGCGACGACGCTCGGCCAGCACGAGGCATCCGCATCGCGGCTCGTGACCGAGGCCCACCGGCTGACCGGGCCGCGCACCGCGACGCTCGACGCACTCGAGGCGGGCACGCTCGGGCTCGCGCAGGTCCGGTCGGTGCTCGAGCTCACGCAGGATCTGCCCGTCGAGGTCGCGGATGCCGTCGAGCGGGTCGCAGTCGAGGCGGGTGCGGCCGCGGTGCAGCGGGGCGTCGTGTCCACGAACGCCGAGGTCCGGCGACGCATGCGGCGACTGCGCGAGCGACTCCACCCCGAGCCGTTGACGGTGCGGCGTGCCCGTGCCGCCGAGGAGCGCCGGGTCTGCGTCGACCCCGCTCCCGACGGCATGGCGTGGCTGAGCCTGTTCGTCGAGGCCGAGCGTGCGGTCGCGATCCAGGCCCGCGTCGGAGCGATCGCGGCACGAGACCGCTCGAGCGACCCACGCACTGTAGCGCAGCGCGCGGCGGACATCGCGGCCGAGCTCCTCCTCGGTGGCGTGCTTCCGGACGACGAGCGCACCCGGGACGGCGCGGGTGCGACGGGCGCCGTGCAACCCCGCATCAGCGTGACAGTACCGGCGCTCACGCTGCTCGGCCTCGACGATGAGCCCGCCGAGCTGGAGGGTTACGGCCCGATCGACGCCGAGACCGCTCGCCGCCTCGCGGGGCATGCACCCTCGTTGCGGCGCATCCTCGTTCATCCCGAGTCGGGCGCGGCCCTGAGCTACGGTCGCGAGTCCTACCGCGCGCCGGCCGACCTCGCCGGGTTCGTGCGAGTCCGCGACGGACAGTGCCGATTCCCCGGCTGCACGCGCCGCGCCGAGCGAGCCGATCTCGATCACACGGTCGCGTGGGAGCGCGGCGGCCGCACCGACGCGTCGAATCTCGCGGCGCTCTGCCGGCATCATCACCGCGTCAAACACGAGAGCGGCTGGCGGGTCGAGCACGAGCCGGGCGGCATCATGCGGTGGACCTCCCCCGCGGGTCATGTGCTGCGCACCCTCCCGGAGCGGCCGTTCGTGCCGATCGGCCCGCCGCCATCGACGGACGAGAGCGACGGAGTCGGTCCGCCGAACTCAGCAGCGAAGGCTCGCTCGTCGTCGATACCGCCGGATCCGAGCGACACGCTCGAGGAGGAGTGGCGATCCCTCATCAACTCCCACGGGCCGCCGGCACCCTTTTGAGGGGCCGGCCCGCGAAACGATGCACAAGCCGGGGAGCTGCCTGGCGCGCAAACCCCGAGTGGCGAATGTCTCGCCTGAGCTCACGCCGGCGCGAACGGGAAGATCGCGGGCCAGCCATTGTGC
This sequence comes from Agromyces protaetiae, assembly GCF_030866785.1. NCBI lineage: Bacteria > Bacillati > Actinomycetota > Actinomycetes > Micrococcales > Microbacteriaceae > Agromyces > Agromyces silvae. The sequence goes on along the minus strand of NZ_CP133018.1, from coordinate 1,844,412 downwards.
GCGTAGACGATGACCGCGAACACGACCGCATCGAAGATGAGGTGCACGATGAGCACGTACGTGAGCGATTTGGTGAGCTTGAACGTGTAGCCCTGGATCAGGGCGAACGGGATCGTGAGCAGCGGGCCCCACGACTGGTAGCCGAGCTCCCACAGGAACGACACGAACACCACCGACTGCAGCAGATTCGCCTGCCAGTCCGGGAAATGCCGGCGCAGCAACGCGAAGACCGTGCAGATGAAGAACAGCTCATCCCACGTGCCGACCGCGTTGACCCCGACGAAGAGGCGCGCGATCTCATCCGGCGCGATCACCGTCGGCCAGTTGGTGTAGACCCCGGAGCTGATGAAGTAGAACGGCAGGATCAACCAGCCGAGGAAGGTCACGAGCAGCAGATACGTCCACTGCACACGCGTCCACCGCTGCCCCGTGCGCCACGGGAACCGGATCACGTGCTCCTTGTACACGAACCGCGAGATCACGTACGGCACGGCGACGGCGAGACCGAGCACCGCACCCATGAGCGCCATGTTCGGATAACTGATGTCGGCCTCGAGCGAGATGGTCGAGATGATGACCTGACCGATCGCGATGAGCGCGAGGTCGGCGAGCAGCCGGCTCGTGCGCCCCGAGCGATCGGTGAGCCATGCACCGACGAGCCCGAGTGCGAGCACCGCGTATCCCGCGAGCGGGATCATGAGGCCGAAGAGCAGCACGGCGGCGGCGCAGACGAGTCCCGCCGGAATCAGCCCGATCGGATGCGTCCGCACCGCTGGAGGCGACTCGATCGCGGTGGGCACGTCCCCAGCTTCGCTGGCCCGACCGGGTTCCGCCAAATCGGTGCGGGGCGGTTGCGCTCGCTGTCGGCGGCGCATGACAGCATCGACGCATGACACGGATGCATCGGGGGATCGTCCCGCCCTACCTGCTGAGCCGACTCGCCACGCTCGATGACCCGCAGTACCGCATCGCGAGCGACGCCGCGCAGCGCTCGCTCCGGCGCGACGAACCCATCCGTGAGCTGCGTTCCACGACCACGGTGCCGCCATTCCTCCGCGCCGAGCGCGAAGCGCGCGATGAACGGCCGGCCGCGGCACCGGGCACCGCACCCCGGCCCGACCGGCGCATCTCCGACGCCGAACAGACCGAGACGCTCCCCGGGCGCCTCGTGCGGCGCGAGGGCCAGCCGCCCGTCGGTGATGCGGCCGTCGACGAGGCCTACGACGGGCTCGGCGAGACGTTCGAGCTGTTCGCCCGCGTGTTCAGCCGCGACTCGATCGACGGCGCCGGCCGGCCGCTCGAAGCGACCGTGCACTTCGGCGAGCGATACGACAACGCGTTCTGGGACGGCGAGCGCATGGTGTTCGGCGACGGTGACGGCGAGATCTTCCGGGGGTTCGCCGATTCGCGTTCCGTCGTGGGGCACGAACTCACGCACGGCGTCATCGAGCACACCGCGCAGCTCCGGTACGAGGGCCAGTCCGGTGCGCTCAACGAACATCTCGCCGATGTGTTCGGCGCACTCGTCGAACAGTACGCCAACGGCCAAGACGCCGAAGCCGCCACCTGGCTCATCGGCGAAGGCGTGTTCACCGACGCCGTCGAAGGCCGCGCCCTGCGATCGATGCTCGAACCCGGCACCGCCTACGACGACGACCTGCTCGGGCGCGACCCGCAACCCGACCACATGAGCCGCTACGTCGAGACCTCCGAAGACCACGGCGGGGTGCACCTGAACTCCGGCATCCCCAACCGAGCCTTCGCGCTCGCGTCCCGCGAGCTCGGCGGATTCGCCTGGGAGCACACCGGCCGCATCTGGTACGACGTCATGACCAGCGGCCGACTCGCGACCACGGCCGACTTCGCCGAGTTCGCCGGCGAGACGCTGCGCGTCGCCCGCGCGCTCTTCGGTGACGACTCGGCCGAGCACCGCGCGGTCGCGAACGCCTGGACGACCGTCGGGGTCACGCCGGCGCAGCGCTGAGCAGCACCGGGCGCAGCTCAGGCGTACCATCGTGCACATGCTGCTGTCGGTGTCGAGATCGGGCGGGCTCGCCGGACTCCTCCTCGTGTGGGAGGTGGACGTCGACGACCAACCCGACCGCGACGCCTGGGTCGGCCTCATCTCGCGACTCCCCTGGCGGGAGGCCCGGCCCGCGCCCGGCGAACCCGATCGATACGTCTACCGGATCCGCTGCGCACCGCACGACGCCACCCTGCAGGAGCGACAGCTCACGGGACCGTGGCGTGACCTCGTCGACCGGGTCCGTGAGGCGGCAGAGCCGCGTCGCGCACGCCCAGGCTCCGAACACTGACCCGACCCGGCACTGACCCGGCCCGGCACTGACCGGGGCTGCCCTGGACAACCGGGCTGCCCCGGACATGGCGAAGGCCGCCGGAACACTCCGACGGCCTCGCCTGTTGCGTACGGTCGCGCTCAGCTCACGCCGCGCAGGTCGATCACGAAGATGAGCGTCTGGCCGCTCAAGCGGTGGCCGCCGCCGGCCGGGCCATAGGCCTTGTTCGGCGGCACCGTCAGCTTGCGGCGGCCGCCGACCTTCATCCCGGGAATGCCCTCCTGCCAGCCGGCGATGAGCGCCGCGAGCGGGAAGTTGATGGACTGCCCGCGACTCCACGACGAGTCGAACTCCTCACCGGAGTCGTACTCCACACCGAGGTAGTGCACGTCGACCGTCGAACCGGCGGACGCCTCCGCGCCGTCGCCCACGACGATGTCCTCGATCACGAGCTCAGTGGGTGCCGGCCCCTCGGGCGCTTCGATCTCGGGCTTGCTGTTGGTGTCGGTCATGCCTCCATCCAATCGGATGCCCCGGCCGCTGTCCACGCGAGGACGGATGTCCATCAGGGCCTTGCGCTCGGCACGCACGGCATGCAATCTGGAATCCACGGACTCGCCGCCCCCCGCCGGCTGTCGGCAGTGCCACACCCCGGGGGCGGCGAGTTTCGCATGTTCCGGGTGATTCCACATCCCAGCCGGGCGCATCCGAGCCGGGCACACGTCCCCACCGCGGATCAGCGCGTCGACAGCGCCGACCGATCGGCCGAGATCCGCGCGAGCAGGGCGGATTCGTCCGCCCGTCGCTGTCGGCCGGTCACGACCGCATGCCGGTCGAACGCGAGGTCCGTGGCATCCCTGATCATGCGACGCATCGCGACGGTCTGCACCGGCCGCACGCTGCGCGCCCAGCGCAGCGCAGCACGCCGCCCGCGCGGCGTCGACAGCATCTCCACCTCGGCGGCGTGGAACCAGCCGGCCGCCGCGTACTCGGTGAGCGCCGCGCGCGTGATCCGCATCTCCTGCCGGCGGAGCCACACGACGAGCAGGATCGCGCCGAGGAAGATCGGCACCTGCACCGTGACGTACAGGATGACGGCATCGCTCGAGAACGCGAGTGAGCCGTTCCACAGCGCATGGAGCGCGATCGCCGCCGCGAGCCCGAGCCCGAACCAGCCTGCGACGCCGACCGACGCGCCCCGCCGCGACGCGACCCCGAGCGCGATCCCGATGCAGGCCGTGAACAGCACGTGCGCGAACGGCGAGAAGATCCCCCGCACGACGAACGTGGCGCCCAGCTCGCCGGCACCGCCCTCGGCGAGCGCCGCACCGAAGTACAGCACGTTCTCGGTGAACGCGAACCCCGCAGCCACGGTCGCCGCGTACACCAGGCCGTCGACCGGACCGTCGAAGTGCGCCCGCGCGAACGCGAACAGCAGCAGGATGCCCAGGCCCTTCGCGACCTCTTCGACGACGGGCGCCTGCACGACCGCCTGAAGTGCCGCATCCGGTGCGACGCCCGGCGCGACGGACGACATCGCGAGCTGCACGCCGAGATCGACGATCAGGGCGATCGCGACAGACACCGCGGCACCCCACAGGAACGCGAACCAGAGCGCCCAGCGCGGTTCCGGCTCCCACCGGTCCACCCACGCGATCGCGAACAGCACCGCGGCGAGCGGGACGAGCGCGAGCAACGAACCCACGGCCACCGTCGACACGCCGAGTGCGACCGCGAGATACGCCACGACCAGCAACGCCGCGAGACCGCCCAGCGCGATGCCGAGCACCGCGAACACGGCCACCCGGCCGCGACCCGCCCCGGCCCGGCTCATCCGGCAGCGCCGTGCTCGGGGGCCGCACCGGTCGCGCCCGGCGCGACCGGAGACGTCGCGGCCGCAGTCGGCGGGACCGGCTCGAACATGACCGCGGGGTTCAGGATGCCGGCCGGATCGAACACCCGCTTCAGCTGGCGCTGCAGATCCCACTGCGCGTCGCCCAGCTCGTCGCGCATCCAGCGCCGCTTGAGCAGGCCGACCCCGTGCTCGCCGGTCAACGTGCCGCCGAGCGACATGGCGGCTCGGAACAGCTCGTCGGCGGCCGTCCACACGCGCGCGGGCACCTCGTCGCCCTCGAACACGAAGTTCGGGTGCAGGTTGCCGTCGCCGGCGTGTGCGAGCGTCGGGATCTCGAGCCCGTGGCGCGCGCCGATCTGCTCGATCACGCGGAACATCTCCGGCAGCCGCGAACGCGGCACCGCGACGTCTTCGATGAGCACCTGGCCGCGTGAGGCGAGGGCGGCGTGCATCGAGCGGCGAATCGCGAGGAGCCGCTCGCCGGTCGCGGCATCCGTCGACCTGGTGACCCGTCCGCCGGCCGCGGTGAACACCGCGGCGATCCGCTCCGCATCGGCGGTCGCGCCCTCCCCGTCGGCCTGCGCGAGCACGAAGGTCTCCCCCGCCGCGAGCGACTCGGGCGGCGTTCCCGCGAGCGCCTCCGGCCCGAGGTACTCGGCGACGCGCGCGACGCCCGCCGGATCGATGAGCTCGAGGATCGCGGGTCGCACGCGCGCCGCGGCGACGCCCGCGCAGGCGGCCGCTGCAGCCTCGACGTCGGTGAACGCCGCCGCGAGCGTCACCGGCTCACCGGGCGTGATCGGTCGCAGCCGGACCGTCGCCTCGACGATCACCCCGAGGGTGCCCTCGCTCCCCGTGAACAGCGCCGTGAGGTCGTACCCCGTGACCCCCTTGACCGTACGGTGACCCGTGCGCAGCAGCCGGCCGTCGGCGAGCACGACCGCGAGCCCCAGCACCGCCTCACGCGTCACGCCGTACTTCGCACACAACAGCCCGCCCGCGTTCGTGGCGATGTTGCCGCCGATCGAGGAGATGGCCCGGCTCGCCGGGTCCGGTGCGAACCAGAGCCCGCGGGGCCGGACGGCGTCGTTCAGGTCGCCGTTCAGCACGCCTGGCTCGACGACGGCGAGTTCGTTCACCTCGTCGATCTCGAGGATCCGGTTCATCCGCGACACGTCGAGCACGATCGCACCCTCGCTCGCGACGCCGCCGCCCGCGAGTCCGGTGCCCGCGCCCCGCGGCACGACCGGCGTTCCGGTCTCGGATGCGAGCCGAAGCGTCGCCTGCACGTCGTCGACGGCGCCCGCGTGCACGACCGCGATCGCGGTCGCCGGGCTGATCAGCCCCGATCGGTCCTCTCGGACGGCGCGGAGCGCGGCCGGGTCGGTCGAGACGGATGCTCCGAGCTCACGGCGGAGCCGGTCGAGGACGTCGTTCGGCATGGGGTCAGCTTAGGCGTCCGGGCGAGGTCCGATTTCCGCTGGTCGACGTCGCGATGACGTGCGAGGCTGAGGCCATGCCCGCACGCCAGCTGACCGCCGATCCGCTCGACGACCCGGTCTTCGCCGAGCGCTACCGCGCCATGCAGGCGCGCGATGCGCGCTTCGACGGTCAGTTCATCACGGGCGTGCACTCGACCGGCATCTATTGCCGGCCGAGCTGCCCGGCGGTCGCCCCGAAACCGCGCAACGTGAGCTTCTACCTGACGGCTGCTGCGGCCCACGAGGCCGGACTGAGGGCGTGCAAGCGCTGCCTGCCCGATGCGGTGCCGGGGTCGCCTGACTGGGACCTGCGCGACGACCTCGCCGCGCGTGCGATGCGACTCATCGGCGACGGCGTCGTCGAACGCGAAGGCGTTCCGGGGCTCGCGGCACGCCTGGGCTACACCCCGCGGCACCTGACCCGGGTCCTCACGGCCGAGCTCGGCGCCGGGCCGCTCGCGCTCGCCCGCGCACACCGCGCCCAGGTGGCGCGCAACCTGCTCACCGCGACCGAGCTCCCGGCCTCCGAGGTCGCGTACGCGTCCGGGTTCGGCAGCATCCGGCAGTTCAACGACACGATCCGTGCCGTCTACGAACGCAGCCCGCTCGAGCTCCGCGCCACCGCCCGAGGGCGCCGCCCCGCCGATCACGACCCGCACGCCGCCGCCGGCGACGCCGCGCACGAACCGGGCACCGTGCGACTCCGCCTGCCGGCCCGGCCGCCGTTCGACGCCGCCGGCGTCTTCGCCTGGCTCGCCGCCCGCGCGGTCGATCGTGTCGAGGTCGCCGGCGCCCGGCGCTACGAACGCACGCTGCGCCTGCCGACCGGCCCGGCGCTCGTCGCCATCGCCGACGACGGAGACGGCGTCGAGGTCGAGGCGCAGCTCACGAGTCTCGCGGACCTGCCCCCGCTCGTCGCCCGGGTGCGCCGGCTCTTCGACCTCGATGCGGACGCCGTCGCGATCGACGCGGCGCTCAGTGCCGACCCACGGCTCGCGCCATCGGTCGCGGCGACCCCCGGAGTCCGGCTTCCGGGAGCGCTCGATGCCCACGAGCTCGTCGTCCGCGCGCTCGTCGGCCAACAGATCTCGGTGGCCGCGGCCAGGACGGCACTCTCCCGGCTCACCGCCGAGCTCGGCGAGCCGACGGCCGGGACCTCCGGTCGGCTGCTCTTCCCCACCGCCGACGCGATCGCCGCCCACGGCGAGCGCGTGCTCCGCGGCCCCGTCGCGCGTATCCGCACGATCGTGGACGTCGCCGGCCGGCTCGCGTCCGGTGAGCTCGTCGTCGCCGCCGAACGCAGCCGCGACGAGTTGCACGCCGATCTCCTCGCGATCCCGGGCATCGGCCCGTGGACGGCCGGGTACCTCGCGATGCGGGTGACCCGGGCGCCCGACGTGCTGCTCGTCAGCGACCTCGCGCTGCGCAACGGCGCCGAACGACTCGGACTTCCGCGCGAGGCATCCGCCCTCGCCGAAGCAGGCCGCGGCTGGGCTCCCTGGCGCAGCTACGCCTCGATGCACCTCTGGCGCGCGGCGGCCGAACGATGACCGCGGACACGGCGGCGCGACCGGTTCGCCACGGCGTCGCGGCGCGATGCCCGCGCTGTACGCCGCGTCGGCGTCATGAACGACGGCCTCCGGTTAGCCTGGACGAGTGAGATTCGCCCATCTGAGAGCCGAAGGCCAGTCCGTCCCCCGGCTCGCGGTGGTGATCGGCGAGTCCGCCGCATTCCTCGACGAGGCCATGGCCGACGCGCCACGCGACCTCCAAGCCCTCATCGAACGCGGCCCCGAGGCCCTCGACGCCGTACGCGCCGCCGTCGAGCGCACCGTCGAGCGCGACGGGCTCGTCCCACTCACCGAGCTGCGGCACGCCTCAGCGGTGCTGCGCCCGCCGCAGGTGCTCGCCATCGGCGCGAACTACGCCGCCCACTCGAGCGAGCTGAAGCTGCGCTCCGAGTCGGCCATGACGATCTTCTCGCTCTGGCCGAACTCGCTCACCGGCCACGGGCAGACCACGGCCTGGCCGGAGGACCTCTCCGAGGAGGTCGACTACGAGGCCGAGCTCGGCGTCATCATCGGTCGGCCGGCACGGGACGTCGCCGTGGCCGACGCGCTCGACTACGTCTGGGGCTACACCGTGGTCAACGACATCACGGCACGGAACATCCAGTTCAGCGAGGCGCAGTGGTCGCGCTGCAAGTCGTTCGACGGCTTCACGCCGACCGGTCCCGTCGTCGTCACGGCCGACGAGATCGCCGACCCGCAAGACCTCTGGCTCACCACCAACCTCGACGGGCGGATCCTCCAGGACGCGTCGACGAACGAGATGGTGCGCGGCGTCGCCGAGATCATCGCCTACCTCTCGCGCTCGGCGACCATCCCTCCCGGCACGCTCATCTCGACCGGGAGCCCCGGCGGCGCCGGGTACTCGCGATCGCCCCAGGTCTTCCTGCACGACGGCGCGACCGTGACGGTCACGATCGAGGGCATCGGCTCGCTCACCACCCACTGCCGGGTGGTCTAGCGGGAACCGGTCACTCGGGCGGATGCCTCGGGCGGATGCCTCGGCCGGATGCCTCGGCCGGATGCCTCGTGACGAAGCATCCGCGTCACGCGGCTCCTGCGCTCGCTATTCGCTCGGCTCGCCCTGACGCTCGATCACCGGCACCGCCTGCGTGATGGGCGCCACCCCGGACAGCCGCGCCGGCAGCAGCTGACGTTCGACGTCGGCCCGGGTCATCAGCCCCGCCTCGACGACCAGGTCCGCGACGGGCCGGCCGGTGAGCAGTGCGGCCTTCGCGAGCTTCGACGCCTCGGCGTAGCCGATGAACGGGATGAGCGCCGTGATCACGCCGACGCTCGACGCGACCATCGCGTCGAGGCGCTCGACGTTCGCGGTGATGCCGTCGACGCAGTTCACCCGGAGGGTCCAGCACGCCTGGCGCATCCACGTGATCGACTGCAGCAGCGAGTGCGCGATGACCGGCTCGAAGGCATTGAGCTGCAGCTGCCCGTTCTCCGCCGCCATCATGACCGTGACATCCGCCCCAGCGACCGCGTAGGCGACCTGGCTGACCGCCTCGGGGATGACCGGGTTGACCTTGCCCGGCATGATGCTCGAACCCGCCTGGCGGGGCGGCAGATTGATCTCGCCGAAGCCCGCCTGGGGACCCGAGGACAGCAGGCGTAGGTCGTTGCAGATCTTCGAGAGCTTGATCGCGCTGCGCTTCAGCGCACTCGAGAACGTCATGAAGACGCCCGTGTCGCTCGTGGCCTCGATGAGATCGGGCGCCGCCTCGAGCCGCAGCCCGGTGATCTCCTCGAGGTGCCGGATCGCCGCGGCCGCGTACCCCGGATCGGCCGTGATGCCCGTGCCGATCGCCGTGGCCCCGAGGTTCACCTCGGAGAGCAGCTTGATGGTCTCACGCAGTCGCGCGATGTCCTCGCCGAGCGTCGTGGCGAACCCGTGGAACTCCTGCCCGAGCGTCATGGGCACGGCGTCCTGCAGCTGCGTGCGGCCGACCTTCAGCACGTCATGGAACTCGCGGCCCTTTCGGCCGAACGAGATGCGCAGCAGATCGAGCTCGGCCAGCATTGTCGTGAGCGAGCTCGTCATCGCGAGCTTGATCGCCGTCGGGTAGGTGTCGTTCGTCGACTGGCTGCGGTTCACGTCGTCGATCGGGTGGATGACGTCGTATCGCGCCTTCTCGTACCCGGCGATCTCGAGTGCGAGGTTCGCGATGACCTCGTTCGCGTTCATGTTCGTCGACGTGCCGGCGCCGCCCTGGATGACCCCGACGACGAACTGGTCGTGCAGCTCGCCGTCGATGATGCGTTGGCAGGCCTCGTCGATCCAGGCCTGCTTCTGGGCGTCGAGCACGCCCACCTCGCGATTCGCGCGCGCCGCCGCCTGCTTCACCTGCGCGAGTGCGACGACGAGGTCGGGATAGACCGAGATCGGGCGCTTCGAGATCGGGAAGTTCTCCAGCGCGCGCATCGTATGCACGCCCCAGTATGCGTCGGCCGGCACCTCCACCGAGCCGAGGGAGTCGGTCTCGGTCCGGGTCGGAACCTCGGGTGCCGGCTGCTGCACACTGGCCTCCAGTCGTCGTTCGATGGACGGGTGCGTGGTGCGGATCGACACGATTGGGCTCCGTTGCCATGAGGCCGGGCGGGATCGCCGCGCGGCTCGGTGGATCTCTTCCGGCGGGGTTGCCGCCGCTCGCCTCCGAGCCTAGCCGAGCGGGCCGGGACCGGCATCCGGTCCCGGCCCGTGATCGGCCCGGCGCTGGCGTCGACTCCGCTGCGTGTCGAGCAGCCGAGCGACGATCAGCCGAGCGACGATCAGATGAACGCGAACGGCAGCAGTGCGAGCCCGAACGCGATCGCGGCGAACGTGACCAGCACGGCACCGGCCAGCATCAGGGCGTTCAGCACGATGCCCCAGATCGCCATGGTGCGCGACGCCGGCTCGCGCTTCAGCGCGAGGATGCCGAGGACGAGGCCGGCGACCGGCACGACGAAGGTGAAGCCGGCGACGATCGAGACCACGCCCAGCACCAGGCTGGCGATGCTGAAGCCTTTCGTCTCGACGAGGGGCTGGACGGGGATCCCGGTGGCGGTGCTCATGGTGATGCTTCCTTCCTGAGTGGATGTCTCCACGCTACGGAGCCTCGGGCCGACTCGACATGGGGCTATCCCCCCGATCGGCGCGGCGGCAGCCCCGATCGGCGCGGCGGCCCCGATCGGCGCGGCGGCAGCCTGCCGACCCGATACCATCGCATCGATCCACCTCCCGACACCTCCCTCCTCCGAACGGACCCTGCAATGCCCCTGCCCTGGACCGTGCACGGCGACGGCGCCACCGTCGCGCCCGACGCCGTCGTCGCCCCCGGTGAGCGCCTCTCCTGGCCCCGCACGATCGGGCTCGGCGCCCAGCACGTCGTCGCCATGTTCGGTGCGACCTTCCTGGTGCCGATCCTGACGGGCTTCCCGCCCGCGACGACCATCTTCTTCTCGGGCATCGGCACGCTGCTCTTCCTCGCGATCACCCGCAACCGGGTGCCGAGCTACCTCGGCTCGTCGTTCGCGTTCATCGCACCGATCACGGCCGCGACCGCGGCCTCGCAGGTCCAGGATCCGATGGGCGCGGCGCTCTTCGGCATCGTCGCGGTGGGCGTGCTGCTCGCGCTCGTCGGCCTCATCGTGCAGTGGGCGGGCACGGGCTGGATCGACTGGCTCATGCCGCCCGTCGTCGCCGGTGCGATCGTCGCGCTGATCGGGTTCAACCTGGCTCCGGCCGCGCGCGACAACTTCGTGCTCGCGCCGCTCACGGCGACCATCACGCTCGCCGCGGTGCTGATCTGCTCGGTGCTCTTCCGGGGGCTCCTCGGCCGGATGTCGATCCTCGTCGGCGTGGTGGTCGGCTACGTCGCGGCGATCCTGCAGCAGGAGGTGGACTTCGCCGCGGTCGGCGAGGCCGCCTGGATCGGCCTGCCCACGTTCCACCTGCCGGCCAACCCCTTCACCGACGCCGCGGTCTGGGGCCTGCTGCCCGCGTTCCTCCCCGTCGTGCTCGTGCTCGTCGCCGAGAACGTCGGACACATCCGCGGCGTCGCCCAGATGACCGATCCCGCGGTCAACGCGTCGACCGGCCGCGCACTGTTCGCTGACGGCTTCGCCACGACGATCGCGGGCTTCTTCGGCGGCTCGGGCACCACGACCTACGGCGAGAACATCGGCGTCATGGCCGCGACGCGCGTCTACTCGACCGCGGCGTACTGGGTCGCCGGCCTCATCGCCGTGCTGCTCGGCCTCTCGCCGAAGTTCGGCGCCGTGATCAACACGATCCCGCCCGGAGTGCTCGGCGGCGTGACCACGGCGCTGTACGGCCTCATCGGCATCATCGGCGTGAAGATCTGGCTCGACAACCGGGTCGACTTCACGAAGCCGGTCAACCAGTTCACGGCAGCCACCGCGCTCATCATCGGCATTGCGAACTTCACGTTCGATGTCGGTGCCGGCATCTCGTTCAACGGCATCGCCCTCGGCACCGTCGCGGCCATCGTGATCTTCCACGTCATGAACGGCATCGCGCGGGTGCGCGGCACCGGGGCGGTCTGACCCCGGCTGGGTCCCCAGACGGCGGATGCCTCGTGCCACAGCCGTGGCACGAGGCATCCGTCGTTCATGATGGGCGGATCAGGCGAAGAGCGCCTCGATCGGCCCGCGCGCGAAGAAGACCAGAAAGCCGGCCGCGACGATCCAGAGCAGCGGGCTGATCTCACGCGCTTTGCCCGACAGGGCGCGCACGATGACCCAGCCGACGAACCCCGCCCCGATGCCGTTCGCGATCGAATAGGTCAGCGGCATGACGGTGACCGTGAGGAACACCGGCAGCAGCACCGAGAAGTCCCGGAAGTCGATCGACGCGATCTGGCTCATCATGAGCGCGCCCACGATGACGAGGGCCGCCGACGCCACCTCGCTCGGCACGATCGAGACCAGCGGCGTCACGAACATCGCCGCGAGGAACAGGACACCGGTCACGAGGTTCGCGAAGCCCGTGCGCGCACCCTCGCCGATGCCGGCGCCCGACTCGATGAAGACCGTGTTCGACGACGCCGACGTCGCACCGCCCGCCACCGCGCCGACACCCTCGACGATGAGCGCCGAACGCAACCGCGGGAAGTCGCCCTTCGCATCCGCCAGACCGGCCTCTTTCGAGAGCCCCGTCATGGTGCCCATGGCGTCGAAGAAATTCGTGAACACGAGCGTGAAGACGAGCATGAGCGCCGCGAGGACGCCGATGCGCTCGAACGAACCGAAGCTCACCTGGCCGACGAGCGAGAGGTCGGGCAGGCTCACCCACTGGGCGGGCAGATCGGGCACCGAGAGGCCCCAGCCGTTGGGGTCGTCGGTGGACGGACCGAGGTTCCAGATCGCCTCGACGACGATCGCGAGCACGGTGCCGGACAGCAGGCCGATGAGGATTCCGCCCTTGACCTTGCGCGCCACGAGGATGCCCGTGATGAGCAGGGTCACGATGAACACCAGCGTGGGCACCGTCGCGATGGATCCCTCGGCGCCGAGCCCCACGGGGGGCGAGCCGAGCCCGGTCGAGGTCACGAAGCCGGCGTTCACGAAGCCGATGAACGCGATGAAGAGGCCGATGCCGACCGTGATCGCCAGCTTCAGCTGGATGGGGACCGCGTTGAAGATGAGCCGGCGCAGGCCGGTCGCGGCCAGCAGCACGATGATGAGCCCGTTGATGACCACCAGACCCATCGCCTCGGGCCAGGTCACCTCGCCGACGACCGAGACCGCGAGGAACGAGTTGATGCCGAGACCGGCCGCGAACCCGAACGGCAGCCGGGCGACGAGCCCGAACAGGATCGTCATGACGCCCGCGGTCAACCCCGTGACGGCCGCCACCTGGCCGAACGCCAGCTGGTCGCCGTCCACGTCCACGCCGGACGACAGGATGATCGGGTTCAAGATGACGATGTAGGCCATCGTGACGAACGTCACGAGACCGCCGCGGACTTCGGCACCGAACGACGAACCCCGGGCGGAGATCTCGAAGAAGCGGTCGACGGTGCTGCGGAAGCCGCGTGAGGGCGGAGCCTCGGTCGGCGTGGGAGTGGTCATGATTCGAGCGTATCCGTGCTCTCGGGGGCCGGTGGTCAGCCGCCGGTCAGCCGCCGTGCAACGCCGGCACGATGAGGTAGATGCCGAACAGCACCGCGAACCCCGAGAGCACGAAGCACGCGATCGCCCCCACGAACGCCGCCTGCTTCTGGCCGGCGCTCAGCGGGCTCTTCTTCGCGGCCTTCGCCGCCCGCTTCGCGGCGTGTGCGGCCTCGGTGGGCGACATGATCGTGATCGCATCGGTGAACTCGGCCGGCGTGACGATCGGGGTGCGCCCCGACACCGTCAGCAGCCGGACGCCCAGCGAGTACGCGCTCACCACGACCGCCGCGCCGACGAGCGCGGACACGAGTACGACGAGGAACGCCATCCAGTCGATCACGGTGCGACCTTCCGCTTCGGCTTCGGGTTCTTCTTGATCTTGACGGCCGTGCCCGACGCGGCGACCTCGCTCACGACGTTGCCCGAGGACACCTCGCTGCGCTTGGACCAGAGGAAGATGCCGACGATGACGATCACGCCGACGACCGTGTCGATGAGGATGCCCGCGGGACCGAGGTGCGCCACCAGGGCCGCGAGCGCACCGACGCCGCCCGCGGCGGGCAGCGTCAGCAGCCAGCCGATGCCGATGCGGCCGGCAGTGCGCCAGCGCACCTTCGAGCCACGACGGCCGAGGCCCGACCCGATGACCGAGCCCGACGCGACCTGCGTCGTCGAGAGCGCGAAGCCCAGGTGGCTCGAGGCGAGGATCGTCGCGGCGGTGGAGGTCTCGGCGGCGAACCCCTGCGCGGGCTTGACGTCGGTGAGCCCCGTGCCGAGCGTCTTGATGATGCGCCAACCGCCCATGTAGGTGCCGAGCGCGATCGCCACCGCACACACCACGACGACCCAGAACTCCGGACCGGAGCCGGCGGGCTGCAGGCCGACGGAGATGAGTGTGAGCGTGATGACGCCCATGGTCTTCTGCGCGTCGTTCGTGCCGTGCGCGAGGGCGACGAGCGAGCTCGAGAAGATCTGCGCGTGACGGAATCCCGAGCGGCCGTCGGGCTTGCCGTCGTACCGGCGGGTGATCCCGTAGGCGAGCTTCGTCGCGGTGAATGCGATGAGTCCGGCGGTGAGCGGCGCGAGGATCGCGGGCAGGATCACCTTCGACAGCACGACCGAGAAGTCGATCGCCTGCACGCCGAAGCCGACGAGGGCGGCGCCGATGAGCCCGCCGAAGAGCGCGTGGCTCGACGAGGAGGGCAGGCCCAGGAGCCAGGTGATCATGTTCCAGACGATCGCGCCGATCAGCCCGGCGAAGATCAGCTCCGGGGTGATGAGCACCCCGTCGTCGCCCTCCCGGATGATGCCGCCCGAGATGGTCTTCGCCACCTCGGTCGAAAGGAACGCACCGATCAGGTTCAGGACGGCTGCCAGGGCGACCGCGACCTTCGGGCGCAGCGCACCGGTCGCGATCGGCGTCGCCATCGCGTTCGCGGTGTCGTGGAAACCGTTCGTGAAGTCGAAGAAGAGCGCCAGTGCGATGACCAGCACGACGATGAGGGTGAGATCCACCGGCGTCTTTCTCTGAGAAGAAGTTCTCCGACAGGACATGCGGTGAGCCTTGCGGAGTTCGCGTGAGACGGCGTGCGCCGGATAGATACTACGCGCTCGCAGGACAGGCTGTGTCAGCCGGACAGGCTGGGTCAGCCGAAAAGAATCCGTGCCTCGTCGTACCGTGCCTGCGGCACCCGGTTCAGGCTGCCCACCGCCTCGGCGATCGTGACCGTCTCGATGTCGGTGCCGCGCAGCGTCACCATCGAGCCCCAGGCCCGCTCATAGACGGCGTCGACGACCGCCATGCCGAGACGCGTGGCGAGCACGCGGTCGTACGCGCTCGGCGCCCCGCCGCGCTGGATATGGCCGAGCACGGTCGCGCGGGACTCGATGCCGGTGCGCGCCTCGATCTCGGGCGCCAGCAGTTCGGCGATGCCGCCGAGCCGTGGCCGGTTGAACGCGTCGAGACCCTTGTGCGAGTGGGCCTCGTCCATCGAGTCGAGGTGGAAGCCCTCCGCGACGACGACGAGCGGCGCACGGCCGCGATCGCGGACCGACTCGACCCACTCCGTGATCTGCTCGATCGACTGCGGCTGCTCGGGAATGAGGATGGCGTGCGCGCCGCCCGCCATGCCCGAGTGCAACGCGATCCAGCCGACGTGGCGCCCCATGACCTCGAGCACCATGCAACGCCCGTGCGAGTCGGCGGTCGTGCGCAGCCGGTCGATCGCCTCGGTCGCGATCTCGACCGCGGTGTCGAAGCCGAACGAGTAGTCCGTCGCCGCGAGGTCGTTGTCGATGGTCTTCGGCACGCCGACGACGTTGATGCCGCCCTCCTCGTGCAGCCGACGGGCGGCCGTCAGGGTGCCCTCGCCGCCGATCGCGATGATCGCGTCGATGCCGTGCTCGTCGAGCGTGCGCTGGATGTTCTCCGGGCCGCCTCGCTCACCCTCGAACGGATTGGTCCGGCTCGAGCCGAGGATCGTGCCGCCCTGCCGCGCGAGTCCGCGCACATCGTGGCGGGTGATCGGCACGACGTCGTTCTCGACCACGCCTCGCCAGCCCCATCGGAAGCCCACGAACTCGGTGTCGTGGGTGATGACGCCGTTCAGCACGGCCCCGCGGATGACCGCGTTCAGGCCTGGGCAGTCGCCGCCGCTCGTGAGAATGCCGATCTTCATGCGTGGTGTCGCTCCTCGGGTATGGGGATCGTCGCTTGGCCGCATCCTCGGGGCACGCCGACCTGCGGCAGTCTAGCGTGCGCCCCGACCCGGTCGATCAGCTCACAGCGCGCCGTCGAGCGCCGCCCGCAAGAGGTGCTGCAGGGCGTCGAGCTGCACCGAATCCGCCGAGCCCGGCTCGACGTCGCTGCCGTCGAGGGCTCTGGCCGCGAGGCCCTGCTTGGCGTCGATCAGTTCGGCGATGCGCGCGTCGACCGTGTGCGCAGCGATGATGCGCCAGGCCGTCACGGGCTCGTCCTGCCCGATCCGGTGCACGCGGTCGATGGCCTGGGTCTGCTCGGCGCTCGTCCAGCTCAGCTCGGCCAGCACCACGTTCGACGCGGCCTGCAGGTTCACGCCGACGCCCGCCGCGGTGAGCGAGCAGACCGCGACGTGCACGTCGGGGTCCGTGTTGAACGCGTCGATCGCGGCCTGACGGGCGACGGCGGTCTGATCGCCGCGGAGCGACACCGTACGGAGCTCGCGCGCTGCGAAGGCCGCCTCGGCCTGGTCCATGACATCGATGTGCTTGGCGAAGAACACGACCTTGCCGGCCGAGCGCGCGAGCTGGGCCGCGTAGTCGGCCGCGAGGCCGGCCTTCGCCTGCCCGATGCGGCGCACCATCGTGAACACGTTCTCACCCGACTTCGCCGACTTCGACTCCTCGAGCTCGGCGTGCGCGACCGCGCGGACGTACTGGTCACGCTGGTCCTCGTCGAGGTCGCCGACCCGGAGGCCACGCGCCTCCACCAGCGCGCGGAAGCGCGAGGCGAGACGGTGTCCGAGCTCGCGTTCGGCGGCACGCACCGACCGGCCGAGGTCGTCGTCGAGTTCGACGGGCAGATCGGCGATCCGCTTGTCGGGCAGGTCCGCCGCGACGTCGACCTTCCGCCGGCGCACGATGCCGAGATCGATCACGGTCTGCCGTGCCGCGGCGTAGAACCCGTGCTCAGCCGGGGTCAGACCGTTCGCCTCGAGCCGGCCGAGGAGTTCGGGCGAGGGCTTGTCCCCCGTGATCCAGCCGAGGAACTGCCAGATGGCGCGGAAGTCGTCGACGTCGTTGATGAGCGGGGTGCCGGTGAGCGCGAGCAGCAGCGGGTCGCCGCCCGGCGCGTTCGAGCGGATCCGCTCCGCGAGTGCGAGCACGTTTCGCGAACGCTGCGACGAGAGGTTCTTGATGAAGTGCGCCTCGTCGACGACCATGCCTCGGAAGCCCATCGTCGACAACCACGCCATGTGCCGGTCGAGGACGTCGTAGTTGACGACCACCACGTCGGCGAAGGCGTCGAGGTCGTCGCCGTCGCCGTGGATGACGGTCGCGCGCCGGTGCGGGGTCCACCGCTCGACCTCGCGCGCCCAGTTCATCTTCACCACGTTCGGCACGACCGCGAGCAGCGGGTACGAGCCGGTGACCGAGGCGGCGAGCACCGACTGGGCGGTCTTCCCGAGTCCTGGCTCGTCGGCGAGCAGGAACCGGCGGTGGCCCAGGCGCGCGGCCTCGACGAACCTCGCCTGATGGGGCATGAGCTCGAGGCCGCGAGGCGCGAACCGGTCGACCTCGGGCGCCTCCGGAAGCTCCATGCTGGCCGCCCGGCCACCCGCACCCTGCTCGAAGGACTTGAACAGCGGGCCGAGCAGTTCCCAGTTCGCCAGGCGTCGTACGGGCACCGCCGGTGCGGGCGCCGCCGCGAAGTCGGGTGCCCGGAACGGGTTCGCGAGCTGGAACGCGCGCACCGAGTCGGGGATCACCTGATTCTCCGCGAGCACCGCTGCCGGTTCGGGCTCGCGCGTGATGATGAGCTCGTCGGCGCTGAGCTCGGCGCCCGACTCGATGAGCCAGTCACGACGGAAGCGCTGCGCGACCTGCCCGACGGAGGCGTCGGGCTCGAGCAGCGCGATCAGGCTGGTGTCGCGGGCGGCCGTCTTCGCGAGGATCTGGGCGATGCCGTCGAGCCGCTTCAGCAGCTCGACCCGAGTGGCGTCGCCGATCTCGGGGTCGGCCTTCACTCGCGCCCGCTCCTCGCGCATCAGGAGGGCGATGACCTGGAACTTCGTCCGGTTCGTCGGCCCGAGTTTGTTCTTCTGCGCCTTCTGCTCGACCTCGCGCACCTTGCGCGCGAGGATCGGAATGATGGGCGCGTCATCGTCGCGCGAGCGCGCGCGCTGCCGCTGCCTCGTCTGGGCCACACAGTCCTCCCGTGTCGTCGGGGTAGATCCGAGTGCGCCCGAACGCTCGATCGCCGATCGAGACCGCACACCCCGCGTCGTCGAAACGAGGTGCAGTACGCGAATCCCAAGCCACCAGGCATTCACTCATCAAGAGCCGGCAAGCCGAGCATGACGCGGGCGGAGCCCGCGCCGTCGGGCCGTGAACGGATTCGTCAGGCGCACCTTCCATACTAGCGGTCCGCGACGCCGATCCGCGCATCCGTGCGGTCGTGGCGGCGCAGGCCTAGCATGGGCGCCATGGACGATCGGGCGCGTGCGGGCGGAGAGAGCTCCCCAGAAGAGGACGACGAGTTCACGGTGGCGCAGGACACCGAGTTCGACGAGACCGAGCCGGCCGAGGTCGATGAAGAACGCCCCATCGATGACGGCGCCGTCGACGAACAGGCCGGCATCGACGCCGAACGACGGGTCGACCTCGCCGACGACCCGATTGCGGCCCCTCCCGCGAGCGACTAGCGGCTCAGGCGCCAGGTGCCAGGCGCCGGCCTCAGGCGTCACACGCCGCCGCCGCCACCGCCGCCACCGCCACCGCCGGACGCGCCGCCGCCGCCCGATGAGCTCGACGACGAGCTGGAGGACGAACCCGACCAGCTCGCGGTCGCCGACGAGCTGAAGCTGTGCACACCGCTCACGAACGCGACGGCGCTGAACCCGTCGGTTCCTGCGTACCACCCCGGCGTCTCGCCGCGCTCGTCGTACAGCGCGGCGAGCACGCCCGACCATTCGCGTTCGAGACCGAACAGCACCGCGTACGGGAGCAGCCGCTCGGTGAGCCTGAGGACCGCCGTGTCCGTCCGCAGCGCACCACTCGGGCTCTGCAGCATCCTGAGCCGGTCGGCCTCGGCGAGCCCGATGTACTCGCGGAGGCCCTCGAGGTGGTCGCGCACTGCGCGGCCCGACTCGGTGAACGGTCGGACCACGGCGACCGCGCCGACGCCCACGACCGCCGCGATCAGGCCGACGATGAGCGCGACGAGCGGCCACGCACCGCCCATGGCGGCGGTGAGTGCGAAGATCCCGAACACGAGGCTCGCCACACCGCCGGCGACCGCGACGATCGCGAGCACGGCGCGGAGTCCCCCATCGGGCGTCGTGCGCCAGCCTTTCGCGACGACGCGCTTCGGGACACCCGTCCGCAGCGCGTACAGTTTGCGCGCCAGCGCCGTATCGCGCGTGGCGAGGTCACGCCGCTCCCCCGCCGTGCCGTCCGGGAACAGCAGACGGGCGAGTTCGCGACCGTCGGCATCCACCCGGCCGTTCGCATCGGGGCCGGCCGGCGTCGACTCCACCGCGAACGTCGAGCCCGACTTCTTCGACGCGGTCTCGATGACGCGCAGTTCGCCGTCCACCGCCAAGCCGAGCAGGGTCGCGGTGACGGCGCGGTCGGGGTGCCCCGTGAGCTCGGCGGCCTCCATCACGGTGACGCCGCGCGGTGGCTCGTACTGCGCCACCACGATGCCCCTGCCGGGGTGGGAGCGCCATCTCGTGAACCGCAGGGCGAGCCCGACCGCCGCTGCTGCCACCGCGAGCAGCGCGCCGATCGCGCCGAGGATCGCGGCCGGCGACGAGAGGAAGCGATCGTCGCGCGGCGTGAAGGTGCCCGGCTCGAAGGCCACGGCGATCGTCAGGTTCTCGCGCGGCCCGAGGTCAGCGGCCTCCGCGCGGACGACGAGCGGCGTGCCGCCGGCCTCAATGGCGTCGCAGGACTCCGTCGACCCCGCAGGCCCCCGGTAGCACGCCGCCTGGCCCGCGAACCGATCGGAGAGCGCGGGATCGACGCGGAGCTCGGCGGTCACCACACCGAAGGGCTGATCCCAGCCGACCCCGTTGACGTCCCAGGCGAACTCGTCGATCTCGGCGTCGTCCGGGACATGGGTGACGTGCTGCTGCTCGTACGACAAGACGTAGGTCTGCGCGCCGTGCACGTACTCGTCGTCCGCGATGGTCACCACGAGGTATCCGTCGTCCTCGTCGGTCTCGTACTCGCGCGCCGCGCCGGTCTCGTCGGTCACCGAGATCAGGCGCAGCTCGGTCGGGTGACCGTCGTAGTCGAGCGGGATCGCACGGCGGATGCCTCGGTTCTGATCCACGTCCGGGAACTCCGCCACGAGCGTCTCGGTCGTGCGCAGCACCGACCGGCCGTCCTCGTCCGCGGACAGGTCGTAGACCGCGTCGAAGGACGCGAAGCTGAAGTCCGAGGTGTCGGCGCGCGCCGCCGGCGCGGCGAGCGCGGCGCCGGCCGGCGCGAGTACGCCCGCGAGGCCGAGCAGGAGCGCGATGAGAGCACGGACGGTTCGCGTGAGCACCATGTCTCAACGCTATCGAGGCGCGCCGGAGTAGCCTTGCTCTTCGTGATCGACGACATCAAGAAGCGCGCGCTGCACCGCACGAAGATCATCGAGGGCCAGTTGCGTGGCATCGAGAAGATGATCGAGAACGAGGACTACTGCGTCGACATCATCACGCTGTCGCTCGCGGTGCAGAAGTCGCTCGCCTCGCTGAACAAACTGCTCGTCGAGAACCATCTGCGCACACACGTCTCGCACCAGTACGAGGCGGGCGGCGATCAGCGCGAGGCCGCGGTCGCCGAGCTCGTGCGACTCTTCGAGCTGTCGAACAACCGCGGCTGACGCGTGCCGAGCGCGGCGATCCGATTCCTCGACGCTCAGGTGCCCGGCGCCGTCACCGCGAGCCATGCATCGAGATCGCTCGGTTCGTCGGTGATGATGCCGTCGATGCCGAGCCGGTGCACCTCGGCCCAGTCGGTGTCGGAGTTCAAGGTGTAACAGAGCACCGCGAGCCCCGCCGCGTGTGCTCGTTCGACGGCTCCCGGCTCGCGTCGGACCGAGGCGAGCGGCGTGCCGAACCCGATCACGTCGAGCTGGTCGGCCAGCGGTCGCGGATCCGCCGGCAACTCGCGCGTGAGCATGATCCGCGGCGTACTGGGCGACGCCGCGCGGATGGCGAGCAGCGTGTCGATGCTGAAGCTCTGCAGCACCACCCGGGTCCGCAGGTTATGCCGATCGATGAGGCCGGCGACGGTGCGGACACCGGCGCGATCCCACCCGGCCTTCAACTCGACCAGCGCCCGTGCGCCCGGCCGCTCGGCCAGCGCGGCCAGGAACTCGTCCAGCGTGGGGATCGTGGCGCCCGCGAACTCGTCGTCGTACCAGGCGCCGACGTCGAGTCGCCGCGCCTCGTCGAGCGTGAGCTCCTCGATACGACCGTCGACCCCGGCGATGCGCTCGAGCGTGACGTCGTGGAAGAGCACGGGCACGCCGTCCCGCGTGAGACGCACATCGGTCTCGACATACGCGAGCTCGTCCATCGCGAGCTCGAGCGAGGGCATGGTGTTCTCCGGCGCCGAGGCGCGGTCGCCACGATGCCCGACGGTGAACGCCGCCTCGCCCGGTGCCCGCAACTGCCCGAACAGATCGCCCGCCTGGACCCGCGGCGGCACCTGCGCCGCGATCAGCACTCCGGTGAGCAGCGCGGCGGCGACCACGAGGCCGGTACGACGGAGCACGACGGCGACTGAGGCGTGAGACACGGGCACGGGCCTTCCCACCCGCCACGCACCGTTGCCTGCCGGGTGCCGTCACGCTAGCACACGGCGTTACCTGATCGTTATACGCCGGTGGTCTGCGTGCCGCTGGAGGCCTCCGCCTCCGCGGTGATCCGGTTGGCCATCCCCGAGAAGATGATCCCGTGGAACGGCAGGATCGCCCACCAGTACAGCCGGCCGGCGAGTCCCCTCGGGAAGAACACCGCACGCTGCAGATATCGCGAACCGACCCGCTCGCCCGACCCGTCGGGCTCCGCCCGCAGCTCCAGCCAGGCACGCCCGGGCACGCGCATCTCCGCCCGCAACCGCAGCAGACGGCCACGATCGAGCCGCTCGACCCGCCAGAAGTCCAGGGCGTCGCCCTCGTGCAATCGATCCGGGTGCCGGCGCCCGCGCCGCAGCCCGACCCCACCGGTCATCTGGTCGATCCAGCCGCGCAGCGCCCACGCCAGCGGGAACGAGTACCACCCGCGTTGGCCGCCCACGCCCTCGATGACCGCCCAGAGCGCCGCGGGCGTCGCCGGCGAGCGCCGCTCGCGTTCATCGACGAACACCGAGTGGCCCGCCCAGTCCGGATCGCTGGGCAGCGGATCGCTCGGCGCTCCCGGCACCCCCGCGTCGCGCCAGCTGGTCTCCACCTCGCCGGCGCGCTCGCGCGCGAGCGCGAGCCGGACCGCCCGCCGATACGGCAGGAGCCCCTCGGCCGGCGGGGGGATCACCGCATCGATGTCGCGGTCGTGCACCACGCAGTCGAACTGCAGCGACTCGATGATCGGCACGGCGAGCCGCCGTGGAATCGGCGTCACGAGATTCACCCACTGCCCGGCGAGCCACGGCGTGAGCACCGGCAGCGCGGCGATGGGGCGCTGCCGCAGTCCGGCCTCGACCGCATAGCCGTTCATCAGCTGGCCGTAGCGGTACACGTCGGGTCCACCGATGTCGAACGCCCGGTTCACCTCGGACGGCACATCGACCGCGGCGAGCAGGTAGTGCAGCACATCGCGGATCGCGATCGGCTGGATCGACGACCGCACCCAGCGCGGTGCCGGCATGTACGGCAGCACCTCGGTGAGGTGCCGGATCATCTCGAACGACGTCGACCCCGAACCGATCACGACGCCCGCCTGCAGCACGATCGTCGGCACGCCCGACGCGAGCAGGAGCCGCCCGACCTCGACGCGGGACCGCAGGTGGCGGGAGAGCTCCGCACCATCAGGGTGCAGGCCGCCGAGGTAGACGATGCGCCGCACGCCGGCGGCCGCCGAGGCTTCGGCGACGTTCCGGGCGGCCGTGCGTTCGACCGCCTCGAAGTCGCCGCCCGCGGCCATGCCGTGCACGAGGTAGTACACGGCGTCGACGCCGGCGACGGCCCGTCCGACCGCGGCCGAATCCACCAGGTCGCCCTCGACGACCTCGACGTCGGCCGACCACGGCACGTCCCGCAAGCGCTCGGGGCGCCGTACGAGCACGCGCACGTCGTGCCCGGCCGCGACGAGGCGCGGGACGAGCCGGCCACCGATGTACCCGGTCGCGCCGGTCACGAGCACGCGCATGTCGTCCCTCGCCTCTTCCGGCTCAGGCGATCGACCCTAGGCGATCCGGCTCGTCCCCGGAACGGCTGGCGCCGGCGCGGCTGAGGCGCTAGGCCTAACGCAGGCTCTTCGTGTGCCAGACCGTCTTCGTCTCGGTGAACGCCGCGATGCGGTCGAGCGCGGGCGCCGCGGCATCCGGGCCGGACTCGGGTCGCAGGACCCGCTTGAGCGTGTCGGCCGCGGCGATCTCGAGGTCGACCCAGTCGAGCGCGCCGGCGCCCACGAGGTCGAGGGCGTTCACGTCGGCGTGCGATGCGAGCCACGGCGCGATCTCGGCGGGTGAGCCCGTGAGCACGTTCACGACGCCCTTCGGCACATCACTCGTCGCGAGCACCTCGGCGAGGCTGATGGCCGACAGCGGGAATCGCTCGCTCGCGACCACGACGACGGCATTGCCGGCGACGAGCGCGGGCGCCATCGCCGACACCAGGCCGACGAGCGATGAGTCCTGGGGCGCGACCATCGCGACCACACCGGTCGGTTCCGGCACCGAGATGTTGAAGTACGGGCCCGCGACGGGGTTGGCATTGCCCGTGACCTGCGCGAACTTGTCGGCCCACCCGGCGTACCAGACCCAGCGATCGATCGCCTCATCGACCTGCGCGACGGCCGCGTCGCGGCCCACCCCTTCGCCCTGCTCGATCTCCGCGACGAACTGCGCCCGCCGTCCCTCGAGCAGCTCGGCGATGCGGTAGAGCACCTGGCCGCGGTTGTACGCGGTCGCACCCGACCAGCCCGCGACCGCCCCGCGCGCGGCGACGACCGCATCGCGGGCATCCTTGCGCGAGGCCTTCGACGCGTTCGCGAGGAAGCCGCCGTCGGCGGCGCGGACCTCATAGGTGCGACCGGACTCGCTGCGCGGGAACGCGCCGCCGATGTAGAGCTTGTAGGTCTTGGGCACGGCCAGCCGGCCGGCGTCCGCTGCGGTCACTTGGCGGCCCCCTTCTTCGTCGTCGTGCGCGCGTTCTTCGTCGTCGTGCGCGAGCGCGTGGTCTTCGGTGCGGGCCGAGCGGATGCCTCGGGCTGAGCGGCTGCCGCACCCGATGCCGGCTCGATCGTGCCGCCGGCGACCTCGGCCGCGATCGCCGCGGGCGAGCCGGCCGCGCCCCGGCCGACACCGGCCGGCGCGAGGTACGCCCCGAGACCGTGCCGGCCGCCCTCGCGGCCGTAGCCCGACTCCTTGTAGCCGCCGAACGGGCTCGCCGGATCGAAGCGATTGAAGGTGTTCGCCCACACGACCCCGGCCTTCAAGCCGTCGGCGACCGCGAGGATGCGACTGCCCTTGTCGGTCCAGATGCCCGCCGAGAGTCCGTACGGCGTGTTGTTCGCCTTCGCGATCGCCTCCTGCGGGGTGCGGAAGCTCAGCACCGAGAGCACCGGGCCGAAGATCTCCTCGCGCGCGATGCGGTGGCTGGTCTGCACGTTCGTGAACACGGTCGGCGCGTACCAGAAGCCGTTCGCCGGGAGCTCGCACGGCGCGGTCCAGCGCTCGGCGCCCTCCGCGACGCCCGCGTCGGAGAGCTCGCGGATGCGGTCGAGCTGCGCGCGCGAGTTGATCGCGCCGATGTCGGTGTTCTTGTCGAGCGGGTCGCCGAGACGCAGCGTCGACAGTCGCGCCTTCAGCCGGTCGACGACCTCGTCGTGGATCGACTCCTGCACGAGCAGGCGCGACCCGGCGCAGCAGACGTGGCCCTGGTTGAAGAAGATGCCGTTCACGATGCCCTCGATCGCCTGATCGATCGGCGCGTCGTCGAACACGATGTTCGCGGCCTTGCCGCCGAGCTCGAGCGTCAGCTTCTTCGACGAGCCCGCCACCGTCTTCGCGATCTGCCGGCCCACAGCCGTCGAGCCCGTGAAGGCGACCTTGTCGACGCCCTCGTGCCCGACGAGCGCTGCACCGGTGTCGCCGGCGCCCGTGATGATGTTCACCACACCGGGCGGCAGGTCGGCCTGCTGCACGATCTCGGCGAAGAGCAGCGCGCTGAGCGGCGTCGTCTCGGCCGGCTTCAGCACGACCGTGTTGCCCGCGGCCAGCGCGGGCGCGATCTTCCACGCGAGCATGAGCAGCGGGAAGTTCCACGGGATGACCTGCGCGGCGACACCGAGCGCCCGCGGGTGCTGCCCGAGCCCGGCGTAGTCGAGCTTGTCGGCCCAGCCCGCGTAGTAGAAGAACCAGGCGGCGACGAGCGGAACGTCGACGTCGCGCGACTCCTTGATGGGCTTGCCGTTGTCGAGGGACTCCGCGACCGCGAGCTCGCGCGCGCGCTCCTGCACGAGCCGCGCGATGCGGAAGAGGTACTTGCCGCGGTCGCGGCCGCTGAGACGCGACCACACGCCGTCGTAGGCCCGGCGCGCGGCCGCGACCGCGTCGTCGACGTCGGCGGCGTTCGCGTTCGCGACGGTGGCGATGCGCTCCTCGTTCGCCGGCGAGATGGTCTGGAACGGGGTGCCCCGGCCATCGACGAACTCGCCGTCGATGAAGAGGCCGTACTGGTCGCGGAGCGAGAGGATGCTGCGCGACTCGGGCGCCGGCGCGTATTCGAGGAAGCTCATGGATCTGCCTTCTTTTCCGATCAGTCGATCGTCACGTAGTCGGCGCCCGAGTAGTGCCCGGTGCGGATCTTCTGGCGCTGCAGCAGCACGTCGTTCAGGAGGCTCGAGGCGCCGAAACGGAACAGGTGCGGCTGCAGCCACTCTTCGCCCGCGGTCTCGGCGACGGTGACGAGGTACTTGATCGCGTCCTTCGACGTGCGAATGCCGCCGGCGGGCTTCACGCCGATGCGCTGGCCGGTCGCGAGGTGCCAGTCGCGCACGACCTCGAGCATGAGCAGCGTCACCGGCAAGGTGGCCGCCGACGGGACTTTGCCGGTCGAGGTCTTGATGAAGTCGCCGCCCGCGAGGATGGACAGCCATGACGCGCGGCGGACGTTGTCGTACGTGACGAGCTCGCCCGTCTCGAGGATGACCTTGAGGCTCGCGCTCGTGCCGTCGTCGCGGCGGCACGCCTCTTTGACCGCCGCGATCTGATCGAACACGAGGCTGTACCGGCCCGCGAGGAACGCCCCCCGGTCGATCACCATGTCGATCTCGTCGGCCCCCGCGGCGACCGCCTCGGCCGTGTCGGCGAGCTTGATGTCGAGCGAGGCGCGCCCCGACGGGAAGGCGGTCGCGACCGCCGCGACGGCGATGCCGCCGTCGTCGGGGTCGCCGTGCGCGCCGCCGAGGGCGTCGACCGCCGTCGCGACGAGATCGCCGTAGACGCAGACGGCCGCGACGCGGGGCGTCGACGGGTCGGCGGGGTCGGGCGTGACCGCCTTGCTGACGAGCGAGCGCACCTTGCCCGGCGTGTCAGCACCCTCGAGTGTCGTGAGGTCGATGAGCGAGATGATGCGATCGAGCGCCCACGCCTTCGAGGAGGTCTTGATCGATCGCGTGCCGAGCGCCGCGGCGCGCTGCTCGAGACCGACGGCGTCGACGCCCGCGATGCCGTGCAGATAGCGACGGAGCGTCGCGTCGTCGGGTTCGCCGCCGAGCACCGCGAGCGCGCGCTCGCGGGCGGTGACGAGTGAGGTGCCGGTCATTGGTGCCTGCCGATTCTGAGGAGGGTGGTTCGTGGCGACGCGGTCAGTCGTCGAGGAGGTGGAGTGCGGTCGCCTCGTCGGTGACGAGGACCGTGCACAGCCCACTGCGCACGACGGCGTCGGCGACGGGATGTTTGCTGGGGCCGGCGATGACCGCGACCGAGAGCGGCGCGGCGCGCAGCTCGTCGAGCGTGAGGCCCACGGTCCTGGCGTCGAGAGCCGGGTCGACGATGTTGCCGTCGGAGTCGATGTACCGGCCGACGACGTCGCCCACGGCGCCCTTCTGCACGAGCAGGTCGACGTCGGCCGCCGAGAGATATCCGCTCTCGACGTGCACGGAGCTGTGATCGGCGGCTCCTGCGCTGAAGAGGTAGGCGTCGGCCGAGCGCGCGAGCTCGATGACCCCGGCGACGACGCGGTCGGACTCGATCGCCTGTTTCGTCGCGAGCTGCTCGAGGATGGCCGGACTCGGCAGCAGCGTCGCGCTGCCGCCGCCCTTCTGCGCGATGCCGACCGCGGTGGCCGCGGCGGTACCCGGCCGGCGGTTCAGACTCACGCCGCCATTGATCTGCACGACGCCGACGCCTGTCGCCCAGCCGTTGCGGAGGTGCTGCGAGATCTCGAAGAGGGTGCGCCCCCAGCTGACGCCGAGCGTGCGCGGGACGGGCCGGAGCGCGGTCAGGTAGTCGGCCGCCGCCTGGGCGGTGCGCGCCTGCAGCTCCTCCGGCGAGGAGACGCCGGCCGAGGAGACCACGACGGCCTCGACCAGTCCGCGCTCGTCGCGGAGGCGGCGCTCGATGGGGAGCCGTCGGGCGCGCGGATGCAGGATCTCGATGCGGATGAAGCCGCGCTGCTTGGCCTGGGCGAGCAGACGACCGACCTTCCAGCGGGTCAGCCGCAGTGCCTGGCCGATCTCGTCCTGAGTCTTGTTCTCTTCGTAGTAGAGCTCGGCGGCCCGAATCGAGAGCAGCTCGTCGATCTCGTCCATGCGCCTCCCTTCCGCTCTCACCAGGGTAGGCAGCCGAGCCACGATCAGCAACACTCGCTGCCATTCATGCGCATATGAGCAATCATGGCGAACGCGCACGCACCTAAGCTGGTGCGTATGCCCAGCCCCATCGCGCTCGCCGTCGACTTCGGCGGCACCAAAGTCGAAGCCGCGCTCGTCGACGACCGCGGCACCCTGCTCCCCGGCAGCCGGCACCGCCGGCCCACCGGACCGAACGCCTCCTCCGACGAACTGCGGCTCGCGGTCGCCGAGGTCGTCGCGGGCGCGCGCGACGCACTGCCCGAAGGCGGGTCCCTGATCGGCGCCGGCATCGGTTCGGCCGGGCCCGTCGACCTCCGCGAACGGACGATCTCGCCGCTCAACGTGCCGGTCTGGCGCGGGCACCCGCTCGCGGCCGACGTCGCCGCGCTGATCCCGGGTGTGCCGGTCGACCTGCGCATCGACGGCCTCTGCATCGTGCTCGCCGAGTCATGGGTCGGCGTCGGGCAGGGCAGCCGCAACCTGCTCGGCATGGTCGTGTCGACCGGGGTCGGCGGCGGCCTGCTGCTCGGCGGCGCTGCCGCGCCCAGCCCGTCGGGCAACGGCGGGCACATCGGCCACGTCGAGGTCGGCGGATTCGACGACCCCTGCGCCTGTGGCGGGCGCGGATGCCTCGAAGCCATCGCCTCGGGCCCGCGCACGGTCGCCTGGGCCAGACGTCAGGGCTTCACCGGCGAGACCGGCGAGGACCTCGCAGCCGCGCACGCGGCCGGCGACCCGATCGCGATCGCCGCCGTCGAACGATCCGGGACCGCGATCGGTCGCGCGATCGCGTCCGCGACGAACCTCGTCGACCTCGACCTCGTCGCCATCGGCGGCGGCTTCTCCCGCGTCTCCCCCGCGCTCTTCGACCACGCCCGCGCCGCCCTCGCGGAGCGCACGGAGTTCGACTTCGTGCAGCGCACGCGGATCGAGCCCTCGGGACTCTCGGACGAGGGCCCGCTCATCGGCGCGGGCGCGCTCGTGCACCGCCCGCAGCCGACGGGCTGACCGGGCGCGAGCCGGCGCGAGTCGGCGCGAGCCGGCGCGAGTCGGCCGTCGTCAGGCGCGCTCGTCTTCCAGGTAACGCGGCCGCGCGACGACGAACCCGGCCACCGCCGCCGGCACCGCCGAGACGAGCAGGATCACGAGTGGCCAGGTCCAGCCCCCGGTCCACTCGTGCACGGCGCCGATCACCAGCGGGCCGGCGGCCACCAGGAGGTACCCCGCCGACTGCACGAACCCGCTCAGCGCCACCGAGCCCGAATGGGTACGGGTTCGCAGATTGATGAGCACCAGCGCGAGCGGGAAGAGCAACGGCCCGAGGCCGGCTAGCGCCACCCAGAGCCACGTCGCGACGCCGGGGACGAACAGCAGGCCCGCATTGCCGAGCACCAGCGACACGACGGAGGCCACGATGAGCACCCCGATCCGGCCGTACCGTGCCGCGAGCAGCGGGACGAGGATGCTCGTCGGCAGGCCCATCGCGGCGTAGAGCGAGAGCAGCGCTCCGCCCTCGGCATGACTCGTCCCCGCCGTGTCGTGCAGCAGCGTCGGCAGCCACGCGAAGAGCGTGTACGCGTTCAGCGCCGACACCGCGAAGATCGTCGTGAGCGCCCAGGCGAGCGGGGAGCGCGCCGCGCGCCCCAGCTGCGACGGCGCCGCCTCCTCGGGCGCCGCCCGGCCGCCCCGGCGTGACGGATGCACGAGCAGCGCGATCCACGGGATCAGGCTGAGTGCCGCGATCGCCGCCCACTCACCGAGCGACACCCGCCAGTGCGTCGCCTCCGCCACGGGCACCGCCACGAGCGGAGGCACGAAGGTGCTGATCGACATCGCCGTCGCGTAGACCGTGGTCATGAGGCCGATGCGGTCCGGGAAGTACCGCTTGACCAGCGGCGGCAGCAGCACGTTGCCGACGCCGATCGCCGCGAACGTCACCGCGCTCGCAAGCACCAGCATCACGGCATCGGGCGCGAGCCCGCGGCCCGCGAGCCCGACGGTGAGCGCGGCGAGGGCCACGACGAGCGTCGCCTCCAACCCGAATCGCTTCGCGAGCAGCGGCGTGCTGATGCCGAACACCGCGTAGCAGAGCGGGGGCAGCATGCCGAGCACGCCGACCACGACCGAGTTCAGCTCGAGATCGGCCTCGAGCTCGGCGAGGATCGGCGAGAGCGACGCGACCGCCGAGCGCAGGTTGAACGCGACGAGCACGATGCCGATGAGCGCGAGCGTACGCCCCGCCCAGAGCGGGGCCGGATTGCGTGCGTCGACGGGCCGACCCGGTCGCCTCACTCGAGGAGCTCTCGCGCGACGTCGACGTCGTCACGCATGCGTGCGATCAGCGCATCGATGCTGTCGAACGCGATCATGCCGCGGATCCGGTCCACGAACTCGACCTCGACCAGCCGGTCGTAGAGGTCGAGCTCGCGGTCGAGCACGTACGCCTCGACCTGCTTGCGCGGCACACCCTCGAACGTCGGGTTGTTGCCCACCGAGATCGCGGCCGGGTACCGCGTGCCCGCGTCGCTGAGCCAGCCCGCGTACACGCCGTCGGCGGGGATGAGCCCCTCCGAGTCGGGCGAGAGGTTGGCCGTCGGAAATCCGAGCTCACGGCCGCGCGCGGCGCCGTGCACGACGATGCCCGACACCGTCGGCGCGTGCCCGAGCAGACGAGCGGCGTGCCGGACGTCACCCTCCGCCAGGAGCTCGCGGACCCAGGTGGACGACACCCGCCGCTCCCCCTCGGGTCGCACATCCCCGATGAGCTCGACCGCGAAGCCGAGCTCGCCGCCCAGCCGCTCGAGGAGGGCGACGTCGCCGGCCCCTCGCGCGCCGAACCGGAAGTCGGCGCCCACGAGCACCGCGCGCGCGCCGAGCGTGTCGACGAGCACGCGCCGCACGAACTCCTCGGGTGCGAGACTCGCGAGCGCCCGGTCGAAGGGCAGCACGAGCGCGGCGTCGAGTCCCGTCGTCGCGAGCAGCCCCAGCTTCTGCCGGACGCTCACAAGGGCGTCGGGGCAGCGGTCGGGCGCGAGCAGCGCGAGCGGGTTGCGATCGAACGTCACGACCACGGAGCGGAGGTCGCGCGCCTCGGCGACGGCGCGGAGCTCCGAGATGACCGCCCGGTGGCCCTGGTGGACCCCGTCGAACTTGCCGATCGTGACCGCCGACGGCCCGAATCCGGCCGGCACCGAAGCCAGCCCTTCGAAGGTCCTCACCGGGCGCCGCCCGCGGTGTCGGAGACTCCTGGGCGGTGCTTCGCGAGCCACCACATGCCGAGCACCGGGAGCACCAGCGGGATGAACAGGTAGCCGCGGCCGTACCACGACCACACGGTGTCGTGCGGGAAGAGCTCGGGCAGCACGACGCTCAACGTGCCGATCACGAGCACCCCGGCGAACTCGAAGACGATGGTCGCCCAGGCGACGCGATACCACGCGCGGCCCGGGGCGATGAGTGCGATCGTGGCGACGACGTAGACCACCGCGGCGAGCCCCGACAGCGCATACGCGAGCGGCGCCTCGTCGAACTTCTCGACGATCTGCACGAGCGAGCGCCCCACGGCCGCGAGCGCGAGCACGCCGTACACGGCGATGAGGACGCGTCCGACGCCGCTCATGCGGCGGGGTCGGCGGGTCTCGTTCGCGGTGGACGGGCGTGCGGAGGTCATGACGTTCGATTCTCTCATTCACGTGGCCCGGGCTCGGCATTTCGGTGGCCCGGGCGTCACGCATCAACGGTGGCGGGGTTTCCGGCGGGTCACGCCTGCTGCACGGTCCAGATCTGCATCATCCGGTAGACCATGACGGCGACGGCGAGTGCCGCGACGCCGAGGACGACGGTCGACCATCGGTTGCGTTCGAGGAGCGCCCAGAAGCCGGCGGCCGGCGGCAGCAACAGCGCGCCGACGAGGTAGACGACGAACTCGAGCACACTGCCGGTCGGCACGTTGCCGAACGCGGGCGCCGCGATCGCGATCACCGCCTGGACGAGGAGCAGCGCCTCGACCACCGCGAGGGCGCCGATCGAGACGTCGCTCGGTACGCGCCCGGCGAACCCGAGCCCGAGGCACACGAGGCCGGCGATCACCGCCACGCCGATCTGGACCCAGGTGAACCAGTCGATCATGCGGCGCCTCCGTCCGGGAAGCCCGTGAGCACCCGGAACTGGTCGCCGCGACGCTCGACGACGGCGACGAGCCGGTCGCCGACGATCGCCGCGATCGGTGTCGCCGCGGGGGCGTCCGCCGGGGCTGCGATGCGTTTGCCGTGGCCGAGGTCGATCGCTGCCGCAGGGTCGAGCTCGACGACCGGCAGCGCCGACCGCGCCGCGTCGGCTGCGCCGACGATCGTCGCGGCGACGTCGAGCGGCTCGAGCGCCGAGGCATCCGTCACCGGGAACCGGCCCACCCGCGTGCGCCGCAGCGCCGTCAGGTGCCCGCCGACGCCGAGCGCTGCACCGAGATCGCGCGCGAGCGCCCGCACGTAGGTGCCCGAGGAGACCGCGACCCGCACGTCGACGTCGATCGAGGCCCCGTCGCGCCGCACGGCGAGCTGCTCGAACTCGCTGACCCGCACGGACCGCGCCGCGAGCTCGACGGTCTCGCCGCCCCGCACGCGGTGGTAGGCGCGCTTTCCGTCGACCTTGATCGCGCTCACCGAGCTCGGCACCTGCTCGAGGTCACCCGTGAGGTCGCGAATGCCGTTCGAGATGGCGGTGTCGTCGACGCCCGCGACGGTCTCGGCAGACGCGGGCGTGAGCGGCTCGCCCTCGGCGTCGTCGGTCGTCGTGCCCCACCCGAGCCGGATCGTCGCCGTGTACTCCTTGTCGAGTCCGACGAGGTAGTGCAAGAGCCTGGTCGCATCGTTGACGCCGAGCAGGAGCAGGCCGGTGGCCATCGGGTCGAGGGTGCCGGCATGGCCCACCTTGCGGGTGCCGGCGAGGCGCCGCACGCGGCTGACGACGTCGTGGCTGGTCATCCCCTGCGGCTTGTCGACGAGGAGGATGCCGCTGATCACCGATCCAGGCTATACCCCGGACGGCGGGCCGCCGTCGCGCGCTGGCCTACGCTGAGACGATGCGCATCGGGATCATCGGCTCGGGCGCGCTCGGCGGCATGTTCGCGGCGCTGCTGACCCGCGCGGGCCACGACGTCGAGGTGACCGCACGCGGTCGTGGTCTCGAGGCGATCCGCGAGCACGGCATCCGGTTGAGCGGCGGATACGGCGACGTGCACGCGAGGGTGGCCGTGGCCGACCGGCTCACGCGTCCTGCCGACCTCGTGCTCGTGTGCACGAAGGCGCACGACGCGGAAGCCGCGATCGCCGCCAACCGGGACCTCGCCGACGGCGCGACCGTCGTCGTCGTGCAGAACGGCCTCGCGGGCGTCGACACCGCCGCCCGGCTCCTGCCCGCGTCCCGCTGCTTCGGTCTCCTCTCGATCATCGCCGCCAACCACACCGAGCCCGGCGTGGTGCGCGTCACGGCGCGCGCGACGAGCTATCTGGGGGCCGGCGACGGCCCTCCCGACGCCGAGGCCCTGCGCATCGCCGCCATGCTCTCGGAGGCCGTACCTGTCATCGCGATCCCGGGATTCCGCGGTGCGCAATGGACGAAGCTCGTGGTGAACATGCTGAACGCCGTGCCCGCCATCGTCGGCCGCAGCGTACAAGAGGTCATCGCCGACGCGCGCCTCCGGCGCGTGGTGACCGCCTCCATGCGCGAGTGCGTGCGGGTCGGTGTGGCGCGGGGCGTCACCTTCGGTGCGCTGCAGGGTCTCAGCGACCTCCGCCTCCGGGTCTTCGCTCGGCTGCCGCTCGCCGTGGGCCAGGTGCTGCCCTGGCTGATGGCGCGACGCATGGGGCGCGTTCCGAACCTCGGGTCGACGCAGCAGAGCATCCGGCGTCGGCAGCCGACCGAGGTCGATCACCTGAACGGGGCGGTCGTCGCCGAGTCCCGGCTCGCGGGCGTCGCCGCGCCCGTCAATGCGGCGCTGGCGTCGCTCGTGCACGAGGTCGAACGCGACGGGTTCCTGCCGGATGAGCGGGTGCACGCGGTGCTCGCGGTGCTCGCGCGCTGACGGTCACACGGCGCGCGGATGCCCCGGGTCCGAGAGATCGAGCACGAGATCGGCGACGGTCCTCGGGTCGCGTTCGGCGTACGCGATCACGTCGGCCGGATCGGTGGGCTCGCCGTCGATGGCGATCCGGTAGTCCCAGAGGCGCGCCAGCCGGTCGCGCAGCAGGAAGCGGCCGTCGATGACGAGGATGGCGTCCTCGGGCCCGGTGATCCACTTGGGCTCGACCCAGGCGTCCCGCGCGGCGTCGAGCACTCGCGTGACGAACGCGGCGGACCCGCCCATGCGGAACGGCTCCACGAGCGACCTGAGGAGCGCGGACTCGTCGAACCCGTAGCGCACATAGCGCTCGGGCGTGTCCGGGCCGAACGCGGACTGCGCTTCGCGCGAGCGGTGGAAGTCGTCGAGGTGCGCGCGGAACACCGTGTGGTCGCGTTCGGCGAGCACGTCGCGCAGGTCGTCGGCGAATCGGGATGCCTCGGCCCCGGCCGGTCCCGTGACGGCCACGATCATGCGCCCGCGGCCGTACCGCTCGAGCACCACATCGGC
Organism: Agromyces protaetiae; assembly: GCF_030866785.1. Classification (NCBI taxonomy): domain Bacteria; kingdom Bacillati; phylum Actinomycetota; class Actinomycetes; order Micrococcales; family Microbacteriaceae; genus Agromyces; species Agromyces silvae. The sequence goes on along the minus strand of NZ_CP133018.1, from coordinate 1,809,743 downwards.
AACCGCACGCAGGAAGCGCACCCTCGGCGTCGTCACCAGCTCCATGCGTCCACGCTACCCGGGTCGGCGCACGCCGCACCGCCGCTCCGCGCCACTTCTGCACCGCCGCGCCAACTGTGGTGGCGCGGTCTCGCAGAACTGGCGCGCAGGCGGGAGTTCGATGCGTACGCTGAGACGGATGCCTCGTTCCTCCCCCGCCCGGTTCGCCGACGCCGTCGTCGGGTGGTTCGCGGGCGCTGCGCGCCCACTGCCCTGGCGTGCGGCCGACCGCTCGGCGTGGGCGGTGCTGGTGAGCGAGTTCATGCTCCAGCAGACGCAGGTCTCACGCGTGCTGCCGAAGTGGGAGGCGTGGATGGCACGCTGGCCGACGCCCGCCGCGCTCGCGGCCGAACCGGCCGCTGAGGCCGTACGTGCGTGGGATCGGCTCGGCTACCCGCGGCGGGCGCTCTGGCTGCATCGCGCCGCGACCGAGCTGGTCGAACGGCACGGCGGCGAGGTGCCGCGCGATCTCGACGCGCTGCTCGCGCTGCAGGGCGTCGGCCCGTACACGGCGCGGGCGATCGCCGCCTTTGCGTTCGGCGACCGTCACCCGGTCGTCGACACCAACACCCGGCGCGTGATCGCGCGGGCGATCGAGGGCCGGGCGCGGGCCGATGCGCCGTCGGCGGCGCGCGATCTGGCCGCCATGGAGGCACTGCTCCCCGCGGACCGTGATGCGGCGCACGCGTTCAACGCCGGCGCCATGGAGCTCGGCGCGACCGTGTGCACGGCGCGGGCGCCGAAGTGCGAGGTGTGCCCCGTGGCACGGATGTGCGCCTGGCGAGCCGCGGGCTACCCCGAGGCATCCGGCCCTGCCCCGCGCCGGCCGGCGAGGTTCGAGGGCAGCGACCGCCAGGTGCGCGGTCTGGTCATGCGCGAGCTGCGAGCCGCGCACGGCCCGGTCTCGCGCGCCGAACTCGCGTCGCTCTGGGCCGATGCCGAGCAGCTCGAGCGGGCGATCGCGGGGCTGGTCGCCGACGGGCTCGCCGTCGCGGTCGCCGAGGACGACGGCTACGCGCTGCCCCACTCGTAGGCCCGAGGAGCGCCCGGCGATGCTCGACCAGCGAGGCAGGTCAGCGGGCGCCGCCCGCCTCCGCGTCGTCTGAGAGGTCGGATGCCTCGTCGTCGAGCTCGTCCGCGTCCTCGTCGTCGTCCTCGTCGAGATCGCGCGGCTTGACGTAGGGGTCGGGGTCGCCGGCGTATTGCGCGGACTGCGCCAGACCGGCGCTCTCCGCGTCGCGTGTGCGCGCCTCGCGCAGCAGCGCCTCGATGTGCTCGGCGTTCTCGGGGATCGCGTCGGCGATGAACTCGAGCGACGGCGTCAGCCGCGACGTGAGGTTGCGGCCCACCTCGGTGCGGAGCATCCCGGTCGCGGCCTTCAACGCGAGGGCCGAGTCGCGACGTTCCTCCTCGCTGCCGTACACGGTGTAGAACACCGAGGCGTGCTGGAGGTCGCCGGTCACCCGGACATCGGTGATCGTCACGAACCCGAGCCGCGGGTCGCGCAGCCCCTTGTCGAGCCGTCGCGCCACGATCTCTTTGATGCGGTCGGCCATCTTCCTGGCCCGCTGTGGGTCTGCCATCTTGTGCTGTGCTCCTTCCGGGGCGAGGCCGGGGGCGGCTTCGCCGCCCCCGGCCGCTCCGGTTACGCGCGAGGCTTCTCGCGCATCTCGATGGTCTCGATCTCGTCGCCGACCTGGATGTCGTTGTACTTGCCGAGGCCGATACCTGCCTCGAAGTCCGTACGGACCTCGGTGACGTCGTCCTTGAACCGGCGGAGCGACTCGATCGCGAGGCCGTCGCCGACCACGACACCGTCGCGGATGACGCGGGCCTTGGCGTTGCGCGTGATCGTTCCCGATCGCACGACGACACCGGCGATGTTGCCGAACTTCGAGGAGCGGAACACCTCGCGGATCTCGGCGACACCCGACTGGACCTCTTCGTACTCGGGCTTGAGCATGCCCTTGAGCGACGCCTCGATGTCATCGATCGCGTTGTAGATGACGTTGTAGAAGCGCACGTCGACGCCCTCGCGGGCGGCACGCTCGCGCGCCTTCACATCGGGTCGCACATTGAAGCCGATCACGATCGCATTGTCGATCGTGGCCAGGTCGATGTCCGACTCGGTCACGGCGCCCACACCGCGGTGCAGGATGCGCAGCTGCACCGAGTCGTCGACCTCGATCTTCATGAGCGACTCCTCGAGCGCCTCGACGGCACCCGACACGTCACCCTTGATGATGAGGTTGAGCGCCTCGACCTTGCCCTCTTCGAGTGCACGCGTGAAGTCCTCGAGCGAGATGCGCTTCCGGGCCTTCGCCAGCTGCGCGTTGCGCTCGGCGGCCTCGCGCTTCTCGGCGATCTGACGCGCGGTGCGGTCTTCCTCGGTGACGAGGAAGGTGTCACCGGCGCGCGGGACGCTCGAGAGACCCTGCACCTGCACCGGCCGCGACGGCGTCGCCGCCGGCACCGGGTCGCCGTTCTCGTCGGTCATCGCCCGGACGCGCCCGTAGGCCGTGCCCGCGACGATCGCGTCGCCGACCTTCAGCGTGCCCGACTGGATGAGCACGGTCGCCACGGCACCGCGGCCCTTGTCGAGCTTCGCCTCGATGGCCACACCACGTGCGTCCTTGTCGGGGTTCGCGCGGAGGTCGAGGCCGGCGTCGGCGGTGAGCAGCACCGCGTCGAGCAGTTCCTGGATGCCGATGTTCTCACGGGCCGAGACGTCGACGAACAGGACGTCGCCGCCGTATTCCTCGGCCACGAGCCCGAACTCGGTGAGCTGCTGGCGCACCTTCGCCGGGTTGGCGTCGGGCTTGTCGATCTTGTTCACCGCGACCACGATCGGCACGTTCGCCGACTGCGCGTGGTTCAGCGCCTCGATCGTCTGCGGCATGATGCCGTCGTCCGCCGCGACCACGAGGATCGCGATGTCGGTCACCTGGGCACCACGGGCACGCATGGCGGTGAACGCCTCGTGGCCCGGGGTGTCGATGAAGGTGATCGCCCGGTCGACGCCGTCGTGCTCGGTGTGCACCTGGTACGCACCGATGTGCTGGGTGATGCCGCCGGCCTCGCCCGCGACGACGTTGGCATTGCGGATCGCGTCGAGCAGGCGCGTCTTACCGTGGTCGACGTGGCCCATCACGGTCACGACCGGCGGACGCGCCACGAGCACGTCGTCGCCCTCGTCCTCGAGCTCCTGGTCGAGGTCGATGTCGAAGCCCTCGAGCAGCTCGCGGTCCTCGTCTTCGGGCGAGACGACCTGGATCTTGTAGCCGAGCTCCTCGCCGAGCACCTGGAAGGTGGCCTCGTCGAGCGACTCCGTCGCGGTCGCCATCTCACCGAGGTGGAACAGCACCGTGACGAGCGAGCCGGGGTTCGCGTCGATCTTGTCGGCGAAGTCGGAGATCGAGGATCCGCGACGCAGCCGGATGACGGTGTCGCCGTCGCCGCGGGGCACGCTCACGCCACCGAGCGACGGAGCCTCCCGCATCTCGAACTCTGCCCGCTTCGTCCGCTTCGACTTGCGCGACTTGCTCTTGCCGCCGCCACGACCGAACGCACCGGCCGTACCGCCGCCGGGGCCGCGGCCACGACCGCCGCCGCCCGCGGGACGCGGGCCGCCGAAGCCGCCACCGGGACGCTGGAAGCCGCCGCCGGCGCCACCGGGACCACCGGGACGACCCGCGCCGCCCGGAGCACCCGGACGGAAGCCGCCCGGACGCGGGGCGCCGGGACGCGGAGCGCCGCCACCGGGGCGACCGGCGCCGCCGGGACGTGGCGCACCCGGACGCGGGGCGCCGGGACGCGGCGCCTGGGGGCGCGGGATGTTGCCGGGCGACGGGCGCTGGCCCATGCCCTGCGAGCTGGCGAACGGGTTGTTGCCGGGGCGCGGCTGCGCCGGGCGCTGGCCCATGCCCTGCGAGCTCGCGAACGGGTTGTTGCCGGGGCGGGCGCCGCCGGGCTTGGGGCCGGGACGCGACGCAGCGCCCGCTGGCTTCGGCGCGGCGGGCTTCACGGCGTCGGACGCCGAGGCGCCACCCTCACCGCTCTCCGAGGCCGGTGCCTGCTCGGCCTGCCCGGCCTGGGCCTGCTCAGCCTGCGCCTGCTCGGCCTTCTCGGCGCGCGCCTTCTCGGCCTGGGCCTGGCGCTCTGCGACCGACATCGGCGCGGGCGTCGGCGCTTCGGGCGCGGTCTCGGCGACCGGGGCCTGCGGGCCCGGCTTCGGGCCGGGCTTCGGTGCGGCGGGGCGGGACGCGCCCGGCTTGCTCGCACCACCGGCCGCGGGCGCGGCCTGGGTCTTCACCCCGGATGCCTCGAGCGCGGCCTTCAGCCGGCGGGCGACGGGGGGCTCGATCGAGGACGACGGGCCCTTGACGTATTCGCCCATCTCTTTGAGCTTCTCAAGGGCGATCTTGCTGTCGACCCCGAGCTCTGACGCGATCTCGTGTACGCGTGGTTTGGCAGCCACTTCTCTCCTGTTCCGGGTCTGCGCCCGGACAGGGGCAGACCGTAGTTAAACGGGTCTCATTTCGAGCCGCTCATGAGTAATCCATTAGCCGTTCAGCCTGTTCTCTACTTCATGGATGTCCAGCGCGCCATGCGTACGGAGTGCGCGCCCGAAGGCACGTCTCCGCTCGGCGAGCCGGTAGCACTCGAGCGTCGGATGCAGCCACGCACCCCGCCCGGGAAGCACGGCCGACACATCGGTGACGACCTGGGATTCTCGGAGCACGACCCTCAGAAGAGAGGATCGTGGGGCGCGTGCTCGGCAACCGATGCACGTTCTGACGGGTTCCATCTTACACCTCCGGCACGAGCGCTCAGGGACGCCGCCGCGACGCCCGGCCTCGGCACACGCCGTCGTCCGGCCGCGCCGGCGCCGATCACGCCTCGCCGATCACGCCTCGTCGAGCACCGAGTCGGGCTGGATGTCGATCTTCGCGCCCGTGAGCTTCGCGGCGAGACGGGCGTTCTGCCCTTCCTTGCCGATCGCGAGCGACAGCTGGTAGTCCGGCACCAGCGCGCGGACGGCTTTCATGGACTCGTCGATCACGAACGCGCTGGTCACCTTCGCGGGTGAGAGCGCAGAGGCGACGAAGGTCGCGAGGTCCTCGTTCCAGTCGACGATGTCGATCTTCTCGCTGCCGAGCTCGGACGTGACCGCCCGCACTCGCTGGCCGAGCTCGCCGATGCACGCGCCCTTGGCATTCACGCCCGGCTGGTTGGCCCGCACCGCGATCTTGGTTCGGTGACCGGCCTCACGGGCGAGGGACACGATCTCGACCACCCCGGAGGCGATCTCGGGGACCTCGAGCGCGAACAGCTTTCGGACCAGCGCAGGATGCGTCCTGGAGACGGTGATCGAGGGGCCTTTGGGGCCCTTGGCCACGCTCGTGACGTACACGCGGATGCGCTGACCGTGCGGGTACTCCTCGCCGGGGATCTGCTCCTCAGGGGGCAGGATCGCCTCGACGGTGCCGAGGTCGATGTGCACCATGCGCGGGTTCGGCCCCTGCTGGATGACACCCGCCACGATGTCGCCCTCACGGCCGCGGAACTCGCCGAGCACCGCGTCGTCCGCGAGATCCCGGAGGCGCTGATTGATGACCTGCTTGGCGGCGAACGCCGCGATCCTGCCGAAGTCGCTCGGGCTGTCCTCGACCTCCCCGATGACCTCGCCGTCCTCGTCGCGCTCCGGCACGTACACGGACACATGGCCGGTCTTGCGGTCGAGGTGGGCGCGCGCGCCGTCGGGGTTGGCGTGCCCGTGCTGGCCGGGGTTGGTGTGCTTGAGGTAGGCCATGAGGATCGCCTGCTCGATGATCTGCACCAACTCGTCGAAGGGGATCTCCTTCTCGCGCTCCATCATCCGCAGCACGCTGAGGTCGATATCCATCCCCGGCCTCCTCTATTCAGCTCTCGTGCCGCAGTCGATCGTGCGGCAGATGTCTACGGTAGCCGATCACGCACCGAGCGCGGACCGCACCTCGCCGATCGCCACCTGCGTGCGTTCGCCGGTCGCGCGATCCCAGACCTCGACGACGCCTTCGGCGACCCCGCGGCCCGCGATCACGATCTTCGGCACACCGATGAGCTCGGCGTCGGCGAACTTCACCCCGGGCGACAGCTTCGGGCGGTCGTCGTAGAGCACGTCGAACCCGGCCGTCTCCAGCTCGCCGACGATCCGGTCGGCGGCGTCGAACACGGCCGGGTCCTTGCCCGTCGCGAGCACGTGCACGTCGAACGGCGCGACCGACGGGGGCCAGATGAGGCCCTTGTCGTCATTGTGCAACTCCGCGATGATCGCGAGGATGCGCGTGACACCGATGCCGTACGAGCCCATCGTGACGGTCGCGAGCTTGCCGTTCTCGTCGAGCACCTTCAAACCCAGCGCCTCGGCGTACTTGCGGCCGAGCTGGAAGACGTGCCCGATCTCCATGCCGCGGGCGAGCTCGACCGGGCCCGAGCCGTCGGGCGCGGGGTCCCCCGCGCGCACGTCGGCCGCCTCGATGGTGCCGTCGGCGACGAAATCTCGACCCGCGACGAGCCCGAACACGTGCTTCTCGTCGAGGTTGGCGCCCGTGATCCACTCGGTGCCGTCGACCACGCGCGGGTCGACGAGGTAGCGGATGCCGGTCGACGACTCGGCACCGAGCACTGCGCCGTCGGGCGACCACGGCCCGATGTAGCCCTTCACGAGGCCGGGGTTGCGGGCGAAGTCGGCCTCGGTCGCCGCCTCCACCTCGGCCGGCGAGAAGGCGACCTCGACCCGCTTCATGTCCACGTCGCGGTCACCGGGCAGTCCGACGACGACGATCTCGCGCGCGCCGTCGACGTGGGTGAGCGCGAGCACGACGTTCTTGAGCGTGTCGGCCGCGGTCCAGTCGCGGCCGTCAGGACGCGGGTACTCGGCGTTCGCGAGATCGACGAGGGTCGCGATGGTCGGCGTGTTCGGCGAATCGAGCACCACCGCTGCGGGCAGCCCGTCGAACGGGATCGGATCGGGCGCGACCGTCGTGAACGCCTCCACGTTCGCCGCATAGCCACCCGCCGATCGCACGAAGGTGTCCTCGCCGACAGGCGTGGGGTGCAGGAACTCCTCCGACTTGGAGCCGCCCATGGCGCCGGCGTCGGCCTGCACGATGACGTACTCGAGGCCGAGCCGCGAGAAGATCCGCTCGTACGCGTCGCGCTGCGCCTGGTACGAGGCATCCAGCCCCTCGTCCGAGACGTCGAACGAGTACGCGTCCTTCATCGTGAACTCACGCCCGCGGAGCAGCCCCGCACGCGGGCGCGCCTCGTCGCGGTACTTGTCCTGGATCTGGTAGATCGTGAGCGGCAGGTCCTTGTACGAGGAGTACAGATCCTTCACCAGGAGCGTGAACACCTCTTCGTGTGTGGGGGCGAGCAGGTAGTCGGTCTCGCGACGGTCCTGCAGCCGGAAGAGCGCGTCGCCGTACTCGGTCCAGCGGTTCGTCACCTCGTACGGCTCGCGCGGCAACAGCGCCGGGAAGTGCACCTCGTGGGCGCCCGCGGCCTCCATCTCCTCACGGATGATGCGCTCGATCTTGCCCTTCACCCGGAGACCGAGCGGCAGCCACGCGAAGATGCCCGGCGCCTGGCGCCGGATGTAGCCGGCGCGCACGAGCAGCTTGTGGCTCACCACCTCGGCGTCGGCGGGGTCTTCACGGAGCGTGCGGAGGAAGAAGTTCGTCAGGCGTGTGGGCACCAGATGATTGTATGAGTGCTCCACCCGAGGGGTCGAACGGATGCCTCGATGCTGACGAGCGACTCAGACGCCTTCGACGTCCTCTTCGTCCTGCATCGCGAACTCGCCCAGCTCAGCCTCGGCTGCATCGGCCTCGGCGTCGTCGCCGCCGGGCGTCCCTTGACGCGCGATGCCCTCGCGGGCGGTGCCTTCGTCGAGTGTGCCCCTGCCATCCGGGTAGCCCGCCTCGTCGGGGTACTCATACTTCTCGTCGCTCATGACGTCTCCTTCGACGTGCTGATCGGATCGTGCTGATCAGATCGTCTGATCAGGGGGTGAGCACCTGCGGGCTCCCGACCGGCGCGTCGGCACCCATCTCATCGGCGATGCGGTTCGCCTCAGCGATGAGAGTCTCGACGATCTCGGCCTCGGGCACCGTCTTGATGACCTCGCCCTTGACGAAGATCTGGCCCTTGCCGTTGCCGGACGCGACGCCGAGGTCCGCTTCGCGCGCCTCGCCGGGGCCGTTCACGACACAGCCCATGACGGCGACACGCAGCGGTACGGTCATGCCTTCGAGGCCGTCGGTCACATCGTTCGCGAGCTTGTAGACGTCGACCTGCGCGCGACCGCACGACGGGCACGACACGATCTCGAGCTTGCGCTCCCGCAGGTTCAGCGACTGCAGGATCTGCAGGCCGACCTTCACCTCCTGCGCGGGCGGCGCCGAGAGCGAGACGCGGATGGTGTCGCCGATACCCTCGCCGAGCAGGATCCCGAACGCGGTCGCGCTCTTGATGGTGCCCTGGAACTCGGGCCCCGCCTCGGTCACGCCGAGGTGCAGCGGCCAGTCGCCGCGCTCGGCGAGCAGCCGGTACGCCTTGACCATGACGATCGGGTCGTTGTGCTTGACCGAGATCTTGAAGTCGTGGAAGTCGTGCTCCTCGAACAGGCTCGCCTCCCAGACGGCCGACTCGACGAGCGCCTCGGGCGTCGCCTTGCCGTACTTCTGCAGCAGGCGCGGGTCGAGCGAGCCGGCGTTGACGCCGATCCGCAGGCTCACGCCCGCGGCCTTCGCGGCCGCCGCGATCTCGCCCACCTTGTCGTCGAACTTCCGGATGTTGCCCGGGTTCACGCGCACCGCGGCGCAGCCCGCGTCGATCGCCTGGAACACGTAGTTCGGCTGGAAGTGGATGTCGGCGATGACCGGGATCTGGCTCTTCTTCGCGATGATCGGCAGCGCTTCGGCATCGTCGCGGCTCGGCACGGCCACCCGCACGATGTCGCAGCCCGAGGCGGTGAGCTCGGCGATCTGCTGCAACGTCGCATTGATGTTCGTCGTGGGCGTCGTGGTCATCGACTGCACGCTCACCGGCGCGTCACCGCCGACGAGCACCTTGCCCACCTTGATCTGGCGCGACTTGCGTCGGGGCGCCAGGACCTCAGGGACTTTGGGCATTCCGAGATTCACTGCAGGCACGTCACGAGTCTACTTCCGCGCCGCTGGGTGGCGGCTGCGACCGGCGGATGCCTCGGGCGTGCGCCGGCGCTCAGGCGCACCCCTCCGTCACGGGTACCGGTGCGATCACGCGCGTGACCTCGTTCGAGACCTCGAATCCTGCGCCGTACTGCGAGATCCCGACTCCTACGCGACTCTTCGCGCCTCGATTCGTCCCGCGTCGGATCACGACTTCGTATCGGATGATGAGCCCCGCTTCTGCGAGTTATCGGCGTGCTCCTCGCGGATCCGGCGGCCCTGCTCGATGTCTTCGCGTTCCTGCTCTGCGGCCTTGTCGATCTTCTTCGTATCACGGGGTGGTAGCTGGATCTGCTCCTCAGCCGCGATCCCCGCTTGCAACTCGCGCCCGCGCTCGAGCTCGGCCTCGAACTCGGCGCCGAACAGCAGGGCGCAGTTCGCGATCCAGAGCCACAGCAGGAACACGATGACCCCGGCGAACGAGCCGTAGGTGCGGTCGTAGTTCGAGAAGTTCGCGACGTAGAGCGCGAATCCGGCCGACGCGATGATAAGCACCACGATCGCGATCAGCGCACCCACACTGATCCAGCGGAACTTCGGCTGCTTCGCGTTGGGCGTCGCGTGGTACAGGATGGCGATGATCGCTACGACGGCGAGCGCGAGCACCGGCCACTTCGCCACTTCCCAGACGAGCGTGAACGCCTCGCCGAGGCCGAGCGCCGAGCCGATCGCATCCGTCACGGGACCCGAGATGACGAGGAGCACCGCGATGAGCACGAGCAGGATGAGGGCGATGACCGTCACCAGGAGCTGCACCGGCCGGAGCTTGTAGAACGGACGGCCCTCCTCGATCTCGTAGATGCGGTTCATCGCGCGGCTGAAGGCACCGACGTACCCCGACGCCGACCAGATCGCGATGATGAGTCCGGTGAAGAACCCGAGGCCGGCCGCGGGCGACGAGCTGAACTGCTCGAGCGGCTCGCGGATGGTGTCCACGGTCTCGGCCGGTGCCACCTGCCCGAGCAGGTCGAGCAGCGCATCGATTGCACGCCCGCCCTGGCCCACGAGCGCGAGCAGCGACGCGAACGCGAGCAGCCCCGGGAACAGAGCGAGTACACCGAAATAGGTGAGCGCGGCCGCCGAGTCCGTGCACTGATCGTCGATGAACTCCCGAAAGCTCTTCTTGGCGACGTACATCCAGGACCGCTTGGTGAGCTGCGGCGGACTGTCGGGCTTCCGCGCGTCGTCGGGGTCGGGTGCGCCCACCTTCCGGTCCCGCTTCCCAGCGGATGCCTCGCCGTGCCGTGTCTCGGCCATGATTCGCCTCTCAACTGGGGAGGCACCATCCTGGGTCGCGGAAACGGGCCTCGGCAGGGACTGGCGCTGCGGTGTCTCGAGTCGTACAGTGTGCGCGTCACGGCCGAGACATCCGGATCCCGGGCCGTCGGTGAATCCGCCTTAACCGAACCGTAGACTGATCGTGTGTGCGCGGGTGCCGCGCCGCGCCCCGACGAAGGAGTCTCGCCATGCCCACCACCGATGTCGTCATCATCGCCGGTGCCCGCACCCCGTTCGCGCGGATCAGTGGCAATCTCGCCGCGCGCACGGCGGTCGAGCTCGGCACGGTCGCGATCCGCGGCGCCATCGAACGCGCCGGCATCTCCCCCGACGACGTCGACGTCGTGCTCATGGGCCAGGTGCTGCAGGCGGGCGCCGGCCAGAACCCGGCCAAGCAGGCGGCGGTCGCCGCTGGCATCCCGTGGCGGGTGCCCGCCACGACGGTCAACAAGGTGTGCCTCTCGGGGCTCGTCGCGATCACGGACGCCGCACGGCTGATCCGGCTCGGCGAGGCCGACGTCGTGATCGCCGGCGGTCAGGAGTCGATGACCAACGCTCCGCACCTCATGCCCGGCTCGCGACGCGGCTACCCGTACGGCTCGGCCGAGCTCGTCGATCATGCCGCACACGACGGCCTCACCGACGCCTTCGACCACGATTCCATGGGCGCGTCGACCGAACGGTTCAACGGGCGCTACGGCATCGAGCGCGCCGAACAGGACGAGATCGCGGCCGCCTCGCACGTTCGCGCCGGTCACGCGCAGGCCGCCGACCTGTTCGCCGACGAGATCGTCGCCGTCGAGATCCCCCAGCGCAAGGGCGACCCGGTCGTCGTCGACGCCGACCAGGGCGTCCGGCCCGACTCCACCGTCGAGGTGCTCGCGAAGCTCCGGCCCGCGTTCGCGACCGACGGCACGATCACGGCGGGCAACTCCTCACCGCTCTCCGACGGCGCCGCGGCGGTCGTCGTCGCGAGCCGCGCCTGGGCCGAGGAACGGGGTCTGCCGTGGCTCGCGCGCATCGGGGCATCCGGTCAGGTCGCCGGACCCGACAACTCGCTGCACTCCCAGCCGTCCAACGCGATCGCCGCGGCCCTCGCCCGCGAGGGCCTGACCGCCGCCGACCTCGATCTCGTCGAGATCAATGAGGCGTTCGCCGCCGTGTCGTTGCAGTCCATGCGGGACCTCGACCTCTCGCCCGACCGCGTGAACGTGCACGGCGGCGCGATCGCGCTCGGCCACCCGATCGGCGCCTCCGGCGCCCGGCTCGCGCTGCACGCCGCGCTCGAGCTCGCCCGCCGCGGCGAGGGGCGAGCGGCCGTGGCCCTGTGCGGCGGCGGCGGCCAGGGTGAGGCACTGCTGCTCTCGCGCTGAGGACGGTTCGGTGCCAGTGTTCATGACATGAACGAGGGCACCGCACTCGGTCACGGCCTGCGCCGCATGACCGGTCGCGATCCGCGCGAATCGCACCGAGCCGCGACCCCGCTCGAGCTCCTCTTCGATCTCACGTTCGTGGTCGCGTTCAGCCAGGCCGGCACCCAGACCGCGCACCTGCTCGAGGTCGGTCACATCGGTCCCGCGATCGGCGCGTTCGCCTTCTCCGTCTTCGCGATCTGCTGGGCCTGGATCAATTACTCCTGGCTCGCCTCCGCCTTCGGCAACGACGATGTGTTCTTCCGGTTGGCGACGCTCGTGCAGATGGTCGGCGTGCTCGTCCTCGCGCTCGGACTGCCGCCGCTCTTCCACTCGCTCGATGAGGGCGAGCACCTCGACAACGGGATCGTGATCGCCGGATACGTGATCATGCGCGTGTCGACGGTCGCGCTGTGGCTGCGCGTCGCACGACACGATCCGGCGCTGCGGCGGACCGCGCTCGCCTATGCCACCCTCATCGGCGTCGCCCAGCTCGGCTGGATCGTGCAGATCTTCGTCAACCCTCCGCTCGGCGTCACGCTCGTCATCACGACGACGCTCTCGCTCTTCGAGCTCGCGACGCCGCTGTTCGCCGAGTACCGGTTCGGCTTCACCCCGTGGCATCCGCACCACATCGCCGAACGCTACGGCCTCCTCGTCATCATCACCCTCGGCGAGATCGTGCTCGGTACGATCCTCGCCATCTCGGCGGTCGTCGAGGAACAGGGCTGGACGTTCGAGACGGGTCTCGTCGCGTTCGGCGGGACGGCGCTCGCGTTCGGGTTGTGGTGGGTGTACTTCACGGTGCCGTCGGGCGACGTGCTCGCGCGCCATCCCCGTCGCGGCTTCGTGTGGGGGTACGGGCACATCGTGCTCTTCGCCGCGCTCGCCGGGACCGGCGCCGGACTGCACGTGGCCGCGTTCGTGATCGAGGGCGTCGCGCACCTCGGCGACACCGCGGCGCTCGTGACCGTCGTAGCGCCGGTCGCGGTGTTCCTTGCGGCGCTGTTCACCCTGACCTCGCTGCTGGTGCTGCGGTTCGACATCGTGGACCTCGGGCTGTTCGTTGGCGCGTTGGTCGTGCTCGCGGCCGCCGTGCTCGCGGTCGCGGCGGGCGCGAGTATGGGGGTCGGCATCGTGGTCGCCGCGCTCGCGCCCGTCGTGGTGATCGTCGGGTTCGAGACCGTGGGCCGGCGGCGACGGGAGGCCATGCTGGAGCGTGCGCTCGCATAAATGGTGGACGAAGCGCACGCAGGACGCTAATGTACCGATATGTTGCAATCTCTCCTCATCGGTACCATCGTCGCCTCCACCCTCGCCGGACCCACGTCCCTCGCCGATACGCCGTCCACACATGAGTCGCCCGCGGCGTCCTCGGCTCCGGCGACGGCCGCCGAGACCACGAAGACGATCCCGCTCGTCGGCGAGACGCTCGGCATCGGGTTCACGGTCGTGGTGAACCAGGATTGCCCAGAGGGCTACTGGGTGCATCGCGACGGTTGGGTCGGCGCCCTGCCAGAGCTCGTGACGTTCGGCGCGTTGTACACCGTGGAGCGGCGCGGTGCGAAGACGAACGTCTCGGGTCTCATGACCAACGGGAGCATCTGGCCGAAGCAGGTGTCGATCGGACTGAAATGCACCACGGATCTCGCCCAGGCCAAGAAGACCATCTTCCACGGGATGGACTGACCCGATCGGTCACGCGTTCGGGCGGTTCGCGCGGAGCACCTCGAGGCGGGCGCGGTACTCGACCTCGTCGATGTCGCCCTTCGCGAACCGCTCGGCGAGCGTCTGCTCGGCGCTGGGGCCGGCACCGCGAGCCCACGGCGGCCCGTAGGATCCGTCCGCGGCCCACGCGGCGCGGCGCCAGCGGCGGCCGACGAACGCGAACAGCAGCGCGAACAGCGCGATCCAGAACAGCGGGATCAGGAAGAACAGCCAACCCCAACCGGCGGCCCACGGGCCTCCCGCGGCATGCGCGGCGGCGATGGCGGCCAGGGCGGTCGGGGCGGAGGTGGTCAGTGCGGTGAGCATGCTCGGTGTCCTTCGGTCCGTGCGGCCGATCCGGCCGTCGCCTCACAGCCTTCCGGTCCGCGGTCGACGGCGAATCCTCCCGCAGGAGACACCTCGCCTGCTCCCACGGGAGCAGCGCTGACCGACCGCCACATCGGTTTGGTAGAGTAGTAGTATGCTGACATCAACATTTGCCGCGGTGCTGGTCGCTTCGACGCTGTCCGGCGCCGCATCTCTGACCGGGCCGGACTCTACGCCAGTGGGCGGCGCGTCCTCCGACTGGGCGACCGTCGAGCAAGATCCGACGACCACGCTCGTGCCCCTCGTGCATCTGGTCCTCGGCCCCGCGGTGACGCACTGGGTCGACAAGACATGCCCCGACACGCACCCCTACGTCCACAAGGATCGTTGGATCGGTACTCTGCCGTCCGGCGTCACCTTCGGCGACATGTACGGCGATCCCGAGATCGGCTACGGAATGCGGACGGTCTGGGGCGCCATGCTGAACTGGGACCCGTTCACGGAAAAAAGGGTGTCGATCCAGTTGAAGTGCACCTCCGACGCGAGCCAGAGCCAGAAGAGCCGGTACCCCGTGTCGTGATGCGGGCCCGCGGCCTGTCGCGAGCAAGTCTGCAGGGCGGGCGCTAGTGCCAGCCCGGCGCGACCAGCCCGGTCTCGTACGCGAGCACCACGAGGCGCACCCGGTCGCGCGCGCCGAGCTTGGTCATGATGCGCGAGACGTGGGTCTTGGCCGTGAGCGGGCTCAGCACGAGCTCACGCGCGATCTCGTCGTTCGAGTGGGCCAGCCCCACGAGTCGCAGCACCTCGCGCTCACGCTCGGTGAGCGCGTCGAGCACCCCCGTGTCCGGCGCCTCACGGAGGCCGTCTGCGAGTCGGTCGAGCAGCCGGCGGGTGACCCCGGGCGACAGCAACCCCTCGCCCTCGGCGACCGCGCGCACCGCGCGTACGAGGTCTTCGGGCTCGGTGTCCTTCACGAGGAAGCCGCTCGCGCCCGCGCGCACCGCGCGCGCGACGTACTCGTCCAGCTCGAACGTGGTCACCACCACGACGCCCACCCCGGCGAGCGCCGGGTCGGCGGCGATCTGCTCGGTCGCCCAGAGCCCGTCGCCGTCGGGCATCCTGATGTCCATGAGCACGACGTCGACCGGCGTCTCACGGAGGCGCTCGAGCAGCTCGGTGCCGGCGCCCGCCTCGGCGACGACCTCGACATCGGGCTCGGCGTCGAGCAGCGCCCGGAACCCTGCGCGCACGAGGTGCTGATCGTCGGCGAGCGCGACCCGGATCACGCGCGGCGCGCGGCTCATACGTGGTCCCATGGCAGCCGGGCGATGAGGCGCGTACCGCCGCCGGGTCGTTCGCCCAGCCCGACCTCACCGCCGAGGAGTGCCGCGCGTTCGCGCATGCCGAGCACGCCGGTGCCCGCCGCGGCGTCCTCGGCGGCGACCCCGCGACCGTCGTCCTCGACCGTGAGCACGAGCGCGTCCGCGTCACGTTCGAGGCGCACGACGCCGTGCGTCGCGTGCGCGTGGCGCACGAGGTTCGTCAGCGCTTCCTGGGCGATGCGGTACGCGGCGAACTGCACCGCGCGCGACGGACGCTCGGTGAGGCGGTCGTCGAGCTCGAGCGCGAGTCCCGGAGCGCGGGCGCCAGCTACAAGCCGCCCCACCTGCGCGAGCTCGGCCTGCGGTGCGAGCGGCGCCTCGCCCTCGCGGATCACCCCGAGCACGCTGCGTACCTCGTCGAGCGCCTCCTTCGAGGAGTCCTTGATGGTGGAGAGCGCCGTGCGCGCCTGCTCGGGGTCCCGGTCCATGAGGTGCAGGCCGACGCTCGCCTGCACGTGGATCTGCGACAGCGCGTGGCCGATCACGTCGTGCAGCTCGCGTGCGATGCGCACGCGCTCCCGCTGCTCGGCGCTCTGTCGGCGTTGCAGCGCCTCGACCCGGTACGCGGCGATGCGGGCGCGGCGGACCCGCACGAACCAGCCGATGCTCACGCAGATGGCGAGCGCGGCGGTCGTCAGCGCGATCCGGAACGGATGCCACTCCAGACCCGCGAGGCTGCCGAGCACGAGGGCGGAGATCCAGCCGACCCCGAGCGAGACCCCGGTCCAGATCAGCGCTCCGCGGGCCACGGCCAGCACGACCGCGAACGCGAGCGCGACATACGGCGGGCCGACGTCGGGCGAGAGCAGCAGGTCGGCGAGTGCGAGCACGGTCACGGCCGCGACCGTCGGGCCAGGCCAACGACGCGAGGCGAGCAGCGCGAGCGGCCCAGCCACGGCGAGCGCGAGCTGAAGCGCGACCGTCACCGCGGGCATCGCGAGCCAGACCGAGATGAGGACCGTCGCCGGGACCTGCACGGCGAGGCTCACGAGCACCGGCGCGACCAGCACGACCCCGGGTGGCGGACCCTGCCGTCCGCCCCACCGCGACTGCTGGCCGGACGACATCAGAACAGGTTCACCGGCTTCACGATGTCGGCGTAGATGAGCAGCGCGCTCATCGCGCCGAGCAGGATGACCACGCCGAACGTGACCGGCATGAACTTCGCGAGGTCGACCGGGCCGGGGTCGGGGCGGCGGAACAGCTTCGCGAACCCTCGGCGCACCGCCTCGAACAGCGCGCTCGCAATGTGGCCGCCGTCGAGCGGCAGGAGCGGGATGAGGTTGAAGACGAACAGCGCGATGTTCACGGCCCCGAGGATGCCGATCATGAACGCCGCCTTGTCCACGACCGGCAGCTCGGATGTCGCGGCGACCTCGCCCGCGGCACGGCCGACGCCGACCATGCTCAGCGGACCGCTCGGGTCTCGCTCTCCCGGCCCGAAGGCCGCGTTCGCGACATCGATCATTCGCTGCGGAAGGTTGACGATGATGCCGGCGACGGCCGCG
This sequence comes from Agromyces protaetiae, assembly GCF_030866785.1. Taxonomy (NCBI): domain Bacteria; kingdom Bacillati; phylum Actinomycetota; class Actinomycetes; order Micrococcales; family Microbacteriaceae; genus Agromyces; species Agromyces silvae. The sequence goes on along the minus strand of NZ_CP133018.1, from coordinate 1,792,836 downwards.
GTCTGCTCGCCCACCGCGGGCAGCACGGCCGTGACCGGTTGCGGCACGCGCGCGATCATGGCCTCGATGCCCACGAATCCCGCGTCGACCGTGAGCGGATCGCCCGAGGCATCCGTCATCACCTCGCCGTCGGCGTCGAGCGCATAGCGCTCGCTGACCATCGGGGTGACGGTCAGGTCGACCTCGGCACCGTCGCGTTCGACGACGAGCGCGAGCTCGTCACCGGGGTGCTCGCGGATGATCGCGGTCGACTGCGTCCATGACTCGACCGGGGCGCCGTCGATCGACACGATGCGGTCACCGGGCTCGACGCCCGCCGCCGCGCCGGGCGCGGCCGGGTCGCCCGGCTCGCAGGTCTGACGCTGACTCGTCGCGGGCAGGGCGCACTCGGACACCGCGCCGACGGTCGTGGTCGCCTGCGGCATGCCGATGCCCATGATGAGGATGGCGAAGAACACGACACCGAGCACGAGGTTCATGAACGGCCCGCCGAACATCACGACGATGCGCTTCCAGACCGGGAGCCGGTAGAACGCCCGGGCCTCGTCGCCCGGTGCGACCGACTCCGCGCTCGAGTCGCGCGCGTCTTGCACGAGTCCGCGGAAGAACCCGGTGCTGTCCTCTTTGACGCCCTCGCCCTTGGCGGGCGGGAACATGCCGATCATCGCGATGTAGCCGCCGAGCGGCAGCGCCTTGATGCCGTACTCCGTCTCGCCCCGGCGCCACGACCAGATCGTCGTGCCGAAGCCGATCATGTACTGCGTGACCTTGACGCCGAACAGCTTCGCGGGGACCAGGTGCCCGATCTCGTGCAGGGCGATCGAGATCGCGATACCGAGAGCGATGACGACGACGCCGATCACGAAGGCGAGCACGGATTCCACCAGATGACTGTACTGCCGATGCCTTGGCGCAGCCTTTCCGTGGGCTGGGAGCTCGCCGGTCCCGAGGCCTTCGCCGCTGCCTACGCCGGTGCGGCGATCCGCGCCTGGGCGGCGCGGCGGGCGGATGCCTCGGCCGCCGCGAGCGTCTCGGTCGTGAGGTCGCCCGGCGTGGCCTCGTGCGCCTCGACCACGGCTCGGACCGTGTCGACGATGCCGGTGAAGCCGACCCGGCCCTCGTGGAAGGCCGCGACCGCCTCCTCGTTCGCGGCGTTGAACACCGCCGGGTACTCGCCGCCCGCCCGGCCGACCTGCTTCGCCAGCGCGACCGCGGGGAATGCGGCGTCGTCGAGGGGCTCGAACGTCCACTCCTGTGCGCGCGTCCAATCGAGCGGGCGGCCCACGCCGCCGACCCGGTTCGGCCAGTCGAGTCCGAGCGAGATCGGCAGTCGCATGTCGGGCGGCGAGGCTTGCGCGATCGTGGACCCGTCGATGAACTCGACCATCGAGTGCACGATCGACTGCGGGTGCACGACGACCTCGATCCGGTCGTAGTCGACGCCGAAGAGCAGGTGCGCCTCGATCACCTCGAGCCCTTTGTTCACGAGCGTCGCCGAGTTCGTCGTGACGACGAGGCCCATGTCCCAGGTGGGATGCGCGAGCGCCTCGGCCGGGGTGACGTCCGTGAGCTCGTCGCGACGCCGGCCTCGGAACGGGCCGCCCGACGCGGTGAGCACGAGACGGCGCACCTCGGCGTCGGTCCCGGCGCGCAGGGCCTGCGCGATCGCGGAATGCTCGGAGTCGACGGGCACGATCTGCCCCGGCTGCGCGAGCCGGGTCACGAGATCGCCGCCGACGATGAGCGACTCCTTGTTGGCGAGTGCGAGCGTGATGCCGCGTTCGAGGGTGGCGAGCGTCGGGCCGAGCCCGACCGAACCCGTGATGCCGTTCAGTACGACGTCGGCGTCGACGTCGCGCACGAGCTGTTCAGCCTCGGCCACGCCGACCGCGACGTCGTCCACCCCGAACTCCGCAGCCTGGGCCTCGAGCTGGTCGCGGTTGCGGCCGACCGCGAGGCCGACGACCTCGAACCGCCGTGGGTTCGCCCTGATGACGTCGAGGGCCTGCGTGCCGATTGAACCGGTCGAGCCGAGGATGATGACGCGCTTCACCCGACCCACTGTACGGCTCAGCCGAGCACGGCGACGGCTGCGGCGAGCCCGTCGGCGCCCGGCACGTCGTGCACCACCACGCGCCGCCACGCCGCGCCGAGCTCCGGTACGGCACGGACCAGCCGCGCGGCACCGTCGTCCTCGAGCGGTGAGGTCAGCTCGATCCGCGCGGGCTCGAGGAAGGAGCGATGGCCGAGCGCCCGCGCGAGCGCGGCCTTCCTCGCCCACATCGTGGTGCGCAGCGCGGCGCGCTCGGCCTCCACCACGGTGTCGAGCCGCGCGAGCTCCGACGCATGGAACGCGGCCTCGTCGATGGTGCGTCCCAGGGGGCCTGCCGCTTCGACCGCGACGCCGAGCGGATGCCTCGTGCCGGTCGCCGCGACCACGATGCCGTCGGCCGACGCGACGTCGGCATGCCAGCGCCCGCCCGACGGCGGCGTCGGATACTCCACCGTCGGCGCTCCGTGCCGCGCGCCGCACTGCCCGCACCGCCGGTCGAGCTCGACGTCGTCGGCCGGCACGCCCGACAGCCGGGCGATGAGCCGCCGGAGCACCTGCTCCGCGCCCTTGGCATGTCGTTCGTCGTGCACGCGGACGATGGTCACGCCGATCTCGTCGACGGTCCACGACTGCTCGCCCGCAGTGGCCTCCATGGCCCCATCCTGCCACCGGCGATGCGCCGTGCCCGCTGATATGCCCTAGGCCGCATATCCCGGGTCGTAGCGTCGGAGCGTGAGTGAGATCAAGGCGGATGCCATCCCCGCCGAACCGGGCACCGCCGGCCCGGTCTACCGCATCATCCGCGGGATCCTCCGGCCACTCGTGCTGCTCGTCTACCGTCCGAAGATCATCGGCTCCGACCTCGTCCCGAAGCACGGGGCCGTGATCTTCGCATCGAATCACCTGTCGTTCGTCGACAGCATCGTGATCCCGCTCGCCGCGCCACGTCCGGTGCAGTTCCTCGCCAAGTCCCACTACTTCACGGGCCGCGGGCTGAAGGGCTGGGTGTCGCGCACGTTCTTCGGTGCGATCGGGGCCGTGTCTGTCGAGCGCGGCGCAGGATCGCAGGCGCAGGAGGCGCTCGATCAGGGGCGGCGCATCCTCGAGGCGGGCAATGCGTTCGCCCTCTACCCGGAGGGCACCCGCTCGCTCGACGGCCGCCTCTACCGCGGCCGGACCGGCGTGGCCTGGCTTGCTCTGACCACCGGCGCGACCGTCGTCCCCGTCGGACTCGTCGGCACCCAGGAGATCCAGCCGGTCGGCTCGAGCCGGCCGCGCGTCCGGCCCGTGACCGTGCGGTTCGGTGCCGCACTCGACCTTCAGCACCACGGTCCGGCGTCGTCCGGGCGCGCGCGTCGCGCAGCCACCGATGAGATCATGGCGGCGATCCACGAGCTGACCGGCCAGGAGCTCGCGGGCGTGTACAACGAGGCGCCCCCGCAGGGCACGCTCGCCCGGATCGCCGACCGGATCGCTCCGCACGAGCGGGTCTGAGTCGGGCTGCTGATCCACGTGTGGCACCGGCGCCATCGCGATTCCCAGCGGAGGCCGGGCCCGGCGCGATAGCGTCGGTCGCGATGAGATCCCCGCTGCTCCCCCTGTTGGCGATCGCCGCCCTGCTCCTCGCCGGGTGCGCGTCGGCGACCGCGCCCACGCCCTCCGCGCCCGTGAGCGCGGAGGACGCCGGCACGGGGACGGAGCCGGCCACCTCGGGGTTCGACCCCGGGTACGTCGTCAGCGATGACAGCTTCTACGACCGCACCGCCATGAGCGAGGCCGAGATCCAGGCCTTCTTCGAGGGGGTCTCGTGCCGGCCCGACGACGGCGTGCCGTGCCTCGCCGACTATCGGGAGACGACCGAGACGCAGCCGGCGGCCGGCGCGGGCCACTGCACGGAGTACCGGGGCGCCCCCAGGGAGCCCGCGAGCCGGATCGTCGAGCGCGTCGCCGAGGCGTGCGGCGTGAGCCCGCGCACGCTGATCGTGCTGCTGCAGAAGGAGCAGTCGCTGCTCTCCCGCCCGACCGAGCGCGGCTACCTACGCGCCACCGGGTATGGCTGTCCCGACACGGCCGACTGCGACGAGGACTACTTCGGCTTCTTCAACCAGGTGTACCACGCGGCCTGGCAGTTCCGGCAGTACTCCGAAGTGCCCGAACGCACCTACAAGATCGGCACCGTGGACGTGCAGTTCAACCCCGACGCGGCCTGCGGCGCGGCGCCCGTGACCATCAGGAATCAGGCCACGGCGAATCTGTACAACTACACGCCGTACCAGCCGAATCCGGCGACGCTCGAGAACCCGGACACGGGCGACGGATGCTCCGCCTTCGGCAATCTCAACTTCTGGCGGATCTGGCACCGCTGGTTCGGCGACCCGACCGCCGAGCGGTATCCCGGGTTCCTGCCCGCCTGCACGCGGCTGATCGGCGGCGACCCGTGCACGGACGCCCCGGTGAGCATTCCGACCGCGCCGGCCGCGCGGGTCGAGTAGCGAGCGACGAGCCCGATACCCGCTACGTGAGCAGTGACACGGTCGGCTCGTGCCGCACCGGGAACGCCACGGACGCGTTGATGAAGCAGGTCTCGGCCGCCTCCTCGTGCAACGCCTCCGCGTGTTCGAGCATCGAGGCGTCCGCCATCACCACTCGCGGCCTCAGCACCGCCTCGACGATCGCGCCGCCGCCTTGGCCGTTCTGGCGGAGCAGGGCCGTCGGCGAATCGGCGTAGCCGCGCACGATCACGCCGCGCCGGGCGGCCGCGTAGAGGTAGGACATCATGTGGCAGTCGGCGAGCGCCGCGAGCAGCAGCTCTTCGGGATTCCACCGGTCGCGGTCGCCGTGGAAGGCGCGATCGGCACTGCCGTGCAGGTCGTGCAGCTTGCCGCGGGCGCGCACGATGTGCGTCCGGCGATACGCTCGCGGCCCGGCCGTTCCCGCACCCTGATCGCCCGTCCATTCCAGCTCGATCGCATACTCATGCTCATTGAGTCGCATACACCCGTCCCTCCGGTCGGTCTGTGCCTCGATTCTGCCGCGTCCGGCGGCTCCACCGGTCAAGCTCGGAGGGATCCGACCGGAAAGCTAAGCTGGGACGACCATGACTGACACCATCGACGCCGACGCCAACGCCGCGTCCGCCCCGGTCTACACCGTGACGCAGGAGCGCAAGATCGTGACCGCCATTCCCGGCCCGCGCTCGCAGGAGCTCCAGGCGCGACGCACGGCCGTGGTCTCCGAGGGCGTCGCCAGCGCCCTCCCCGTGTACATCGAACGTGCGAACGGGGCCATCCTCGTCGACGTCGACGGCAACCAGTTCGTGGATTTCGGCGCCGGCATCGGCGTCACGACGGTCGGCCACACCGAGGAGCGGGTCGTCGAGGCCGCCGCATCGCAGCTGCAAGACGTGATCCACACGCTCTTCACCATCACGCCGTACGAGGAGTACGTGCGCGTGGCCGAGCTGCTCGCGGAGCGTACCCCCGGCAATTGGTCGAAGAAGTCCGTGCTCGTGAACTCGGGCGCGGAGGCCGTCGAGAACGGCGTGAAGATCGCTCGGAAGTACACGGGCCGGCGCGCCGTCGCGGTACTCGACCACGCCTACCACGGGCGCACGAACCTCACGATGGCGATGAACTACAAGGCGCACCCGTATGCGACCGGGTTCGGTCCGTTCGCCGGCGATGTCTACCACGCCCCCAACTCGTACCCGTACCGCGACGGCCTGAGCGGCGCGGACGCCGCGGCCCGGACGATCGCCTACCTCGAGAAGGTCGTCGGGGCCACCGACCTCGCGTGCCTCGTCGTCGAGCCGATCCAGGGTGAGGGCGGCTTCATCGTCCCCGCCGACGGCTTCCTCGGCATCCTGCAGAACTGGTGCACCGAGCAGGGCGTCGTCATGATCGCCGACGAGATCCAATCGGGCATGGCGCGCACCGGCGCCTTCTTCGCGAGCGAGCACTTCGAGTGGGAGCCCGACCTCGTGCTCACCGCCAAGGGCATCGCCGGCGGCCTCCCCCTCGCCGCCGTCACCGGGCGCGCCGAGATCATGGACGCGGCGCAGCCGGGCGGACTCGGCGGCACCTTCGGCGGCAACCCCGTGGCCTGCGCCGCAGCCGTCGCCGTGTTCGAGTCCATCGACCGGAATCGTCTGCTCGCCGAAGCGCAGCGCATCGAACGCACGCTGCTCGCGGGCCTGGCGCGGCTCGCCGAGCGCTACGACGTCATCGGCGACATCCGCGGCAAGGGTGCGATGATCGCGATCGAACTGGTCCAGCCCGGCACCGGGCGCTCGTCGAAGCAGCCGTATCCCGAGGCCGTGGGTTCGCTGATCGCGTTCGCCGCCGAGCGCGGCGTCCTCTTCCTCAACGCCGGCACATACGGGAACGTCCTGCGCTTCCTGCCGAGCCTCGCCGTCTCCGACGCCCTCATCGACGACGCCCTCCAGGTGCTCGACGACGGTTTCGCGGCCCTCGGCTGAGCCGTGGCCGAGACCTTCACCGTCAGCAACGCCGTCGAACTCGCCGTGGTCGAACGCAACGGATTCGTCGAGTCCCGCCATGCGGGCTCGGCCGTGGTCCTCTCCTCCGAGGGTGAGCTCGTGCGTGAGCTCGGCGACGTCCGATCGCCGATCTTCCCGCGCTCGACCCTGAAGCCGTTCCAGGCGCTCGCGTCCATGACATCGGGCGCGCCGCTCCGCGGCGAGGACGCCGCCATCGCCACCGCGAGCCACTCCGGCACCGCCGCACACGTCGCGCTCGTGCGCGGACTGCTCGCACGAGCCTCGGTGCCGATCGACGCGCTCGGCTGCCCGCCGGCGATGCCGCTCGATCGCGCAGCCCGCGAACAGATCATCCGGGCGGGTCAGACCGCGGAACCCGTGTACATGGAGTGCTCCGGCAAGCACGCAGCCATGCTCGTCGCGTGCGCCGCGAACGGCTGGCCGCTGCAGGACTACCTCGACCCGGAGCATCCGATGCAGCGCAAGGTGCTCGACGTGCTCGAGCGCTTCACGGGTGAGCGACCCGTCGCGAGCGGCGTCGACGGGTGCGGTGCCCCGGTGCACGCCATCAGCCTCGCTGGTCTCGCCCGCGGCATCCACAAGATCACCACCGCACAGTCTTCGTCGCCGTTCGCGCTGTACCGCGAGGCCGCAGCCCTCGCCGACGCGGTCCGCACGCACGCCTGGGCAGCGGGCGGGCCCGGCCGTCCCGACACCGTCGCCGTCGAACGGCTGGGCGTGTTCGCGAAGATCGGCGCCGAGGGGGTCATGGTGATGACCGCCCCGAACGGCACCACCGTGGCGGTGAAGGTGCTCGACGGCAGCGCACGTGCGACGGCCATCGTGGCGCTGCGCCTTCTGGCCCGTGAGGGGGCGCTCGAGCAGGCGGCCATCGACGCCGTGCAGGCCGAGCTCGACCTCTGGGTCATGGGCGGCGACCGGCCGGTCGGCGAGATCCGCGCCACGGTGTGACCGTCTGCCTCGGGCGGGCCCCGCCCGAGGCATCCGGCCGGTGTCGCTCAGCCCAGCTTGGCGAGGCGTTTCGCGCGCGCGGCGCGCGAGACCTGCGCGACGACCACCAGCACGATGGCGAACAGGAACACCGCCGACGCGATCACGTTCGCCTCGGCCGGAATGCCGCGCGACGCCGAGATGTACACGTACTTCGGGAACGTGGTCACCGACCCCGAGTTGAAGTTCGTGATGATGAAGTCATCGAAACTGAGCGCGAACGCGAGCAGTGCGGCCGCGAGCACGCCCGGCAGCAGCAACGGGAAGGTGACCCGCCAGAACACCTGCGCGGGCGATCCGTAGAGATCGCGGCCCGCTTCCTCGAGCGCCGGATCGAGGCTCGCCACGCGTGCCTTGACCGTGACGACGACGAAGCTGATGCAGAACATGGTGTGCGCGAGGATGATCGTCGTCATGTCCTTCGGCACGCCGACGGCGAGGAACTGCGCGGCGAGACCGGCGCCGAGCACGACCTCGGGTGTCGCCATCGGCAGGAACAGCAGCAGGCTGATCGACGAGCGAGCCCGGAATCGGTACCGCACGAGCGCGATCGCGATCATGGTGCCGAGTACGGTGGCGATCAGGGTCGCCGTCAATCCGATGACGATGCTGTTGCCGAAGGCCTGACAGACCGCGCCGCCCTCGACGTTGCAGACGTTCAACCACTTGTCGAAGGTGAAGCCGCGCCATGCGATGTTCGACTTGATCGAATCGTTGAACGAGAACACGAAGGTGTACACGATCGGGATGAGCAGGAACACGAAGGCCATCACAGCGTAGGCCGGGAGCAGCCAGTCGCCGAGCCCGATCCGGCCGGCCCGCACCCGCCGGGGCGGCCGGCGATCGTCGAGTTGTTCGTTCTCGGCGAGTCCGCCGAGCACGGCGGCCGCCTGGACCTCACCACTCACAGCAGGTCCTCCGTTCCGGAGCGTTTCACGTAGACGCCGACGAGCACCAGGATCGCGGCCATGAGGACGATCGACAGCGCCGCGGCCGCCGGATAGTTCAGCAGCACGAGGAAGTTCGCCTCGATCACGTTGCCCATCATCTGGGTGTCCGGCCCGCCGAGGAAGTCGCGGCTGGCGTTGATGTAGTCACCGGCGGCGGGGATGAACGTGAGCAGCGTGCCCGCCACGATCCCCGGCATCGACAGCGGAACCGTCACCTTGCGGAAGACCTGGAACGGGCTCGCGTAGAGATCGGACCCCGCCTCGAGGTACCGCACATCGAGGCGTTCGAGCGTCGTGTACAGCGGCAGGGTCATGAACGGGATGAAGTTGTACGTCAAGCCGAAGATGACCGCGAACGGCGTGCCCGTGAAGTGCGCGTCGGGTGCGAGCAGCGACAGCGCCTTGAGCGACGTGATGATGAAGGACTCATCCGAGAGGATCTGCTTCCATGCCAGCGTGCGGAGCAGGAAGCTGATGAAGAACGGGGCGATGACGAGTACCAGCATGAGGCTCTGCAGCAGGGGCCACCGCCTTGCCTTCACGCCGATGAAGTACGCCAGCGGATAGCTGAACAGCAGGGCGAGCACGGTGGCGGCGAGCGCGTAGCCGAACGAACGCAGGATGTGCGGCCAGTAGTCGCTGATGACCGTGACGTAGTTCTGCCAGTTGAACGCGTAGTCGTACACCCCGATGTCGCCGAACTCGCTCGGCGCCTGGAGGCTCGTGAGGAGGAGAGAGACGAGCGGCGTGAGGAAGAACAGCACCAGATAGGCAATGCCCGGCAGCAGCAGGAGCAGCGCGATGCGACTCCGCTTCTTGGGCGCCTGCGGCTGCGCCTCTGCCGTCGCGAATGCTGCGAAGGCCATGTCAGCGGTCTCCGAGCTCCGCGAGCAGGTCCTCGCGATGCTGCACCGCGATCGAGCTCGTCGAATCGTCCGCGGCGAACCGCTCGCCGTGACCCGGCTCGTCGGCGAGGCCGAACCCGTGCGCGATCTCCCAGCTCACCCAGACCTCGGCACCGAGCGCTGCGACCGGTCCGTGCCCGACGTTCTGGGCGAACACCGTCACCGTTCCCACGCCGGTCACCTCGACGAGATACTGCGTGCTCACACCGGAGAACGAGACGTCGACCACACGGCCGGGCCCGAGCGTGTTCCGGTCGGATGCTGCACCGGGATCCTGGACGTGCAGCACGACCTTCTCGGGGCGCACGCCGACGGTGATCGTGCCGCGATGGCGTTGCGCGCGATTCGCCGGCACCGTGATCGCGTGGCCGCCCGCGTCGACCGTGACGGCGAGCTCGCTGCTTCCGCTGACGGGCCCGGTGAACAGGTTCGACTGGCCCAGGAAGTTGGCCACGAATACGGTGCGCGGCAGATCGTACAGCTCTTCCGGCGCACCCATCTGCTCGATCGCGCCCTTGTTCATCACGGCGACCGTGTCGGCCATGGTCATAGCCTCCTCCTGGTCGTGCGTGACGTGCAGGAAGGTCAGCCCCACCTCTTCTTGGATGCCCTTGAGCTCGAGTTGCATCTGACGGCGCAGCTTGAGGTCGAGCGCGCCCAGCGGTTCGTCGAGGAGCAGCAGTGCCGGCCGGTTCACGATGGCTCGGGCGAGCGCGACCCGCTGCTGCTGGCCGCCCGAGAGCTGCTGCGGCCGGCGCTGGGCGAGGTGATCGAGCTCGACGAGCTTCAGCGCGTCGTGCGCCCTGGTCATCGCATCGCCGATGCGACGGCGCTTGAGCCCGAAGGCGACGTTCTCGACGATCGTCATGTGCGGAAACAGCGCATAGCTCTGGAACACCGTGTTCACCGGACGCTCATGCGCCTTGGTGTCGGTCACGTCGCGCCCGCCGATCAGGATGCGACCCTTCGTGGGTTCTTCAAGGCCCGCCACGAGTCGCAGAGTCGTGGTCTTGCCGCAGCCTGACGGGCCGAGGAGGGCGAAGAACGAACCGGCCGGGATCGTGAGATCGAGGTCCTCGATCGCCGTGAACCCGGGGAAGCGCTTCTGGATGCCCGAGAGTTCGAGGTCGGCGCCCCGCTCGGAGAACTCGCGTACTGACGCCATCATCTGCCCCCGGTCACGAACCGAGCAGGATGCTCTGGAACTCGGCCTGGTACTTCTGCTCCTCGGCACCCGTGAGGGAACGGAAGATGTGCGCCCGCGAGAGCGTCTCTTCGTCGGGGAAGATGAGCTGGTTCTCGGCGAGCTCGGGATCGATCGCTGCCGCGGCCTCCTTCGCGCCGACGACCGGCGTGATGTAGTTCACCCACGCGGCGACCTCGGCCGCGACCTCGGGCTCGTAGTAGTAGTTGATGAGCGTCTCGGCGTTGGTCTTGCGGCTCGAACCGATCGGCACGAGGAAGTTGTCGTTCCAGAGCGTCGCTCCCGCCGACGGGATGGCGAACTCCCACTGGTCGCCCGCCTCGGCATTGATGACGGTGATGTCCCCTGACCAGCAGATCGCGGCCAGGGTGTCGCCGCTCTTGAGGTCCTCGAGGTAGGAGTTGCCCTTGATGTTGCGGACCTGGCCCGACTCGACCTGCTCCCGCAGCAGGTCGTTCGCCGCCTCGAACTCGGCGTCGCCCCACTCCCCCGAGATGTCGACGCCGTTCTGCAGCATGAGCAGCCCGATCGTGTCGCGCATCTCGGAGAGCACGCCGACGCGTCCCTTGAAGTCCGGGTTCCAGAGATCTTCCACCGACTCGAGCCCGCCGGGGATCGCCGCCTTGTTCCAGCAGATGCCGGCGAAGCCGCCCTGCCACGGCACGGACATCTCGCGGCCGGGATCGAAGTCGGGATCCTCGAGTGCCGGCGCGAGGTTGGCGAGGTTCGGGATGTTCGAGTGATCGAGCTTCTGCGTATACCCGAGACGGATCCAGCGGCTCACCATCCAGTCGGTGAGACACACGGTGTCGGCACCGATGTCCTGGCCGAGCGCGAGCTGGTCCTTGACCTTGCCGTAGTAGGTGTTGTTGTCGTCGACGGCGACCTCGTAGTTCACCTCGATGCCGGTCTCTTCGGTGAACCGGGTGAGCGTCGGGTAGTCCCCGCTGTCGTCCTCGTCGATGTACGCCGCCCAGTTGGCCCAGTTGAGGGTCTTGTCGGTGGCCGACTCGTCCGCGGCGGCGCTGGGCTTCGCCTGCCCGCCGCCCGTCGAGCAGGCCGCGAGCGCGAGCGCCGAGGCACCGACCCCGGCGCCGGTGAGCAGGGTGCGGCGGTTCAGCTGGGCGCGCCGGGCCTGCACGACGAGCGAACGGACGATCGGGTCTTCGGGGAGGGGGCGACGTGCGGACACATGGGCTCCAATCGAGAACGCCTCATTGCGGGTGGGAAGATACTTACACACTGAGGGGTCGAATTCACGGTTCGGTCTCGGAATCGTTAATTTCTGGGAACATCACCCGCGAATTCCGTTTCGTGCGGGCCAAACGACCGAGGATTCCGCAGGTTCGGTCCGATGCGGACCCTCGATACGGGTCAGCGGCCAGCCGAACCTGGCCGGGGCCTCGCCCGGCAGGATCACCCAGCACTGGGTCAGGCCGGGATCGAGCATCGGGGGCGGCACGCGGTCGCGGGTGATGCTGCGCAGTTCTGCGGCGCTCGCGTGCACCACGAGCGCGCCGCGCTCCCGGATCGTGGCGAGCAGCATCCAGTTCGCCGACCACGCCTCGGCGTCCCCCACGACGACCGGCGCCGCGTCCTGGAGGGCCGAGAGCGCCCGAGCCGCGCCGTCCGTGCCGTGTCGCAGCAGGATCAGATCGCGCCCGACCGCGGCGACGAGCGCCTCGGCGTCACGTGCGGGTGACGCGCTCACGACGGCGATCGGCACGTCGGCGGCCAGTCGCAGCGACGGCACGGGGCGGGTCGAGGGAGGACCGGGCCGCCCGCGGTCGACGACCTGGATGCGCCGCCCGTGCCATTGCCCCGCGCCGGGCGGATCGTCGGCGCGCCAGAGCTCGCCGACACCGCCCGCCTGCACCACGTCGGTTCGACCGGCATGACGGAGCAGCACGGCCGCGCCGAACGTGTCCCGCATGGGTCCGGGAAGCGAGCGCGCCGTCATGGCCGAGGCCGCGAGGTGCAGGCCGCCCGAGCGCCCCTCGCGGCCGAGCGCCGCGATCGCGTCGAGCACCGCGAGTCGGTGGTCCTCCGGCCACGACCGGTAGCGCACGTCGAGATCGTCTGCGATCAGCAGGCGGGGTTCCCGCGCGCCGCCCCCGACCCGGAGGAGCGCGTCGTGCACGACATCCCACTCGGTGCTGGGCGGCCCACCGAGCACGACGACCGACCCGGCGCCGTGCCGATCGGCGAACGCCGCGGCGATCGCGCCGAGGACGGTCGAACGACCGCTGCCCGCGGAACCCACGACGAGGAACGGACCGTCCCGGTGCGGGTGCCACGCCGCGCGCTCGCGCCGCTGCCGATCGGGATCGTCCGCGAGCCCGAACGTCAGCTCGTCGCCCTGGGCAGCGGGTTCGAGTGGCTCCGCATCCAGCGTGGCGAGGGTGAGCCGTCGCGGGAGCGGGTCGAGCCACGGGCGCCGCGCCGGAGCCCCCGTCGCGCCGAGCCGCACGCGCTCGATGGACGCGGGCGACGCGAGCGCCGACTGGAACTCGATCGCGACGCCGTCGCGCGCGACCAGCGCACGCCCCGGGGACGAGGGATCGAGCGCGGCCGCGTGTTCCACACCGAGCACGGCGAGGCTGTCGGCGCGGTGCAGCACCCGGAGCGAGACCCGGAGACCGCAGTTCGCCGTCACATTCTCGCGGACCACGCCGTTCGGCCGCTGCGCGGCGAGCACCAGGTGCACGCCGAGCGACCGCCCGCGCGACGCGATGTCGCCGATGAGCGGAGCGAGGTCCGGGAACCGTTCCACCATCGCCTGGAACTCGTCGACGACGATGATGAGCCGGGGCAGCACCGTCTCATCCGGCAGCTCGGCGATGGCACGGCACCCGGCAGCTCGAAGCACCTCCTCACGATGCCGGAGCTCGGCACGCAGACTCTGGACCGCGCGGACCGCCTCGGCTTCGTCGAGGTCGGTCACGAGCCCGGCGACGTGCGGGAGTCCGCGCAGGGGCTCGAACGCCGCACCGCCCTTGAAGTCCACCAGGAGGAACGCGACGAGCTCGGGCGGATGCACCGCGGCGAGTGCCGCCAGCCAGGTCACGAGGAACTCGCTCTTGCCGCTCCCGCTCGTTCCGGCGACGAGGGCGTGCGGCCCCTCGCGCACGAGGTCGAGCTCGACCGGACCGCCCGCGCCCACTCCGACGACGACCGCGAGCGTCGACCGCTCGGAGTGCCGGCGCGCCGGCTGCACGAGGGTGGCGATCGGGACATCGGCCGGGACGGTCGAACCGCCGTCGGCGAGTCCGGCTCGGGCGGCAGCCGCCCGGGCGGCAGCCGCCCAGGACGCGGCATCTGCCATCGACACCAGCTCGGGAACGATCACTCGATGCCCGGGCCGGGCCGCCTCGCGCTCGACGATCGCGTGCGCCGGATGCACCACCCGCACGACCGTGGCGAGGCCCGGCGGAAGCCCGGCGGCCGTGGATGCGGTCGCCACGTGCCAGCCGGCACCGGGCCGTGCGTCCTTCGCCGGCCGCGCCGGTGCATCGACCGTCTCGCCGGGCGCCGCGCCCTCGTCGATGACGATGGACTCCGAGCCGGTCCGGTGCGGAAGCTCGCTCGCCCAGGCCCACTCCGGACCGTCGGGCACGTGCACCGCGATGGCACCGGGCATCGCGAGGTGCGCGAGCTGGATGAGCGCGGACCGCGCGGCCGCCCGTGCGAGCGGCGGCGGCCCCACGAAGCCGAGCCCGCCCCGCGGATCGGCGTGGACCGGCGCGTCGCTGACGACCGCCGCCTCGCGGAGCAGCACGCGATCGCACTCGTCGAACGGCGTTCCGCCGACCCGTACCGCGCTCGGCACGTCGCCGCGCCCGATCACGACGAGGCCCGGCCCGCTCCCGCGCCAGCCCACTCCAGGGGCGTGCTCGAGCATCGCTGAGGCGGGCGGCGTGGTTCGCCACGCGGCCGCGCGTTCTCCGGCATGCCGCCGGCCGACCTCCCGCCGCAGCTCATCGAGCGCGGCGCGCCGTTCGGCGCTCCATCGGCGACGACCGGCGGCGGCGTGACGGCGGCCGTCGATCATCGAGGCCAGTGCGACGACCGGGCCGAGCGCCGCGAAGGCGAGTGCGAGTGGCGAGCCGGTCATCGTCCAGAGCAGGACCGCCCCGACCACGGGCGCGCAGGAGGCGAGCCAGGGAAATCCGGGCCGCGACTCGTCTCGAGCCGCCGACGGCAAGTGGAGCGACGCATCGGGTCGCCGACCCGGCGACTCGAGCGGTTCGCGAGCACTCCACGCGGCTCCGGCCACGTCCCTCGGCGGATCAGACACGGCCTCAGCAGATCAGATGCGATCGCCGACGGCCACGTGCGCAGCCGACTCGGTGGATGAACGCCGGTCGCGGTCGGCTGTGCAGGACCTCAGTCCACCACGAAGTGCTGGTCGGCGAGCTCGACACGGCTGCCACGCGGGACCAGGTATCGGCGGCCCGGCTCGCAGCGCAGCGCACCGTCGTCGGGCCGGCGGACCACGGTGCCGTTGCCGGAGAAGCGGTCGGAGATCCAGAGCATGCCGTCGTGCTGCCCGAACTCGAGATGGGACTTCGAGACCGACAGCGTGCGGTCGGCGATCTGCACCAGCTGATCGAACGACTCGCCCGGCTGCGGCAGCGGCTTCCGGCCGATCAACCCCGTCCCCGAGACGTGCAGCGTCTCTCCGGTGCTGAAGCGCAGGGTGAACGACACCGGTTCCGCCGCCCGGGCGGCACCCGCGGCAGAGACGCTCGGTTCCGGCTCAACCGGGCGGAACCCGTCGACCGGCACGCTCACCACGCCGGTCGCGAGTTTCGAGCGTTCGAGGATGGTCGTGTCGCCGGGGCGAGGATCGGGTCGGCGGCGCGACTCGGGCGTCGCGCTCGTCGAACTGCCGCATTCCCCGCAGAACATCGCTCCGTCGGGCAACTCGGCCCCGCAGATCCGGCACCTCACGAACGGCCTCCCCTCCGCGAGTTAGCGTACCCCCCGAGCGACCCCAGTGAGATCGCGGCGAGCAGGCTGCGGCGGGTCCCGGCCTCGCTGGCGAGGCGTCTCCGCAGCTCCGCGACGGCGGTCCAGACCCGCTCGTCGTCTCCCTCGACCGGAGCATCGGGTGCGTACAGCGCTCGATCGACGACGCCCGCGAGCACGAGCGAGTCGAGCCCGCCGACGGATGCGGCCTGCTCGGCCCGCGTGCCCGCACCCGCCACCGGGAGCCCGAAGTCGGCCGCGGTGTCGGCGAACTCCTGCCAGCCGCCCTCGATGCGCTGCTCCACGGTTCCCGCCCGGCGACGGATGCGCCGTCGCCGGAGCTTCGCGGCGATGATCGCGAGGAACGGGCTCGCGATCAGGCTGAGGATGAGCAGCGTGATGCCGACGCCGGACAGGACGTTGAACAGGGTGCCGAGCCAGGCCTGGTCATCGGCCGACCCGTCATCGCCGGCCTCCTCCGGCTCATCGGCCAGGTCGTCGACCGGCGTGCGCGGTTCAGGCGGCGGCAGGGCGGACTGGGGCCGGGAGACCACGACCGGTTCATCGGGTTGCCGTTCGGGAATCTCGCGGACCTCCGGGTTCGGATCGACCTGACGCCAGGCCCCATCGGCGGTCTGCACTTCGATCCAGGCCTGGAGATCGCTGTTGCTGAGCACCACCCCGCCGCTGCGCGTGCTCTCGCTGCCGGCACTGTCGGTGCCCGTGCTGTCGGCGGCGGCCGATGGGAGGTAGCCGACCACGACCCGCGAGGGGAATCCGATCTCGCGCGCCATCAGTGCCGCGGCGACGGCGTACTGCTCGCCGTCGCCGAGCATCGGGCGTCCCACGGCGAGCTCGGCGATCCGGTCGTGGGCGTGTCCAGACCGGCTCGGCTCCTCGCCCTCCTGCCCGTGACTGACATACCCGTCGCGGTGCAGACCGCCGATCATCGCCGCGAGGCGTTCGCCCGGCTCGTCCTCGGCTGGCGCCCACTGCACGAGCAGCGCCGCGAGTTCGTCGGGGAGCACGGGCGAAGGCGGCAGCACCGCGGTGCCCGGCTGCAGCTCCGCCAGGTCGCCGGGGACCGACGGGACGATCGACCACGCGGTGTACGCGTCGCCGGGATCGAATCCGTCACGCACCGCAGCGGTTCCCGTCACGTCGTTGTACACGAATCCATCGGCGAGCGCGTCCTGGCGCGGCCCCGCGAACTCGATGCGTTCGAGCTGTCCTGCACCCGGGACCCACACGTCGGAGTAACCGAGCACCCTGACGTCGAGCCGCACCTCGCTGCCGACGGCCGCGGACTGGTCGAGCCGGTACGGCAGGCGCGCGAAGCGGCCCGAGACTCCCTGGCCGTCGTCTCCGCCGACCCGATAGACGACCCCGTCATACGAATCGAGCGCGGCGATCCGCAGACCGGCGCCGTCGGGCAGGCCACGCACCTCGAGCATGGGCTGTTCGCGCGACCCCGGCTGGAACGCGGCCCTGAAGCCGATCAGCGGGCTGCGTTCGTCGCGAGGTTCGAAGGGCGGTTGCAGCTCGGATCGCGCCACCGTGCGCTGCGGGATCGGCAGTGCGACGGCGGCGACGGCCGCGCCGGCCAGCGCGAACGACAGGATCGCGGTCGCGCCGAGCACCCGGCGTGTGTCCGCGAGCGCCGCCTCCATGCGCGCCGAGCCACCGAGTGCACGGCGCCGCACGATCGCGGCGCGGACGAGCCACGCGACCACCGCGACGAGGAACGCGAGCCCGGCCGAGGCGGCCAGCCGGTCGTCGACGACGCCGAGGGCGATGCCCGCGACGAACACGATCGCGGGTGGGATCGCGGCGGCGACCGGATGCCTCGAACGGAACGCGATCGTTGCGGCGACGGTCGCCCCCACGAGGCCGAGCAGGAAGACCGGCACGAGCAGGGCCTGATAGGAGCCGACGGGAGCGGCGACCGTCAGCAGCTGCTTCCACGACAGGGCTGCGCCCGCCACGAGGTCGACCAGGCCGGCCGGGGTCGGGAGGACGACGAGCCACGCCTGACTCGGGACGGCCACCGGCACGCCGAGCAGCAGGTACGCGGCGGCGACGGCCGCGGCGACGAGCCAGGCCGGCCACCGCAGGAGCGCACCCGCGATGCCGAGTCCGAGTCCGGCGAGCACGGCCACGGTGGCGCACACGACGACCGCCGGGCTCTCGTACACGGGCCACCAGGGGATCATCGCCGCGGCGAACAGCCCGGCGAGCAACGCCGCGCCCGTCGCGATCGCGACGCGATCCGGAGCCTGGGTCGCCGCGCGACGGCGACCGGAGACCCGAGGCGGCACGGTGGTCATGCGTTCGCCGCCGCCCTGGCGAGCATCGCCTGCAGGTCTTCCAGGTAGCCGATGCCGAAGACGGTGAGCCTCGAGGACTGCCGGGCGCTCGCTTCGCCCGCAGGCGAGCATCGCACGCCGACGGTCTCCACGCCGACCGGCAGCCGACTCGCGGCCATGCGCAGGTGGGAGACCCCGTGGGCGGTCCCGGTGATCAGGAACGCGAGTGAGACGCCGGGCTGCGTCTCGCCGGCCGCTCGAGCCACATCCGGGAGCGCGGCCGCGCGCGACTCGAGCTGGACGAGGCTCAGGGCGTCGAGGAGCCGATCGCGTGAGACGGTCGGGAGCTGGCGGACGGGCGACCTCGCTCCCGCGGCGCCCGAGGCGACGAACGCGAGCGAGCGCGCATCGCGGATGGCCCTGGCTCCGAGTGAGGCGGCGGCGCTCACCGCGAGCTCGAACTCGTCGTCGCCGGCGTAGGCTGACGGATCGAGATCGAGCAGGACGATGAGCCGGCTCCGCCTCGTCTCCTCGTACTGACGGACCATGAACGTGCCCGTCTTCGCCGAGCTGCGCCAGTGGATGTGACGGCGGTCGTCACCGGGCACGTACTCGCGCAGGGCGTGGAAGGCGATGTCGCTGGCGGTGAGGTCTCGCGTCGGCGAGCCTTCCAGATCACGCACGAATCCGGTGCTGAGCGCGCCCATCGAGATCGTGCGGGGGTGCACGTGCAGCAACACCGTCCCCGACCACACGACCTCGCGTCGGACGATCCCGATCGGGTCGGCGCGGACGGTGCGCGCCGGACCGATCGGCACCACCCCGCGACGCGCGGTGGGAATGCGGAGCCGCTCGTCGACGACACCCCCGCGCGGCAGAGCCGGGAGCACGCGCTCGAGCACCCGATCGCCGACCGGGAGCTCCAGTTGCACACCGCCGAAGCGGCGATGCCCCGGGTTCTCGGCGACGAGCCGGGCCTCGGCGAGCTCACCGACCGCGACCCGCGGCGTCGGCAGCGTGAGCTCCACCTTCGACGCACCGGTCCCGATCAGCCACAGCGCCGCGACGCCGGTCGCGATCGCGAGTCCCCAGCCGACCGCGACGAGCTCCGCCCAACCCCAGACGTAGCCCGCGGCGAGCGCGGACCCCGTCGCCACGATCACTCCCCAGCCGACCGGGGTGACGACCTTCGGCAGCGCCGAGCCCGCGTCGCGCGCCGCGCGGCCGATCCGGTGCACACCGCGGACGGTTCGCGCGATGAGGACGGCGAGGACACCCTGGCTCGCGGCGTCCGCGGGTCGAACGGTGCGGGTCTGCGACGTCACCTGGTCACCCGGCCTGCCTCGATGACGGCGGCGGTGTCTCGATGAGCACCTGCGCGATGAGGTTCGATGCGGTCACGCCGTCGAACTCCGCTTCCGCGTCGAGGATGAGCCGGTGCGCGAGCACCGGTTCGGCAAGCGCCTTCACGTCGTCGGGCACGACGTAGTGACGGCCGCGCCCGGCCGCGTGCGACTTCGCGGTGCGGATGAGCGCGAGCGCCCCTCGGACGCTCACGCCCAAGCGCACCTCGCGTGCCGTGCGGGTGGCCTCCACGAGCCGCGACACGTAGTCGTGGATCGTGGGGTCGACGTAGACGGTCCGCGCAAGCGCGGCCATCTCGGCGATCTCCGCCGGGTCGAGCTGCGGTTCGACGACATGTTCGTGCGCCCGCTGGTCCGCGCCTTCGAGGATCCTGATCGTCGAGGCGTGGTCGGGATACCCGATCGAGCTGCGCATCAGGAATCGGTCCAGCTGCGCCTCGGGCAGCCGGTAGGTGCCCGCCTGTTCGATCGGGTTCTGCGTCGCGATGACCATGAACGGATGCCCCACCGGGTGCGTCTGCCCGTCGACGGTGACCTGGCCCTCCTCCATGACCTCGAGCAATGCGGACTGGGTCTTCGGGCTCGCCCGGTTGATCTCGTCGGCGAGGACGATGCTCGCGAACACCGGACCCGGGTGGAAGTCGAATCGGCCCGACCGCTGGTCGTACACCGTGACGCCGGTGATGTCGCTCGGAAGCAGGTCGGGGGTGAACTGCACGCGATTGCTCGTCCCTGACACGGACTGCGCCATCGCGCGTGCCAGCGAGGTCTTCCCGGTGCCCGGTACGTCCTCGAGCAGCAGATGTCCTTCGCTCAGCAGTGCAGTGAACGCGAGCCGCACGATCCGGTTCTTGCCGAGCAGCACCTCTTCGACCGCGCCCACGAGCCGATCGAGGTTCGCGGCGAACCGGGTCGCATCCTCCGGGGTCATCGTCATGGCAGCTCCTCCATCGTGCACGCTCGGCATGGCGTTCACCGGTTCCAGAATCGCGTGGTGATCCCGGCCAGGTGGACATCCAGCCAGGCCCGGCTCGCCGGTGCCCCGGCGACCGGCTCCCACGAGTACCGCCCATCGGCCGCCGGTGCGGGGTCGCCCTGGGCGTCGGGCCCAGCCTGCATCGCCATGCTGCCGGCGACCTCCGAGACCGGCGCGGGTGCGGGACGCACGACCGTCCCGGCCACCTCGGTGTGGGCGCAGCCCGCGCGGTTGAATCCCCAGACGATGAACGAGTAGGTCACGCCCTCCGCCGGCGGGTCGGAGAACTGGACCGAGGTGGCCTCGGGGCCCGTGGCGACGGTGACGGCGACGTTGCCGCCGTTCGCCGGCGGCACCACCTGTCCCGGTGCGGGCGCCGATACCTGGCAGGCCTGCGGCCCCCCGGGCACGGTCGCATCGCCGGGGATGAGCCGTTGCACGAAGTACCCGGCGATGGGGTCGCCATTGCCGTCGAACGGCGACCAGGAGACGGTGACGACCCCCGACACCGCGTCGCCGGCCACCTGGATCATGCCGGCCACGGGCGAGCCGAACGGCGTTCCGGCGGCCGTCGCCGCCGTCCATGCGGCGAGCGCGGGATACGCCTCGTTCCGGGCGCTCACGGAGACCGGGACGCGGCTGCCGTTGGCCAGGCCGTGCGACTCGAACGTGCAGACGGTGACCGTGCAGGCCGAGGCGGCCGAGACCTCCGCCGATGCTCCGCCGACGTCCACGACGTAGGCCCGCACACCGCTGCCGGCAGCGGTGCCGACGGGCTGCCACTGGATGCGCAGCCCGCCGTCGAGCGGGCGAGCCTCGAGGCCCGTCGGCGGGGGCGGGACCACGTCGGACCAGACCGTGTCCGCCAGTTCCACGGGATCGGACACGCCGACCGCGTTGCGGGCCTGGATGAGGACCCGTACCGCGTCGTCCTGGCCGTTCCCGGGCGTTCGGACCGTACAGGTCGTGGCGGCGCACACGCCGCCGCCGACCACCCCGCCGTCGACCGCGTCCACGAGCGTGACCTCATACCCCTCGATCGGAGCGTTGTTGGCGGCCCCCGCGCCGAAGCTCAGGTCGATCGAGCCGTCGGCGAAGCCGGTGACCCGGGGTCCGGTGACCGGCGCGGGCCGATCCTGCACCGAGATGGTCGCGGTGCCCCAGGCGAAGCGGCTGGGATCGCCCGTCGCGTCGGCGACCTGGTACTGCACGACCGTGTCGACCGTGTCGGCGTTCGGGGCGACCGTGACCGTGACCGTCGACCGGTCGTCGCTGGGCGCGATCCGCACCCCCGGCGGCAACGAGCCGTCGTCGATCCCCCTGACCCCCACGACCCGCAACGGCGTGCCGGGGAAGGGATTCCCCGGCTGGTCGTTGGCCAGGACGTCGATGCTGCTGGTCTGTCCCCTGGCCGCGACGGACCGGTCCGCCACGGGAGCGGCGAGCGGCCGGGTCGACGGGATGACGCGCAGCTCGATGACCCCCGGCGTACCCTCGGTGTCGCCGTCGGCGACCTCGACGACGAGCGCCGCGCGCTGTCCGAGCGTGGCGTCGTCGTCCGCCTGAATGGCGAGTGTCTCCCCCTGCAGCTCGGCCCGGAAGCCGTCGGGCACGTCACCGGTCGTGAAGGTCAATGCCGAATCGTCGCCGGAGTCCGGCCTCGTCGTCAGCCGGGTGAGATCGATGCGCTTCGACTGCCCGGGCTCGAAGTCGATCACGCCGCCGGTGAACGCGGGCGGCTGCCCCTCGGTGGGACGCACCTCGATCGGGATGACGACGGTGCCGGTCCGTCCGGCCGGGTCGTCCGCCGACTCGCCATCGGTCGCGACGAACGAGATCGAGGCCGGCCCGAAGTATCCGGGCGCCGACCGGAATCGGAGCGTGTCCGAGTCGACGACGAGCTCCGACCCGTCGCTGTTCGAGGCGCGCACCGACGCCGCATCCGTGATCCGGACCGGACGCCCTGAGGCGGCGATCACGAACTCGGAGAGCTGCAGGATGACCTCTTCTCCGCTGTCGACTCGCACCCGCGGGGCGTCCGAGCGCAACTGCGGGACGGCATCGGCGCGGCCGGGCACCCAGATGAAGGCGGTCGCGGTGAGCGACGGATCGTCCGGATGGGCGACCGTGAACGGGATGATCCGCCGGCGGTCGCCGACGTCGACCCGGATCCGGCCGTCCGCACGCACCCGCGCCGCGGTGTCGTACCCGGGCACGAGGCCGACCGTCGCGCGCGAGACGGCAGCGTCCGCGATGAAGACGTGCTCGAGGACATCGACGTCCACCTGATCCCGGTCCGCGATGTCGCTGAGGCTGAGCACGGCGTCGGCCGCCTCCGGCCGGGCGAGCGGCGCGTCGGCACGTGCCTCGATCTTCAGATAGCTGCCCGCCGTCGCGAGCTGCTCGTTCTGGATCGTGTACAGGAATCCATACGTGCCCTCGGTATCGGGGACATCGACCCGGATCAGGTCGTCGTCGACCTCGGCCTCGAGATCGCCCGCGGTCGGTTCGACGTCGAGGATCGACAATGCGCCGCCGTCAGGATCTGAATCGTTCGCCAGCACCCGGATCGCAATGGTCCGATCCGGGCGCACGAGCACCTCGTCGGGCGTCGCGACCGGGACTCTGGCGCCGTCGAGCCGCGCGGCGATGCCGACGCGTACCGTGCCCGTCGACTTCGCGCCGAGTGCATCGACCACGGCGTACCTGAAGGTGTCCGTTCCGGCCGAGTACTCCCCCGCGCGATACTCGAGCCAGTCCGCGCCGCGGTCGGAGACGAGGCCGAGCTCTGGCGCAGATTCCTCGCCGAGCAGCTGCACCGAGTCGCCGTCCGGGTCGGTTCCCCCGAGCGCGATCGGAATCCGGATCGTCTCGCCCGCGATCGCGCGTGCGGTGACCGTCACCGGGACCGGAGGCGAGTTCGTCTCCGGATCGACCGCACGCACCGCGACCTCAGCCGTCGCGGTCGCGAACTGCCCGTCCGGCGCATCGACACGATAGACGGCGCGGTAGACGCCCGGCTCGTCCGGCGCGAAGAAGCGGAGCCGGTCACCTGAGACGAACATCAGTCCACGCTCGGGGCCGCTCACGAGCGCGGCGTCGAGGGTGAGCCCCTCCCCATCGGGGTGCTCGTCGTTCTCGAGCACCGCGAGGTCGACGACGTCGCCGGTCCTGGCCGAGGCCCGGTCGGGTGCGGCGACCGGTGGCTGCGCGATCGGCGGCGCAGGCACCTCGACCAGCGTCACGACGCCTTCGGCGTCGGCGAGGCCGTTGCTCGCCCGGTACCGGATCTCGGTCGAACCGAGCTCGAGCGGGCGATCCAGCGTCACCCGGAGGATCCGGTGCTCGACCACCTCGACCCGGACGCCGAGTTCCGCCGCGTCACGGGTCAACCCGGTGATGAGCAGGACGCCGCCGCGGGGATCGATGTCGGTCGCGAGCACATCGAGCTCGACGGGGTGCTGGGACCGGACGAAGGCCGTGTGCGGCACGGTGATCGGCGTCGTGTCGCGTTCTGGCGGCTCCTGCACTTCGACCCGCACCTGACCGGTCGCCGTCTGCGTGCCGTCGGTCACGGTGTACTCGAGGTAGTGCGTGCGGACCGCCTGGCTCTGGAACCGGAACGTGCCGCCGTCGAAGTCGGCGGCCAGCTGCGCGTCGGGCTTGGCCGGCACCGCAGTGAGCCGGATGTCGCCGTTCCCGCCCCGGACGTGCCGGACGGGCTCGAGGCGGATCTCCTCACCAGCCGTCGCGAGCGCGACGAAGGGTTCCGCGACCAGCGGCACGTCGCCCGGGGCGCGCACGTCCACCTCGAGCACCCCGGCGCCGTCCGCCCTTCCGTCGGACACGACCAACCCGATCGTCCTCGTGCCGGCCACTCCACCCAGCTCATCGACCACCACGACGCCGTCTGCGGTCGAGCTGACCGCCGCCGCCTCCGACTCGCCCGCGGAGCGCAGGAAGAACGGGTCGCCGTCCGGGTCGATCCACTCGCCGAGTACCGGCACACTGACCCGCCCGCCGGTGGCGAGGGCGGCACCGGTCGCGCGCATCTGCGTCGGCGGACCGTTCTGGTCCGGTTCGCGCACCGCGACGACGACCCGCGCGCTCGCGGTGCCGCCGCGGCCGTCGCTGATGGTGTACCCGAATGAGATGGTGCCGCCCGTTCCGGCGGCGAGCGTGAGCTGAAGCTGCTGGCGATCGGCGACGATGTCGATGGTCGCGCCGTCGGGCAGGACACCGTCGACCCGTTCGATGACGAGGACGTCGCCGTTCGGGTCGTAGTCGTTCAACAGCACGGGCAGGATCGCGGCCCGGCCCGCGCGGGCCCCCAGTGCGTCTTCGACCGCGACCGGCGGCGCCTGCGCCTTCTCGAGCGTGGGCGGGGTCGCCGGGTCGTTCCGCTCGATCCGGTCGTCGTCACGCGTGTCTGCGAGCAGCTCGTCCCAGTTGTCGATGAGGCCGTAGTCGTCGGACGCGGCCCAGCTCACCCCGCTTCGCGGGTCGTTCAACACGAGCGCGTCACCGTTGCCGCGGAACGTCAGGGCGGACGAACCCGACCAGCCCTCGAGCTCGACGATCGTCTCGTCGTCGGCGCAGGAACGCCACGCGGTGCCCTCCGACCACGCGGCATTGAGACATCCGCCATGCACGACCGGCCGGGCGGGCACGCCCGACCGGCCGTCGACCGCGGTCCGAGGCACGGCGCCGTCGAGCGGCACGACGAGCAGCCCGCTGCGCGTCGCGAGCGCCGCGGCATCGCCGGTCGTGGACGGCGCTTGCAGCACGGCTCCGTTCGCATCGCCGAGGAACCCGCTGAGGTCGATCTCGCGGTCCTCCGTGCGGAGCATCGCGGACTCGGGCTCGAACACGACCCATCGACCCGCGATGGACGTGAGCTGCGGCGTGCCGGGTCCCGAGTTCGGTGGCACCGCCCAACGTTCGGACACGGTGACCGCGGCCGCGGCATCCACCCGAGCTATCGCCCCGGTGGTCGGCGTGTAGGCGAACAGCGTGCCGTCATCGTCCACCGTGACGACGGTGCCCGCTCCGAACTCGAGGGCCGGCTCCGCGCTGGCGTCGAACGTCGAGAACTCTTCGGCCGGGACCGTCCAGACCTTCCCATCGGCCGCGACGACCACGCGCGATCCCGCCATCGAGACGACGGGGCTCTGCGGAGGCACGGCCACGGTGTCGACGACCGTCGAGGTCACGGGGTCGAGGATGCTCACGCTCGCGTTCGACCGATCCAGTGCGAGCACGGTCGAGCCGCGCTGCGTCAGCTCCACGCGGCTCGCACCCGTCTCGACGACCGCGTTGAGCTCGTGCACCTCGGTGTTCGCGCGGCCGACCGACTGCCGGCGGTCGTTGGTGACCCAGACCGAGCCGTCGCCGAGATCCACCTGCTCGGCCTGATACCCGCCCGACGCGATCGCGACACCCGCGACGAGTCCGACGACGAGGGTGATCACGGCCGTCGTCGCGGCCACCGACCGCCGGTCCTCGGGTCGTCGCGCGGCCCTCATCCGGCCGGCTCCTCGACGTCGACGCACGTCTCGGGGCTCGGCGCCCCGGCACGCCCGTCGTGCACGACGCGCACGGTCGCGCAGACCCGATCGCGGTCGGCGACCTCCAGGACGATCGACGTGCTGCGCTGTGCGGGGGCCGCGACCCCGTCGATCGTGACGAGATACGCGTCGCCCGCCCCGAGGCCCGGGTCGTCCCAGTCGAACGTCAGCGTGCCGTCGGCCTGGGTGGATCGCAGCTCGGCGACCGACGGCGACCCGGCGCTCCCCTGGATCAGGAGCACGGCGACACCGGCCAGCACGATCACGATCACCAGCGCCGCGACCGAGACGATCCAGAGGCGGCGCCGCGAGCCTGATGACCCTGTCCCCGTGTGCACGCCCGCGTCAGCCGACCGCACGACCGTCGACGAGCCGGCGGGCGTCGACCGCCTCCGCGAACGCCGTGGCGTCGCGGCACCGGGAATCGCGTGGGTGCCGGTGACCAGCGTGCGTTCGTCGAGGTCGATCCCATGCGTGGCGGCCCAGTCGTCGACCGCGATCTCGACGGCCGTCTGCGCGAGCCCCAGCTCATCCTCGACGGCCTGGAGGTCACGTGCGAACTCGAGCGCGCTGCCCTGCCGCGATTCGGGCCGTCGGTGCATGGATCTGAGGAGCACCTGTTCGAGGCTCCGTGGGACGTCGACGCGCCCCGAGGCGGGCACCCTGGCCCGGCCGATGCGTGCCATCAGGGCCGACGAGCTGTTGTCGCCGCCCGGCAGCTCGAACGGACTCCGGCCGGCGAGGAAGGAGTACACCGTCGCACCGAGCGACCACACTTCGCTCGCGACCGAGCCGGGCACCTGCTCCCGCAGGATCTCGGGCGCCGACCACGGCACCGAGACACCGACGGAATCGGCGTGCTCGAGTTGGCCGAGCGTCGCGGCGATGCCGAAGTCGGCGAGCACGGGATGGCCGTACGCGGTGGTCAGGATGTTCGACGGCTTGATGTCCCGGTGCAGCACGCCCTGCCGGTGCGCCGTCTCGACGGCGCTCGCGATCCTGACCCCGATGGCCAGCGCCTCGCTGACGGGGACCGGCTGCGCCCGGTACCGCTGCGCGAGGGAGGACGAGCAGAACTCCATGACCAGGTAAGGCCGGCCGTCGGCGGCCACGCTCGCCTGGTACACGGTCAGGATCGACGGATGGCTCGACAGCTGCGCCATCAGGTTCGCCTCGGCCTGGAACATCTGCCGGACCTCGTCGTTCACGACCTCGGCGAGCAGCACTTTGACCGCGACGAGGCGACGCGGCATGTTCTGCTCGTACAGGAACACGTCGGCGAAGCCGCCCGATCCCAGGACACGGACGAACGCGAATCCCGGAAGGTTGGGCGGGTTGGACGGTAGGCGCCTCGTCACGTTCCTCCAGGCGGTCGGGTCCGTGTCCACGCGGCCGGCGTCGTCGCCGGTCGCGCCCCGGTCCCCACATTCTAGATACCTGAGGGCAGGTCGTCTTTCGCCGGATCGGTCACGGATTGGTCACCGCCCGCCGAATCGGCCCGCGCCCCGGCTCAGGCCGGCGCGGCCTCGTCGTCGCCTGCAGGCACCACGTCGTGCACGTCGACCACGATGGCCGTCACGTTGTCGCGGCCACCGTTGCCGAGGGCGGCGTCGAGCAGAGCCCGGGCAGCCGGCTCGCTCTTCGGGTTGGCGAGCAGGAAGTGCCGGATCCCGTATGAGGTGAGTTCCTTCGTGAGCCCGTCCGAGCAGATGAGCAGGCGCATGCCCGGCTCGACGGCGATCGCCCGGTAGTCAGGCACCGGTGCCTCATGGAAGCCGACCGCTCGCGTGATCACGTTCGAGTGCGGGTGGGTGTCGGCCTCCTCACGCGTGATCTGCCCGGCATCGACGAGTTCCTGCACGACCGAGTGGTCGACGGTGAGTTGCTCCAGCACCCCGCCCACGAGCCGGTACACCCGGGAGTCACCGATGTTGAAGACGAGCCAGGCGGGCTGCCCGGCGATCTCGCCGAGCGCGGCACCGGTGACGGTGGTGCCGCTGCCCTCGTCGGTGACGCCCGCTCCACGGCCCATGTCCTGCACCGCCATGCGCAGTGACCGATCGAGCTCGGGCGTGCCGACGACATCGCGACCGCCGTACTCGGCGAGGCGGGTGACGACCGCGGCGCTCGCGAAGTCGCCCGCCGCGTGGCCGCCCATTCCGTCGGCCACCGCGAACACGGGCGGCTGCGCCACGAAGCTGTCTTCGTTCGCTTCCCGGCGGAGGCCAGTGTGCGTCACCGCCGCCCACGAGAGCCCGATCTGCGTGCCGCCGGGCAGCATCGTCCGGTACCTGGTGTTGCCGTTGCCGATCTGCGTCACGCGGGGACCTGCCTGTCGGGGTGCGCCTGATCCTGTGGAGGCGGGAGGATCTCGACGATGGTATCGCCTCCCAGCTCGACGACCGACCCCGCGGCGACCACGATCGACTCGCCGGCGCGCATGCGCCTCGTGCCCGTCGGGGAACGCACGACGGTCCCGTTCGTCGACCGGAGGTCGGTCGCGACGAGTCTCGTCCCCGCCCGGCGGAGCTCGAGATGGGTCGCGGACACCGCACCGGCCGACGGGTCGACCCGGACGAGCTCGACCGGGTGTTCGTGGGCGATCCGCGGCTGCGCCGGCCGGCGTCCGATGAGCACGACCCCCGTGACCTCTCGCGGTTCGCCGCCCGGGACACGGAACCAGGCCGCCTGTGCCGAGGCGGGTTCGGACTCCTCGTGGGATTCGGGCTGCCAGGCCTCAGCCTGGACCGCCGATCGGGTGGCGATCGGCTCCGTCACGGATGCCTCGCCGGTCGAACGCCACTCGAGGGTCGTGACCCGGAGCGGCGCGTCGTGCACCGACGCCGAGGCATCCGCCCAACGCGCCTCGCCCGCGACCACCGAACCGAAGCGGATCCTGCGGACGTCGTGGAACTCGGCGAGATGCCACGGCCGCACGCCCACCGCATCGAGGCGACGCCGACCGGCGGCCGTGGTCAGCTCGACCGCGGCTCCGCCGCGTGCGACCACGGTGAGCCGGCCGTCGTCGATGGGCCACCAGACCAGGGCGAACTCCTCCACCCCGCCCTCGCCGATCCGGATCCGAGCGATCAGGTCTTCGAGCCGCTGCACCGGTACGCGCGCGGCGGCCAGCACCGCCGCCGAACCGGGACCGGCGGGCACCGCGAGCAGGAAGCGGTCGCCGACGGCGACGTCCCACGCGGGCTCACCCGCGTCGAGCGCGACGCGAAGTTCGCCCGAGACCATGCCGTCCAGTCTGACACCGAACGCACCCGGCCGCGTCTACACGTCGAGCGCGCTCATCACATGTTTGATGCGCGTGTAGTCCTCGAAGCCGTACGTCGAGAGGTCCTTGCCGTACCCCGAGTGCTTGAACCCGCCGTGCGGCATGTCCGAGACGAAGGGGATGTGCGTGTTGATCCACACGCAGCCGAAGTCGAGGTCGCGCGCGAAGCGCATCGCCCGTCCGTGATCTTTCGTCCAGACCGATGCGGCGAGCGCGTAGTCCACGCCGTTCGCCATCTGGACGGCCTCGTGTTCGTCGCGGAAGGCCTGCACGGTGAGCACCGGCCCGAAGATCTCCGACTGGACGACCTCGTCCTGCTGCCGGACGCCCGTGACCAGGGTCGCCGGGAAGAAGTAGCCGCGGTCACCCTGGCGGGCGCCGCCCGCGACGACCTCGGCGTGATCGGGCAGACGGTCGATGAAGCCCGCTACCCTCGCCAGCTGGTCGGCATTGTTCAGGGGGCCGAAGAAGGCACCGGGATCGCGCGGGCCCGCCGCGCGAGCGTGGCTGCGGATTCGTGCGGTGAGTGCGGCGACCAGCGCGTCGTGGGCGCGCTCGTGGACCAGGACCCGCGTGGCCGCCGTGCAGTCCTGCCCGGCGTTGAAGTAGGCCGCCGAGACGATGCCCTCCGCGGCGCGCTCGGGGTCGATGTCGTCGAAGACGACCGCCGGGGCCTTGCCGCCGAGTTCCAGGTGGACGCGCTTGAGGTCGGCGGCGGCGGCGCGAGCGACCTCCATGCCGGCCCGGACCGAACCGGTGATGGCGACCATCTGCGGCGTGGCATGGCCCAGCAGCGCACTGCCGGTGCTGCGATCACCCGTGATCACGTTGAGCACCCCGGGCGGCAGCACCTCGGCTGCGACCTCGGCGAGCTTCAGCGTGGCGAGCGGCGTCGACTCGGCAGGCTTCAGGACGACCGTGTTCCCCGCGGCGATCGCCGGAGCGATCTTCCACACCGCCATGTTGAGCGGGTAGTTCCACGGCGTCACCTGGCCGATGACCCCGACGGGCTCGCGACGGACGTATGAGGTGTGCCCGGCGAGATACTCCGCGGCGGCGAGCCCTTCGAGGTTGCGGGCCGCACCGGCGAAGAACCGGAGCTGGTCGACCGACTGATCGATCTCATCGGCGACGAGCGTCGCGCGCGGCTTGCCGGTGTCCTGGGATTCGAGGTCCGCGAACTCCTCGGCCCGCTCGGCGACGGCGTCGGCGAGACGGAACATCGCGAGCTGGCGTTCGGCCGGGGTCGTCCTCCCCCATCGTTCGAACGCGTCCGCGGCACTTCGATACGCCGCGTCGACGTCGGCGGCGTTCGAGATCGGCGCGGCGCCGTAGACCTCCTCGGTCGCCGGGTCGATGAGCGGGATCGCGTCGTCGCCGCGGGCATCGGCCGGTGCCCCGTCGATCACATTGCGAAGGGTGGGGATCGTCATGCGAAGCTCTCCTCATGGGACGCGCCGCGGTCGCGAGCGCGGTGACAGGCGGCGGCGCCGTGGGCGCCGCGGCCCATGCTAGATGGCTTCACCGCGCGAATCCACGAATTGCGTGGAATTCGTTGTGGAAATCCAGTTACGCAACGGATTCCCTTGCGATTACGGACTCGCACTGTCAGAATCGGTGCCATGACGGGGAATGGGCGATCGGCCGCACGGCCGGCTCACCTCGATGACGTGTCCAAGGCGATCATCGAGCAGCTGCAGGCCGACGGGCGTCGGTCGTATGCGGACATCGGCAAGGCGGTCGGGTTGTCCGAGGCGGCCGTCCGCCAGCGCGTCCAGCGGCTGACCGAGTCGGGCGTGATGCAGATCGTCGCCGTGACCGACCCCATGCAGCTCGGCTTCACCCGTCAGGCCATGATCGGGATCCGCGCGTCGGGCGACACGCGGCGCCTCGCGGAGCAACTGGCCGAGATCCCCGAGATCTCGTACGTCGTGCTCACGGCCGGCAGTTTCGACGCCATGGCGGAGGTCGTGTGCGAGGACGACGATCAGCTGGTCTCGCTCCTCAACGCCAGGATCCGCGGCCTCGACGGTGTGCAGACGACCGAGACGTTCGTCTACCTGAAACTGCAGAAGCAGTTCTACAACTGGGGCACGCGATGAGCGCGTGCCCGGCGAAGGGAAGAAGATGACCATCACCGACCAGGCCCTGGACAGCGCGCTGCTGCAGCAGCAGGCGAAGGACCACCTCTGGATGCACTTCGCGCGCCAGTCCACGATGGAGACCGGCGTGCCGATCATCACCAGGGGCGAGGGCCACCACATCTACGACATCGAGGGTCGCAAGTACTTCGACGGCCTGTCCGGCCTGTTCGTCGTCAATGCCGGCCACGGCCGCAAGCGGCTCGCCGAGGCCGCGGCCCGGCAGGCCGAGCAGCTGGCGTTCTTCCCGATCTGGTCGTACGCGCATCCCGCGGCCATCCAGCTCGCCGATCGGCTCGCCGAGCACGCGCCCGGCGACCTGAACCACGTCTTCTTCTCCACCGGCGGCGGCGAGGCGGTCGAGACCGCGTTCAAGCTCGCGAAGTACTACTGGAAGTTGCAGGGCCGGCCCACCAAGCACAAGGTGATCTCACGCTCGGTGGCGTATCACGGCACGCCGCAGGGCGCGCTCGCGATCACGGGCATCCCCGCGATGAAGGAGATGTTCGAGCCGGTGACACCCGGCGGCTTCCGAGTGCCGAACACGAACTTCTACCGCGCAGCCGAGATGGGCGCACCGGCGGACGACCTCGAGGCGTTCGGCCGCTGGGCGGCTGACCGCATCGAGGAGATGATCCTCTTCGAGGGCCCCGAGACGGTCGCGGCCGTCTTCCTCGAGCCGGTTCAGAACTCCGGCGGATGCTTCCCCCCGCCTCCCGGCTACTTCCAGCGCGTGCGCGAGATCTGCGACAAGTACGACGTGCTGCTGGTCTCCGACGAGGTCATCTGCGCGTTCGGCCGCATCGGGCACATGTTCGCGGCCGATGCGTTCGGCTACGAGCCCGACATGATCACGTGCGCGAAGGCCATGACCTCGGGCTACTCCCCCATCGGTGCGACGATCGTCTCCGACAAGCTGTACGAGCCGTTCTCGAAGGGCACGACGAGCTTCTACCACGGCTACACGTTCGGCGGGCACCCGGTGTCTGCGGCCGTGGCCCTCGAGAACCTCGACATCTTCGAGGAGGAGGGCTTGAACGAGCGCGTGCGCGAGAACTCGCCGCTTTTCCGCGCTGAGCTCGAGAAGCTGCTCGACCTGCCGATCGTCGGCGACGTGCGCGGTGCCGGGTACTTCTTCGGCATCGAGCTCGTGAAGGACAAGACGACGCGCGAGACGTTCGACGACGACGAGTCGGAGCGGCTGCTGCGCGGGTTCCTGTCGAAGGCGCTCTTCGACGCGGGCCTGTACTGCCGTGCCGACGACCGGGGCGACCCCGTCATCCAGCTCGCGCCGCCGCTCACGATCGGTCCGAGCGAGTTCCAGGAGATCGAGCAGATCCTGCGCAGCGTGCTCACCGAGGCCTCGAACCGGCTCTGAGATGGCACGCCCTCCGCGGTCCGTGACGGACGGCACTCCCGACGCCTATCGTCGTGCGAGCTTCTGGCTCGACGACCTCGTCGTCTCGGGTCGCGATCCGTTGCGACCGCGGAGGGCGCTCACCGCCGACGCCGTCTTCGACGTCTGTCTCGTCGGCGGCGGCCTCACGGCGCTCTGGACGGCGTACTCACTCGCCAAAGCCGAGCCTGGTCTGCGGATCGCGATCCTCGAACGTGAGATCGCAGGGTTCGGCGCCTCCGGCCGGAACGGCGGGTGGTGCTCGGCCCTGTTCCCGCGTTCGGCGCACTCGCTCGAGCGACAGCACGGGCGCGAGGCGGCGATCGCCATGCGGCGCGCCATGGTCGGCACCGTCGACGAGGTCGGGCGCGTGGTCGCGGCCGAGGGCATCGAGTGCGACTTCGCACACGGCGGCACGGTGCTCTTCGCGCGTTCCGCGGCGCAGCGGCGCGCGGCGCACGCTGACCTCACGGAGGCGCGACGGTTCGGCGTCGACGCCCTGGAGCCGCTCGACGCGGCGGCGGTCGCCGAACGCTACGGCGTCACGAGCGGCGACCGCACCTCGCCCACCGCGGTCATCGACCCGGCATGCGCCCGGGTGCACCCGGCCAAGCTCTCGCGCGGCCTCGCCGATGTCGTGGAGGCGCTCGGTGTGCACATCTTCGAACGCACCGAGGTACTCGACTGGACGGCAGGCCGAGTGCGGTTCCGCGCGCTCGACGAGGGCGTCGAGGGCACGGTGTCGGCCCGGCACATCGTCGTCGCCACCGAAGGCTACGGCCCCGAGCTGCCCCGGGTGCGGCGAAGGATCCTGCCGATCTACTCGCTCATGATCGCGACCGAGCCGCTGCCGGCGGACGTCTGGGACGAGATCGGTATCGCACATGGCCAGACCTTCAGCGACTACCGTCACCTGCTGGTCTACGGCCAGCGCACCCACGACGATCGGATCGCCTTCGGCGGTCGCGGTGCCAGATATCACTGGGGCAGCGCGGTTTCGCCGGACTTCGAGCGGGTCGACCGCGTGTTCGAGCACCTTCGCGAGACGCTCGGCGAGCTCTTCCCCGCGATCGGCGATGCCCGGGTCACCCACCGCTGGGGTGGACCGCTCGGGATCGCTCGCGATTGGCACGCCACCGCGAGCTATAACCCGAAGACGGGCGTGGGGTTCGCGGGCGGCTATGTCGGTGACGGGCTTTCGACGACCAATCTCGCCGGACGCACCCTCACCGATCTCATGCTCGGCCGCGACACCGCGCTGACCCGTCTGCCGTGGGCGAACCATCGATCGCCGCTCTGGGAGCCGGAGCCGCTCCGCTTCGCCGGCGCGAACCTCGGCGTCGTGGGCATGGGCCTCGCCGACGTCGAGGAGCGGGTCACGGGGCGGCCGTCGCGAATCGCTCAACTCATCGCCCCGCTCGTCGGACACTGAACCTGCGTCGCCGAGCGCTCGGCGTCCGTTCGCCGGAACACCCAGTCGGGCAATGCCCCGGTGGCGAAGTACCGAGCGAGGAGCGAGGCCATCCGGTGGCCGGGTTCCGCCTCGAGGCTTGTCTCGAGCAGGCGTGCCGCCGCCGAACCGCGGCCGAGCCCCCACATCAGCCAGGCGGCCATGCAGCACAGACCGGCCCGCTCGCGCGACCGCGCCGAGGCCGCAGCGCGAAGGATCACGGCCGTTCCGTCTTCGATTCGGCGGACGTCAGGACGTGTGCTCGTCTCACCCAGCAGCAACCGGCCCAGCGGCACGTGCAGGTCGCCGGCGCGGAACGGCCCGCCTTGCGGCGTTCGGCCGTCATGATCGGTTCGCTCATCGCCATCGCCATCGCCATCGCCATCGCCATCGCCGAACTCCGCGAGCGCGGCCCGGCCCGCGACGGCACCGAACGCGATCTGCAGCATCATCGCGTCACGAGCGACGGGAACCGCCGCAAGTCTTGCGAGCCACGCGATCCGAGCCACATCGTCGTTCGTCGGCTCGGCGTCGGGCGGGCGCGCGAGCAGGAGCTCGACCAGGTCGACCGGATCCGCCGGGGCGAGACCCGGCGCCGGGGCATGCCCGCCATGCCCTGACGCAGCTCGTCGATCGTCGTCGGCGTCGGCACCTGCCCCGAACTCGGCGTCGAGCACTCGGAGTGCGAGACGCACGCGCTCGAGCTCGCCGTCGGTCACGTCGGGCACGGTCGCGCACGCGTGGAGGTCGCCGGGGACCTGGGCGGCGATCGCCGGATGACTGGTCACCCCGGCGCCACGGACGAGTTCGAGGTCGTGGCCATCCGCCGGGGTCCCGGCGTCGAGCATCGAGCCCCAGCCGTCGGCCGCGACGCGCAACACGTCCCTGATCGCGAATCCCGCGTCGCGTGCTCGCCGCATGAGGAGGCGGAGCAGCGCGCGCTCACCGCCGCCCGCTCTCGATCGGAACCGCGCCGCCGAGAAGCTCGCGAGCACGAGGCCATCGGCGTCGGGGATTCGGCACAGCACACCGACCGCCGCATTCACGAGCGGCTCACGGTCGGCCGCGCAACGCGGAAGGTCGTACCGGAGCACGCCGACGACGCGGTCCTCTCGGAAGACGAGGCACACGAGCGAACGTTCGGGACGATAGCCGGCGAGCACCGGGATCAGCGCGAGCAGGTCTTGCGGGGAGGTGACGCGGATCGTGGAGGTCATGTCCCCAGCGTCGACGATCAGCGGTGGTCCGAGTCGGCCGGCGCGGTCAGGCGTGAACTTCTCGGAGCGCAGAGATCCTGGGGAGGAGGCCTGGGAACGATGACGGCGAATCGGACTGGCTGCCGGCCGAGTCCGGGAGCCCTCAGCCGCTCGCGAAGAGGTTCGAGATCTCCTCGGCCTCGTCAGCCGAGGGGCGCCAGCCGGTCCCGGCCGCCGCGTTCTCACGGATCTGCTCGGGCCTCGTCGCCCCGGCGATGACGCTCGAGAGCCCCTGCTGCGCCAGCAGCCAGCCGAAGGTCGCTTCGAGCATGCTGACGCCGCGCTGCTCCGCGAATGCGCGATACCGCTCGAGGACGTCCCACGGCGCGTCGTCGGCGACGTGCGGCCGCTGCCTCGCGATGCGGCTGTCGGCCGGCCGGTGCTCGCGCGTGAACTTTCCGGTGAGCAGGCCGTTCTGCAGCGGGAAGTACGGCAGGAACCCGAGCCCGAAGTGCTGCACCGCCGGCAGCACCTCGGTCTCGACGTGTCGGCGAAGGAGGTTGTACTCGTTCTGTGCTGAGACGAACCGCGGCGTGCCGAGCTCTTTCGCGATCAGCTCGGCCTCTGCGATCTGCCACCCCGGCAGGTTGGAGTGGCCGAGGTAGCGCACCTTGCCCTCGCGCACGAGGTCGCCGAGCGCCGTCAGCGTCTCGTCGATCGGCGTCGAGCGATCGGGCGTGTGCAACTGATAGAGGTCGATCCAGTCGGTTCGGAGCCGGCGGAGCGATCCCTCTACGGCAAGACGGATGTATCGACGCGAGCCGCGTGCGCCCCACGAGCTGATCGGCGAGTCGATGCTCTCGTGCCCGAACTTCGTGGCGATGACGACCTCGTCGCGGTGGCCGCGCAACGCGTTGCCGAGCAGCGTCTCACTGAGGCCGTACTCCCGACCGTAGACATCCGCCGTGTCGATCAGCGTGACGCCCGCGTCGAGCGCGGCGTGCACGACGGCATCCGTGCCCTCCTGCGACTCGGTGCGCGTGCCGGCACGCCCGAAGTTGTTGCCGCCGAGGCCGACCGCGGAGACACGGAGGCCGCTGCGCCCGAGAGAACGGTATTCGAGGTCGCTCATGGCGCCAGCCTATGGGCTCGGACGTTCCCTCCCCAGGCGGCACCCGCAGCACCCGATCCACACGTGTCCGATTCCCGCGAGCCGACGTCGGTGGGCCGGGCTACGCTCGAGCACATGAACGACCTGTTCCTCACCCGCATCGACAGCCCGATCGGCCGCCTCGAGATCATCGGCGACGGTGAGGCCGTCTCCGCATTGCACATCGAACGCGGCGGCGTACTCCCCCACGACGGCGAGCCCGAACGCTCGAACCCCGTACTCGACGGCGCCGCGACGCAGCTTCGCGAGTACTTCGCCGCGAAGCGCACCGTGTTCGACGTGCCCGTCAGAGCCGCGGGCGGCACGGCGTTCCAGCGCGCGGTCTGGACCGAACTCGGACGGCTCGGCTGGGGCGAGGCGGTCTCCTACGGTGCGCTCGCCGCCGCGATCGGCAAACACGGGTCGTCGCGGGCGATCGGCGGCGCCGTCGGCGCGAATCCGGTGCCGATCATCGTCGGCTGTCACCGCGTGCTCGGCAGCGACGGTCGAATCACCGGCTACTCGGGCGGCGAGGGCGTCTCGACGAAGCTGTGGCTCCTGCAGCACGAGGGCATCGGGTTCGCGGCGTGAGCGTCATCCCAAAGCCCGAGCTCATCCTCGGTGACGACGGGCTCACCCGCTGCGGCTGGGGCGCGTCCGATCCCGAGTACCGCCGCTACCACGACGACGAATGGGGCAGGCCGCAACGCGACCCTGTGCGGCTCTTCGAGAAGCTCTGCCTCGAGGGATTCCAGGCCGGGCTCGCCTGGATCACGATCCTCAAGCGCCGGGCCGCCTTCCGAGAGGTGTTCCATGGATTCGACGCCGCGCTCGTCGCCGAGATGACCGAGGCCGATGTCGAACGGTTGCTCGGCGACGCCCGGATCATCCGGCACCGCGGCAAGATCGAGGCGACGATCCAGAACGCGCGAGCGACACTCGAGCTCGACCATCCGATCGACCAGCTGATCTGGGGCTTCGCCCCCGTCACGCCCCGGCCTCGGCCCCGTTCCTTCGGCGAGGTGCCCGCGGTGACACCCGAATCCACCGCGATGAGCGCAGAGCTTCGGCGTCGTGGCTTCCGGTTCGTAGGTCCGACGACGATGTACGCGCTCATGCAGGCGTGCGGCCTGGTCGATGATCACCTCGCGGGCTGCTTCCGCGCCGCGTCCGGTCGATCGGCGGCCTGAGCGTCCTCCGCGCCGTCCGTCAGCGTCGTCTCCGCGTGGGCGCCACGGCCACGGTCACGCTCGAGCACCCGTCTCATCACGAGGTCGACGAGTGCGCCGACGACCATCGCCGTCACCACAGCGAGCACGACCGCGAGGAGCGGCTGCTCGTGCAACCATCGCCCCGCGACGAGCCCGAACACCGACGAGTACCCGGCCCAGGCGGCGCCGGCCGCGATCGAGATCGGCACGAACCGCGCGACCGGGTAGCCCGTGGCCCCCGCCGACATGTTGACGGCGATGCGCCCGACCGGAATGTACCGCGCGACGAAGATGAGCAGCGCACCGCGCCGATCCAGCCCGCGACGCGCCCACTCGAAGACCGCCGCCACGCGTGGAGCGCGCATCCAGCGGAACCGGGTGACGCCGATCTTGCGCCCGATGCCGAAGGCGATCGCATCCCCGGCGATCGCCCCCGCGGCCGCCGCCGCGATGAGCAGCGCGAGGTTCGGCGAGCCGGTCGCCGCCGCGATCGTCGCGGCGGCGACGACCACGGTCTCGCTCGGCACGGGCGGGAAGAAGCCGTCGATCAGGCACAGGGCGAACACCACGACGAAGATCCACGGCGAGGCGGCCAGGTCGTTCACGAGTTCGGTCAAGACGTGCAGAAGGTCCACACGTCGACGCTATGGAGTGCACCCCCGGCATCACATCCGGGCGACGCCCCATTCCGACCCTGACGTTTCGACTCGACGCCCCTGATCGCCGCCCTGGCTTCAGAGCTGCTCAAGCGACGAGCTGGACTTCGCGGGCCGTGCCGGGCCCACCCTCCCCGGCGTCGAGCACGAAGCCGGCGGATGCGGCCCAGTCGACGAGGTCGCTGACCGTCGCCGGTTCGGGCCGATGCTCGAGCAGCGCGCGGGCGAAACGCCCCTTCGCCTGCTTGTTGAAGTGGTTCAGCGCCCGGCGGCGGCCGACGCCGTCCTCCGCCACGACCCGGACGAACACCGAACCCGGTCGAGCCGGCACCGGGCCCAGCTCGGCATAACCCTCCGAGCGAAGATCGAGCAGCAGCCCGTCGGTCGCCGCGAGCGCGTCCCCGATCGAGGCGCGCCAGCGGGCCTTCAGCCGTTCGCCGGGCACCCGGGAGTCGTGCGAGAGCCGATAGGCCGGAATCGGATCGAGCGCCCCCACGAGACCGAACAGCGCCGAATGCACCGCGATGTGCTCCGCCGCATACGCCCGCGCCGAATCGTCGAGGGAGTGCGCGTCGAGCGCGTCGTACAACACGCCCGTGTAGCGATCGATCGCCGCCATGGTCGGCGACCCGCGCAGCGCGGCGTTCCGGTCGACCTCACCGGCCTGGCGCGGCCCGAGCTTGAGCGCACGCATCATCGCCTCGGGGTCTGACGCGAGCCCGACGACGTCGCGAACTAGCCGCGAACGCACCGCGTGGAGCGAGGGGAACGAGAGCGCACCCAGATCGAGCGCGCCACCTTCACCCCCGTCACGCTTCGTCTCGGAGGGAGGCAGCAGGACCAGCACGCGGCCGAACCGGACTACGAGGCGACGAACGCGAGCGCCGCGTCGACGTTGACCCCGAGGGTACCCACGCTGTCGATCGTCACGCGCGGCAGCGCCGCACACGGCCCGACCCAGGGCGCGTAGCCCTCGAGACTCTGCTCGACCGCGCGCCACGTCGTCTCCTCGAGATGCGGCAGCCCGCGCTCCCGCTTCTCGAGACGCTCGCGATGCACCGACTCGTCGGAGCACACGACCTCGACCACGCGGAGGCGTGCCTCGGTCTCATTCGCGAGATCTCGCCACTGCAACCTCGCCGCCTCGCCCGCGTTCACCGCGTCGACGATCACCGTGCGGCCGGCGAGGAGCTCTTTGCGGGCGATCTCTTCGGCGACGAGATACGCCGCGAGCCCCGTCGGCTGATCGGCGGCGATACCCGCGCGGAGAATCGCAGACTCGATCGGGTCCACCGAGACCACGGTGGCGCCGAGACGGGCACCCATGATCTCGCCGATGGTGGACTTGCCGGCCCCCGGCAAGCCCGCCATCACGATGAGCTGCGTGACCGTGAGATCACCGAACTGACGGTCCATCGTCTGCTCCCCGGGCATCCGATCCTCCTCAGACGAGCGCAGCCCTCGACGCCACGACCTGCACGGCGTTGGACTGCACCGAGAGGAAGCCCTCCTCGGCGTTCGCGGTGAGCTTCTCGCCGCCGGCGAGGGTCACCCGCACCTCGCCGCCGGCGAGGATCGCGAGCATCGGCTCGTGACCCGGCAGGATGCCGATCTCGCCTTCGACGGTGCGCGCCACCACCATGGTCGCCTCGCCCGACCAGACTTCCTGGTCGGCCGAGACGACGCTCACGTTGAGTGCGGCCATGTTCAGCCGTTCTCCTTCTGGATCTGCGCCCACTTCTCTTCGACGTCGGAGATGGATCCGACGTTGAAGAAGGCCTGCTCGGCCACGTGGTCGAAGTCACCCTTGGCGATGGCGTCGAACGACTCGATCGTGTCCTTCAGCGGCACCGTCGAACCCTCGACACCCGTGAACTTCTTCGCCATGTAGGTGTTCTGCGACAGGAACTGCTCGATGCGACGCGCGCGCGAGACGGTGATCTTGTCTTCCTCGGAGAGCTCGTCGACACCGAGGATCGCGATGATCTCCTGCAGTTCCTTGTTCTTCTGCAGGATCTGCTTGACCGTCGTGGCCACCCGGTAGTGGTCCTCGCCCAGGTACCGCGGGTCGAGGATGCGCGAGGTCGACGTCAGCGGGTCGACCGCAGGGTACAGACCCTTCGACGCGATCGCACGGGAGAGCTCGGTCGTCGCATCGAGGTGCGCGAACGTGGTCGCCGGCGCCGGGTCGGTGTAGTCGTCGGCGGGCACGTAGATCGCCTGCAGCGAGGTGATCGAGTGACCACGGGTCGACGTGATGCGCTCCTGCAGGACGCCCATCTCGTCGGCGAGGTTCGGCTGATAGCCCACCGCGGACGGCATACGGCCGAGCAGCGTGGACACCTCGGAACCGGCCTGCGTGAACCGGAAGATGTTGTCGATGAAGAGCAGCACGTCCTGCTTCTGCACGTCACGGAAGTACTCGGCCATGGTCAGCGCCGACAGCGCGACGCGCAGACGCGTCCCGGGCGGCTCGTCCATCTGGCCGAAGACGAGGGCGGTCTTGTCGAAGACGCCCGCCTCCTCCATCTCGTGGATCAGGTCGTTGCCCTCACGGGTACGCTCGCCGACGCCGGCGAACACCGACACACCGCCGTGGTCCTGCGCGACGCGCTGGATCATCTCCTGGATGAGGACGGTCTTGCCGACGCCCGCACCACCGAACAGGCCGATCTTGCCGCCCTGCACGTACGGGGTGAGCAGGTCGATGACCTTGATACCGGTCTCGAAGAGCTGCGTCTTCGACTCGAGCTGGTCGAAGGCCGGGGGCTTCCGGTGGATCGGCCAGCGCTCGGTGATCTCGATCGTCTCGCCGGGCTCGCCGTTCAGCACCTCGCCGATGACGTTGAAGACCTTGCCCTTGGTCACGTCGCCGACCGGCACCGAGATGGGCGCGCCGGTGTCGGTGACCTCCTGACCGCGGACGAGACCGTCGGTCGGCTTCAGCGCGATGGCGCGGACCAGGTCGTCGCCGAGGTGCTGGGCGACCTCGAGGGTCAGCGTCGACGTCTGGTCGCCGATGCTGATCTCGGTCTGGAGAGCGTTGTAGATCTCAGGGATCGAGTCGTGCGGGAACTCGATGTCGACGACGGGGCCCGTGACCCGGGCGATCCGGCCGACAGCCCCGGCGGCCTGTTCGGTGACCGGCGCGGTAGCGATGTCAGTCATTCTGCTCTTCCTTTTCTGGATTACTTCTTGGCGACGACGAGCGCGTCCGCGCCGCCCACGATCTCGGAGATCTGCTGCGTGATCTCGGCCTGGCGAGCGTTGTTCGCGAGGCGGGTGTAGTCGGTGATGAGCTTGTCGGCATTGTCGCTCGCCGACTTCATCGCCTTCTGGGTCGCCGCGTGCTTCGCGGCCGCCGACTGCAGGAGGGCGTTGAAGATCCGGCTCTCGATGTACACCGGGAGCAGCGCGTCGAGCACGGTTTCGACGTCGGGCTCGAACTCGTACAGCGGCTGAACGGTCGACGTGGGCTCTTCGACGCCTTCGACGACCTCGAGCGGCAGCAGCCGCACGACCGAGGGCTCCTGCGTCATCATGCTCACGAAGCGGTTGTAGACGAGGTGGATCTCATCGACGCCGCCGTCTCCCGCATCGCGGAGGAAGGACTCGAGCACCGCGTCAGAGATCTCTTTCGCGAGCTCGAACTCGGGGCTCTCGGAGCTGCCGATCCACTGCTGCTCGAAGGCACGGCGCCGGAACTGGAAGTACCCGACCGCCTTACGCCCGACCAGGAAGTACACGACCTCCTTGCCCTGCGAGCGGAGGAGCTCCGAGAGCTCCTCCGCCTCACGCAGGACCTGCGAGTTGAACGCACCGGCGAGTCCGCGGTCGGAGGTGAGGATCACGACGGCGGCGCGCTCGATCTTCTCGGGCTCCGTCGTCAGCACGTGCTCGACGTTCGAGTAGGTCGCCACCGCCGACACCGCGCGCGTGATCGCGCGCGAGTACGGCGTCGAAGCGGCCACACGCGCCTGCGCCTTCTGGATGCGCGAGGCGGCGATGAGCTCCATCGCCTTGGTGATCTTCTTCGTCGTCTGGGCAGACTTGATCTTCTGCCGGTAGACCCGAAGTTGCGCTCCCATGTCTCTCCTGTATCCCTAGCTTCCGAGGACGTCCCGTCAGGACCGCCTAGCGGCGACCCTTGACGATCTTCTCCTGGTTGACGTCCTCTTCGGCGATGGCCTCGAACTGCTCGCTGCCGACCGAGGCGAGCGGCTTGCCCTCACCGGTCTGGAACTCGAGCTTGAAGGCGTCCACGGCGGAGTCGAGCTTGGCGACCGTGTCGTCGTCGAGCACGTTGGTGTCGCGGAGGACCGTCAGCACGTCGGTGTTGCGGCCGAGGTAGTCGAGCAGCTCACGCTCGAACCGCAGGATGTCCTCGACCGGCACCTCGTCGAGCTTGCCCTTCGTGCCGGCCCAGATCGAGACGACCTGCTCCTCGACGGGGTACGGCGAGTAC
The DNA here is from genome assembly GCF_030866785.1 of Agromyces protaetiae. Lineage (NCBI taxonomy): Bacteria > Bacillati > Actinomycetota > Actinomycetes > Micrococcales > Microbacteriaceae > Agromyces > Agromyces silvae. The sequence goes on along the minus strand of NZ_CP133018.1, from coordinate 1,750,080 downwards.
TGCGGCTGCTTGAGCAGCTCGGTGAGGCGGGCGCCTCGCGCGAGCTGGCGACGGCTCGCCGCGTCGAGGTCGGACGCGAACATCGCGAACGCCTCGAGCGAGCGGTACTGCGCGAGCTCGAGCTTCAGCGTGCCCGAGACCTTCTTGATCGACTTGACCTGGGCGTCACCACCGACTCGCGAGACCGAGATACCGACGTCGACGGCCGGCCGCTGGTTCGCGTTGAACAGGTCGGACTGCAGGAAGATCTGGCCGTCGGTGATCGAGATCACGTTCGTCGGGATGTACGCCGAGACGTCGTTCGCCTTCGTCTCGATGATCGGCAGACCGGTCATCGAACCGGCACCGAGCTCGTCGGAGAGCTTGGCGCAACGCTCCAGCAGACGCGAGTGCAGGTAGAACACATCGCCGGGGTAGGCCTCGCGGCCCGGCGGGCGACGGAGCAGCAGGGACACGGCGCGGTAGGCCTCGGCCTGCTTCGACAGGTCGTCGAAGATGATGAGGACGTGCTTCGAGTCGTACATCCAGTGCTGCCCGATGGCCGAGCCGGTGTAGGGCGCGAGGTACTTGAAGCCTGCGGGGTCCGAGGCCGGCGCCGCGACGATGGTCGTGTACTCCATCGCACCGGCGTCCTCCAGCGCGCCCTTCACGGAGGCGATGGTCGAGCCCTTCTGGCCGATCGCGACGTAGATGCAGCGGACCTGCTTGGTCGGGTCGCCCGACTCCCAGTTGGCCTTCTGGTTGATGATCGTGTCGATCGCGATCGCGGTCTTGCCGGTCTGACGGTCGCCGATGATGAGCTGACGCTGACCGCGGCCGACCGGGATCATGGCGTCGATGGCCTTGATGCCCGTCTGCAGCGGCTCGTGCACCGACTTGCGCTGCATGACGCCGGGCGCCTGGAGCTCGAGCGCGCGACGGCCCTCGATGCCCGTGATCTCGCCGAGGCCGTCGATCGGGTTGCCGAGCGGGTCGACGACCCGGCCGAGGTACCCTGAGCCGACGGGGACGGAGAGGACCTCACCCGTGCGGGTGACCTCCATGCCCTCCTCGATACCGGTGAACTCACCGAGGACGACGACACCGATCTCGTCCTCCTCGAGGTTCAGCGCGAGGCCGAGGGTGCCGTCGGCGAAGCGGATGAGCTCGTTCGCCATGACCGAGGGCAGGCCCTCGACGTGCGCGATGCCGTCTGCTGCGTCGGTGACGTACCCGACCTCGGTCTTCTGGGCCGCGCCCGGCTCGTACGCCGCGGCGAACTCCGAGAGAGCCGAACGGATCTCGTCGGGGCTGATGGTGAGTTCTGCCATTGTCTTTCTCTTTTCTGTACCGCTTGTACAGCTAGGGTCTGGTGCGGCTCGCGAGCCGGTCGGGTGGGCCGGCCTCAGCCGGCGAGCTTCAGCCTCAGGTCGCTGAGGCGGCTGGCGACGCTGCCGTCGATGACGTCATCGCCGAGCTGGACGCGCACCCCGCCGAGCACGGCGGGGTCGACGATGGTGTCGAAGCGGATGCTCCGGCCGGCGGTCGCGGCGAGCGAACGCTCGAGGCGTTCGCGCTGCTCTTCCGTCAGCGGGACCGCCGTGGTGATCGTCGCCACGTCGAAGCCCCGCTGGTCGGCGACGATCGAGGCCGCCTGACGAAGCATCTCGCCGATGCGCCGTCCGCGCGGCTGCTGCACGAGATGACGGACGATCGCGACGGTCGCTGCGGACGCCCGTGTCGCGAGCAGCCGTTCGACGAGCTGCGACTTGGCGGCGGCAGCGCCGAGCTTGGAGCCGAGCGCGAGCTCGAGCTCCGCGTCGTGGGCCACCGTGCGCTCGAACGCGAAGAGTTCGGCGTCGACCTGGACATCCCTGCCCGCGGCCTCGGAGGCGAGGCGGAAGCCGAGCTCTTCGAGACCCGCGAGGAAGTCATTGCCACTCGACCAGCGCTGCGACGCCGCGCTCACGAGGAGCGTGGCCGCCTCGGGTGCGATCCGCGAGCCGAAGACCTGCGCGACGAGCGCGCGCTTCTGCGCCTCGTCGGCCTCCGCATCGATCAGCGCGGTCCGCAGGTGCGGCGTCGCGCCGATGACACGGGCCGCGGCGAGCAGGTCGTCTGCGGCCTGGAGCTCGGCACGGCCGAGGCCGGCGAGCGCGGCGCGGGTGCCCGCGAGGGCCTCCCTCGTTGCGCTACCCATGCGTTACTTCTTCCCTCCGGCGGAGGCCTGCTCGGCCTCGAGGTCGGCGAGGAACCGGTCGACGACGGCCTTGGCCTTCGCATCGTCGGAGAGCGTCTCGCCGACGACTCCCGACGCGAGGTCGATCGCGATGGTGCCGACCTCGGTGCGGAGCGAGACGAGAGCCTGCTGACGCTCGGCCTCGATCTGCGCCTGCGCGCTCGAGGTCACGCGTGCGGCCTCGATCACTGCCTGGTCCTTGGCCTCGGTGACGATCTTCTTGCCGTCTTCACGAGCCACCTCGCGGATACGACCGGCTTCGGCACGCGCGTCGGCGAGCTGAGCAGTGTATTCCTCGAGCGCCGCCTCGGCCTTGCGCTGTGCCTCGTCGGCCTTCGCGATGTTGCCTTCGATGGCCTCGGCGCGCTCGTCGAGCAGCTTCTGCACGCGCGGGAGCACGTACTTCCAGAAGAAGGCGAGGATGATGACGAAGCAGATCGCCGACCCGATGATGTCATACCACTCGGGGATGACCGGGCTCGTGTTCCCCTCAGCCTCGGTCGCAGCGCTCAGAACTGCGTGGAGCACATTGGCCTCCTAGTTAGCGGCGAAGCGGATCAGACGAAGATGAAGTACGTCGCGATGCCGATGAAGGCGAGCGCCTCGGTGAAGGCGATGCCGATCCACATCAGGACCTGAAGACGGCCGGCGAGCTCGGGCTGGCGGGCGACGCCCTCGATCGTCTTACCGACGACGATGCCGACGCCGATGGCCGGGCCGATCGCTGCGAGGCCGTAGCCGACCGTCGCGATGTTGCCGTTGATCTCAGCGAGAACGGTAGTTGCGTCCACGTTGGGTTTCCTTTCTTAGGGATGTTCGGGCGGGCGCCCGGCTCAGTGCTCTTCCGCCACCGCGAGCTGGATGTAGACCGCGGTGAGGAGGGCGAAGACGTAGGCCTGCAGGACGGCGACGAGGATCTCGAACAGCGTGAACGCGAGGCCGAAGGCCAGCGTTCCGACGCCGATCAGGCTGTACCAGCCGCCGAGCTGCGTGACGAAGAACGAGGTCGCTCCGAAGAAGAGCACGAGCAGCAGGTGCCCGACGATCATGTTCATCATGAGTCGGAGGGTCAGCGTGACCGGCCGGATGATGAACGTCGAGATGAGCTCGATCGGCGTGACGATGATGTACACGGGCCACGGCACGCCGGAGGGGAACAGCGAGTTCTTGAAGAAGTTCTTCGGGCTCTTCTTGACGCCCGCGTAGATGAACGTGATGTACGCGACGATCGCGAGGACCAGCGGCACGCCGATGACCGAGGTGCCGGCGATGTTCAAGAACGGGATCACACCCGTCAAGTTCATGAACAGCACCATGAAGAAGATCGTGGTGAGGATCGGCAGGAACCGCTTGCCGTCCTTCTTGCCGAGCAGGTCGTCGGCGATGTTCACGCGGACGACGTCGAGGCCCATCTCGATGAGGCTCTGGAAGCGGCCCGGCACGACCCGCATGCGGCGCGTGCCCAGCCAGAAGACGAGCAGCAGTGCGACGACTGCCACGATTCGTACGATCGTGATGCGGTTGATCTCGAAGATCGTGCCCTCGAAGAGCAGCGCTCCAGGGAAGAACTCGGTGATCGACGGCCCGTGGAACTCACCATCGTCGGTTGCAGTTGGAACCAGCAGGTTCACAGCGTTCGCTAGCAGCGCTATCTCCTGTGTCGGGGCGTGGAGCGCAAGCTCTCGCGACGTCGAACATCGGATCGGTTTCCGCACACGCCGGAGGCGGGAAGTGAAACCGTGGGGATCGACATCACTCTAGCAACAAGTTCTACGCGAGGACGAATTCGGCCACCCGGGCACGCTCAGTCCTCGCTCGGCGGGCGCGGCAACGTGACGTCGCTCGCATACGGCAGCCGCGACTTCGCGACCACGAGCACGTCGACGACGAGCGACGCGATGACTCCCGCGACGATGCTCAGGAACAGCACCGTCGTGTTCAGCCACGGGGCGTCGCGCAGCACCACGACCAGCACGATGAACAGGATGAACTTCAGCAGCCATCCGCCGAGCACGATGCCGAAGAACGCCCCGACGAACACGTCGCTGCCGGCGAACCGGTTGGCGAGCAGGATGCTCGCGGCCGTGATCGCCATGAACACCACGGCCATGACGGTGCCGATGACGGCGCTCACGAGCCCTTCGACGCCCGCGAACACGAGCCCGAGCACCCCGGCGACGACGAGGATCACGGCGGCGAGCAGACCGCCCCACACGAGGGCTCGCTTCAGGACGGGGTTGGATGTGGGTGTGCGGCCGGCATCTGTCGCGTCGGTCATCGTTGGGTTCCGTTTCCTGGTTCGGGAGCGTGGTTCGAGGCGCCGTCGGTCGGCGGTGCGGCGGCTCCCGCCGCGGCGACCGGCGCCGGGCCGGGCGTCGCGGGCCCGGCGAGCTCGTCGAGCCCCGGCAGATCGGCGACGGGCGTCTCCTCGGCGGCGACCGTCAGCCGCTTGCGGCGACCGAGCGGCGCGAGCGTGAACACGGCGCACAGCACGAAGCCCACGCCGAGCAGCACGAAGGCCCAGTTCGCGTCGATGCCGAGGTAGACCGGGAAGACATAGGTCATGAGGCATCCGATCGCGATGACCGCGGTCCAGGCGTAGAAGATGAGCACCGCGTGCAGGTGCGAGTGCCCCATGTCGAGCAGCCGGTGATGCAGGTGCTTGCGGTCTGCGGCGAACGGCGATTTGCCCGCCCTGAGCCGCCTGACGACCGCCAGCCCGAAGTCGAGCAGCGGGATCACGAGCACCGCGAACGGCAGGATGATCGGGATGAACGCGGCGAAGAGCTCTTCGAGGCCGACCGCGCCGGGGTTGATCTGCCCCGTCACCGCGATCGCCGAGGTGGCCATCAGCAGCCCGACGAGCAGGGCTCCGGCGTCGCCCATGAACAGTTTCGCCCGATGCCAGTTGAGCGGCAGGAATCCGGCGAGCGCTCCGACCAGCACGATGGCGATGAGCGAGGCCAGGTTGAAGTAGTTGAAGGGCGACGTCTCCTGCACCAGCAGGTAGCTGTAGATGAAGAAGACGCCGTTGGCGATGAGCGCGACGCCCGCGACCAGCCCGTCGAGCCCGTCGATGAAGTTGACCGCGTTCATCACGAGCACGATCGCGAAGACGGTGATCACGGCACTCATCCACGAGGAGCCGACCGAGATGCCTCCGATGGGCAGCGAGACGATCGAGACGCCCTGCCAGGCGATGAGCCCGGCCGCGATGAACTGCCCGGCGAGCTTGGTCATCCAGTCCAGGTCCCACAGATCGTCGGCCACGCCGAGCAGCACGATGAGCAGCGCGGCACCCAGGATCGAGAGCACCTGGACCGGGTCCTCGAAGATGATCGCGACGAGCGAGAACCGGCTGCCGCCGAGTGCTGAGACGACCCCCGCCGCGGCGAACGCCGCGAGCACCGCGATGAAGATCGCGATGCCGCCGAGCCGCGGAGTGGGCGTCGTGTGCACGTCGCGGTCGCGGATCTTCGGGTACAGCCGGTACTTCAGCCCGAGCTTCCAGACCACGAGGGATCCGACGAAGGACACGAGCGCCGCGAACACGGCGAGGGCGACGAACAGGGTCATGGGGCGGATGCCTCGTCGGTGGACGTTTCGCCGGCTCCGGATGCCTCGCCGGCGCCGGATGCCTCGTCGGCCGGCGTGGGCCGATCGGATGTCTCGGCGGCGAACGCCTCCTCGCCGACGACCTCGACCAGCTCGGCGCGGGTGATGACGCCGGCACGGACGAGGCGCAGCCCGTCGCCGGTCGCATCGACGATCGTTGACGAGAGATCGCCCGGGCGCTCCCCCACCGCCTCGTACTCGTCGCCGGCGGCCCCGCCGTCGAGATACACCGCGACCGAGTCGCCGAGCATGTCCGCCGCCGCCTGCGCGGTGCCGGCCGCAGGCCGGCCCGAGAGGTTCGCCGAGGACACCGCGAGCGGGCCGGTCTCCGAGAGCAGCTCGAGCGCGATCCGGTGCCGTGGCATCCGGAGCGCGACCGTCCCCCGCGTCTCGCCGAGATCCCACTGCAACGACGGCTGGGCGTGCAGCACGATCGTCAACCCGCCCGGCCAGAACGCCTCGACGAGCTTGCGGACGGGCTCGGGAACGTCGCGCGCGAGCGCGTCGAGCGTCGGCACCCCCGGGATCAGCACCGGCGGCGGCGACGTGCGGCCACGGCCCTTCGCCTCGAGGAGTCGCTGCACGGCCTTCGGCGAGAAGGCATCGGCTGCCAGCCCGTACACCGTGTCGGTCGGAACGACGACGAGCTCGCCGCGCCCGATCGCCGCCCGGGCGAGACGCATGCCGGTGAGCAGGTCGGCCTCGGCCGAGCAGTCGTAGATCGATGTCATGACCGGTCGATTCTAGTCCCGGCTCCTTCGCGCAACCTTGCCATACTCGGGGTGTGGGCTCTCCCCTCTTCCTCTTCGACTTCGATCAGACGCTCTCCGCGTTCGACTTCCGCAAGCGGCTGCCCGCGCTCGCGGCGGCGACGGGCATGAGCCAGTACCACCTGGCCTCGAGATGGTGGGCCGGTGGGCACGAGCGCGCGGCCGAGGCCGGCGAGTATGCGACGACCGAGGCCTACCTCGCGGCGTTCCGCGAGGTCACGGGCGCCCCGCTCACGCGTGAGCAGTGGCTGCGGGCCCGGCTGGCGGCGATGACACCCGTGCCGGTCGCGCTCGACGCGCTGCGGCTCGCGGCCTCGCTCGGCACGGCCTCGCTGCTGTCGAACAACCCGATCGTCTTCCACGACTGTTTCGCCGAGCTCGCGCCGGAGGCCGCGTCGATCCTCGGCGGGGACGGACTGGTCTCGGCTCAGCTGGGCGCCAGGAAGCCGGGTGCGCTGATCTTCGCGCGCGTCCTCGCCCGGTTCGGCGTCGACGCCGCGGACGCGATGCTCATCGACGACGCACCCGCCAACGTCGCGGGCGCACGCGATGCGGGTCTCGCGGCGTTCGAGTTCCGGCTGCACGGCCCCGACGCGAACAGTCATGACCTCGCGGGCGCCATCCGCGACTTCGCCGCGCAGGTCGGGTCGCGTCACGGCATCCCCGGCTGACGCGGCGGATGCCACGGGCGTGCGCCCGTGGCATCCGTCTCGCCTGGTGCACGGAACGTCAGCGCCGGCCCGCCTTGCGACGGAAGAGCCAGGCGCCCCACCAGGCTGCGAACAGGATGATCGCTGCACACCAGCCGAGCGCCCACCAGCCCGAGTCGCCCATCGGCGTCCCCATGAGCAGGCTGCGGATGGTTTCGATGATCGGCGTGATCGGCTGGTTCTCGGCGACCCATTGCAGCCAGCCGGGCAGGGTGTCGACGGGCACGAAGGCGCTCGACAGGTAGGGCAGGAACAACAGGATGAACCCGTAGCCGTTGGCGGCGTCCGGGCTGCCGGCCGCGAGGCCGATCGCCGCGAACAGCCACGTGATCGCGAGGATGTACAGCGTGATCATGCCGATCGCGCCGAGCCACTCGACGATGCCGGCGGTCGGCCGGAAGCCCACCGCGAGCGCCACTCCGACCACCACCGCGGTCGCGAGCAGGTTCCTGGCGACGCTCGCCACGACGTGCCCGGCGAGCACCGCCCCCGCGTGCAGGGGCATGGTGCGGAACCGGTCGATGACCCCGGTCGACATGTCGCGGGCCACATACGTCGCCGTCGAGCTCGCGCCGAAGCCCGCGCAGAGCAGGATGATGCCGGGAACCACGTAGTCCACGTAGCCGCCGGACGGGTCGAGCGCGCCGCCGAAGACGAAGGTGAACAAGAGCATGAGCATGACGGGGAGCAGGATCGCCATGAGCAGCGCCTCGCCGTCGCGGAGCGAGTGCGTGAGGCTGCGGCGGATGAACACCGCCTCGGCGGTGAGCGGCCCGAGCGCCCTCCTGGTGCCGAGCGCGGGTGGCGTCGGCGCCGGGCGCGATGCTGCGACGGTGGTCATGATCGGCCTTCCGTGATGAGCTGAGCGGATGCCTCGGCGGCATCCTCCGAGGTGGCGGCCGGGCCGCCCGTGATGGCGAGGAACACGTCGTCGAGGCTCGGTCGCCGCACGGTGACGTGGACGCCGGGGCGCGTGGACGCGTCGTGGCGGTCGAGCTCGTCGATCGCCGCGCGCAGTCCGTGCACCGAGCCATCGGCCGGCAGCTCGGCGAGGAGTTCGTCGTCCGACCCGCGGAGTTCGACGACGTCGCCGCCGATCCGGGACTTGAGCTGGCTCGCACTGCCCTCGGCGACGACGCGCCCGCCGTCGAGGACGGCGATGCGCTCGGCGAGACGATCGGCTTCCTCGAGGTACTGGGTGGTGAGGAAGACCGTGGCTCCCGCCTCGGCGATCTCGGAGATCACCCGCCACAGCTCCTGCCGGCTCCTGGTGTCGAGGCCGGTGGTCGGCTCGTCGAGGAAGATCACCGGCGTCGGCACCACGAGGCTGCAGGCGAGGTCGAGCCTGCGTCGCATGCCGCCCGAGTAGGTCTTCACGCCACGCCCGGCGGCCTGCACGAGGTCGAACCGGAGCAGGAGTTCGTCGGCGCGCGCCTTCGCCGCCCGCGGAGCGAGCCCCGAGAGCCGGCCGACCATCACCAGGTTCTCGCGGCCGGTGAGCACCTCGTCGACCGCGGCCTGCTGGCCCGTGAGGCTGATCCTGGCCCGAACGGCGTCGGGGTCGCGGACGACGTCGTGCCCGGCCACGATCGCGGTTCCGGCATCGGGCCGCACCAGCGTGGTGAGGATGTTGATGGTGGTCGTCTTGCCTGCCCCGTTCGGTCCGAGCAGGGCGAACACGGTCCCCTGCGGCACGGCGAGGTCGAGGCCGTCGAGCACGCTCGTCCGTCCGAACCGCTTGCCGAGCCCGCGAGCGTCGATCGCGAGAGTCATGGGTCATGCCCTTCTGTGTAGGTTGTAAACTGTGTATGGCATCAACACACGGTTTAAGTACTACACAGTTCTAAGATGGATTGCAACACCACCGCCGAAAGGATCCGGATGAGTCCCGACTCCCCCGCCCGCGCGTCCAGCGAACCCGAGCTGCCGCGCGGCGTCGCGCTCGCGTGGGGCGTCGCGGCCAACCCGCAGCGCGGACCCAAGCGCGAGCTCAGCATCGAGCGGATCGTCGAGGTCGCCGCCGCGATCGCCGACGCCGAGGGGCTCGCCGCGGTCTCCATGAGCCGGGTCGCACAAGCCCTCGGATTCACGACCATGTCGCTCTACCGGTACGTGAGCGCGAAGGACGACCTGCTGACCCTCATGCAGGAGTTCGGCACGGGCGTGCCGCCCGAGCCCGAGCCCGGCGACGAGGAGCTGCCCTGGCGCGAGCGCCTCCGCGCCCACGCCGCGGGCGTGCTCTCGCGCTACCGTGAGCACCCGTGGATGCTCGACATCCCCATCGAGGGAACACCCGTCACGCCCAACAATCTCGCGTGGATGGACTCCGCACTCGCGATCCTCGGCGACCTCCCGCTCTCCGAAGACGAACGCGTCGCAATGATGCTGCTCATCACGGGCCAGACGAGATGGCAGGCGATCGTCGAACGGTCGTACGTGGAGTCGGCGAGCGCTGCCGGCGTCGATCCGCAGACGATCGACGACGCCCGCGACGCGATGCTCGACTCGCTCGTCACCGCTGAGGAGTTCCCGGCGCTCCGCCGCGCCGTCGACGCCGGGGTCTTCCGCGCCGACGACGACCCCCTCGCGTTCGGGCTCGAACGTGTGCTGGACAGCATCGAGGTCTACGTCGAGGCGCGCGCCGCGGGCGAGCCGGCGGTCGCCGTGCCCCCCACGATCCACGAGGATCCCGCGGTGCTCGCCGACAAGAAGGTCCGCGAGGCGCACAAGGCCCGCCGCGAGGCCGAGAAGCGGTTGCGCGACGCTCGCAAGCTCGAACGTGTCGCCCTCAAGGAGGCGCGCACCAGGCTCGCCCGCTCCTGACGCGCCGCAGCCGGCGAAGCACGGCGGCGGCGGGCTCAGCGGACGGCGGTGGTGGCCCGATCGCGTCCCGTGAGGTCCCGGTGGTGCGCGATCGCGCGCCAGCCGTCGGTCGCGAGCAGCTCGGCGATCGCTGCCGACTGGTGCTCGGCGTGCTCGATCACGAGCGCGCCACCGGGGCGCAGCAGCGCGAGACCGCGGTGCAAGATCACACGGATCACGTCAAGACCGTCACCGCCGCCGTAGAGCGCCATCGCAGGATCGTGCAGGTGCACCTCGGGATCCCGTGGGACCTCCGCCGCCGGCACGTACGGCGGGTTCGACACCAGCACCGCGACCCGCCCCTCGAGCTCTGCGAGCGCGTCGGTCAGATCCCCCTCCACGAGGGTCAGATTCCCGGCGCCGGATGCCTCGACGTTCCGCCGGGTCCACGGGAGGGCATCGGGCGACTTCTCGACCGCCCAGACCCGCGCATGCGGCACCTCGGTCGCGAGGGCGAGCGCGATGGCGCCGCTCCCCGTGCCGAGGTCGACGCCGACCGGCTCGGGCTCGGCCGCCGCACGCAACGCGTCGATCGCGAGCTGAGCGACCGTCTCGGTCTCCGGCCTCGGCACGAAGACGCCGGGCCCGACCTCCAGCTCGAGCGACCGGAACGGGGCACGGCCGGTGATGTGCTGCAGCGGCTCGCGCGCCGCACGGCGCCGCACGAGCTCGGCGAGCGCCGAGGCATCCGCCTCGCTCAGCGAACCACCGACGATGAGCCGGGCCTGCACGGCCCCGCGCGACTCCCCGGTCACGTGGGCGAGCAGCAGCTCGGCGTCCACCTCCGGATCAGGGATCCCCGCGGCCGTCAGCGCGGCCACCGTCGCATCGCGCGCCTCGCGCAGGGTCGGGCCCGGGGCATCCGTCTCGCTCGTCATCACGCAATGGAATGTAACCCACCCACGTCACGGTTCTAGGCTGGGACGGCACTCGAGTCCACCCGAACAGGAGATTCCCGCATGGCGAAGGTCTACGACGACATCACCCAGGCTTTCGGGGGCACGCCCCTCGTGCGCCTGAACCGCATCACCGACGGGGCAGAGGCGACCGTGCTCGCCAAGCTCGAGTTCTACAACCCCTCGGCGAGCGTGAAGGACCGGCTCGGGGTCGGCATCGTCGACGCCGCCGAGGCGTCCGGCGCGCTCCAGCCCGGGGGCACCATCGTCGAGGGGACGAGCGGCAACACCGGTATCGCGCTCGCGATGATCGGCGCCGCGCGCGGCTACCGGGTCATCCTCGCGATGCCCGAGACCATGTCGCAGGAGCGGAAGTCGCTGCTCAAGGCGTACGGCGCCGAGCTCGTGCTCACGCCCGGCTCGGAAGGCATGAAGGGTGCCGTCGGCCGCGCCGAGCAGATCGCCGCTGGGACGCCCGGCGCGATCCTCGCCCGGCAGTTCGAGAACGAGGCGAACGTCGAGATCCACCGCCGCACCACGGCCGAGGAGGTCTGGAACGACACCGACGGCGGCGTCGACATCTTCGTCTCGGGCATCGGCACCGGAGGCACGCTCACCGGCGTCGGCCAGGTCCTCAAGGCGCGCAAGCCGGACGTGAAGATCGTGGGCGTCGAGCCCGCGGAGTCGCCGATCCTCAACGGCGGCGCACCCGGCCCGCACAAGATCCAGGGCATCGGGGCGAACTTCGTTCCCGCCATCCTCGACCGCGACGTCTACGACGAGATCATCGACGTGAACATCGACCAGGCGGTCGCCACAGCGCGCCGGCTCGGCCAGGACGAGGGCATTCTCGGCGGCATCTCCTCCGGTGCCACCGTGTTCGCCGCGCTCGAGCTCGCGAAGCGCCCCGAGAACGCCGGCAAGACCATCGTCGTGATCGTCGCGAGCTACGGCGAGCGGTATCTGTCGACGGTGCTCTACGAGGGACTGCTCGGCTGAGGCGTGCCGGCCGGCTGAGTCTGCTTGACTGAACGGGTGCCGATTCTCCGTACCCTGAAGGAAGACCTCGCGACCGCGCGTGCGCACGACCCTGCCGCACGAGGCGATCTCGAGGTCTTTCTCGCCTACTCGGGCCTGCACGCCATCTGGACGTATCGCCTGACCCACCGCCTCTGGGAGGCGGGGTTGCGGTTGCCGGCCCGGTTGCTCTCACAGCTCGTGCGGTTCCTGACCGGGATCGAGATCCACCCCGGGGCGCGCATCGGGCGGCGGTTCTTCATCGACCACGGCATGGGCGTGGTGATCGGCGAGACTGCGATCGTGGGCGACGACGTCATGCTCTACCACGGCGTGACGCTCGGCGGAAAGGCGCCGCGCAACACGCCGCCGGGCACCAAGCGGCACCCGACCCTCGAGGACGGGGTGACGGTCGGCGCCGGGGCGAAGATTCTCGGCGACATCACGGTCGGCGCGTGGAGCGCGGTCGGCGCCAACGCGGTGGTCACGAAGCCCGCGCCGGCGCACTCGCTCGTGGTCGGCGTGCCGGCGACCGTGAAGCCGCTCACGCACGCCGCCGCCGACGCCGCCCGCGGCGTCCACGACTGGCACTGGCACATTTAGCGCGTACGCGGCCCGGCCGTCTGCCGCAGCCTCCGCGCCACTTCGCGTGCTCTCGCGCCACTTCGATTGGCGCAGCGGAGAGTGAAGTGGCGCGAAAGCGCGCGGAGTAGGCGCTCATCGTGTGGGCAGGCCGGCGCGACGGAGAATGTCGCGGAGCGGCCGACCGGCCCAGGCATCCTGCCAGGTCCACCGCGCACAACGCCATCCGGTGACCGCCCGGAGCTCGTCCTCGCGCCGCTTCTCCGCGAACAGTCGCTGTGCACCCGAGCCTTCGCCGACCGTTCCGGTGTACTTCATCGCCCCATCGGCCTCGCCCCAGACGCCGTGCTCCGGCCACGCGAAGTCGAGATACGACGGCGCTGCGCGGCCGGGCCGGAGCACGGCGAACTGGAGCTCGGGCGGCGGGAAGCCGAGCTCCTCGATCCGGAGCCGGCTGAGGGTTTCGAGCGGGGTGTCGGCGTCGGAACTCGCGCGTTCGAGCACTGCGGCCACGCGTCGGCTCCGAGGAAACGGTCGTCGGCGCACATACGCCTCGTGCAGGTCGGCCGCCGAGCATCTCGGCTCACGCGCTCCGAACCTCGGCGTGTGCAGGGCGGCGTCTGCGACGACCAGTGCTCCGAGCAGCGTCGTCGTCCGAGCGACATCGATCACGGTTTCGGCGATCGACGTCAGCCTCCGCCCGTTACGCTCCACGATCGACTCGTCGCCTCGGCTGGCGAGCTCGATCACGCCATTGCGGCGTCGCCCGGATGCACTCGGAGACAGAAGTACGATTTCGTCGGGGACGCCGATGATCGGGAGGCCGTGCAGCAGGGCCGCGGTCTGCCCCGCGAACACCGGCCGCCGGCGCTGGCGGCCGGCCGCGAGCACAGAAGAACGGTACCGATCGAGCGCGCGCTGAGCGGCATGGCGTTCGGCGTCGACATAGACCCCTCGCCGCAGCCTGATGATCTCGCCCGACCGGTGAGCGGAGAGCAGCGCACGTCCCTCCCCCATGATTTTGGCGGTTCCAGCCGCGATGAGTCCATCGCCGTCCATGGGCAGCGGGTGTAGAGACATCCGCCCATGATCCCGGCACCTGCCGCGGCCACCCGCGGCCCCATGCGTTCTCGGGAGAACGAGCCCGGGCCGGCGGCTGTGCAGGACGCGTCGACCGCGCTCCGCGCCACTTCGTTCGCCTCCGCGCCAGCTGGCCTGGCGCGCCGCGCGGCGAACTGGCGCGAAGCGCCGCGGTGGCGCGGAGCGCTAGCCGAGGTCGGCCAGGCGGGCCTCCTCATCGGCCGCGATCGCCGACTCGATGACCGGGTCGAGTGCGCCGTCCATCACGGCATCGAGGTTGTACGCCTTGTAGCCGGTGCGGTGGTCGGCGATGCGGTTCTCGGGGAAGTTGTAGGTGCGGATGCGTTCCGACCGGTCCATCGACCGGATCTGCGTCTTGCGCGCGTCCGATGCGGCAGCCGCGAGCTCCTCCTGCTGACGCGCGAGCAGGCGCGCCCGCAGCACGCGCATCGCCGCCTCGCGGTTCTGCAGCTGGCTCTTCTCGTTCTGCATCGACACGACGATGCCCGTCGGCAGGTGCGTGATGCGCACCGCCGAGTCGGTGGTGTTCACCGACTGACCGCCAGGACCGCTCGACCGGTAGACGTCGATCTTGAGATCGTTCTGATTGATGTCGACCTCTTCGGGCGCGTCGACCTCGGGGAAGACGAGCACGCCGGTGGTCGACGTGTGGATGCGCCCCTGCGTCTCAGTCACGGGCACGCGCTGCACGCGGTGCACCCCACCCTCGTACTTGAGATGCGCCCACACGCCCTGCGACGGATCGGTCGCGTTCGACTTGATCGCGACCTGCACGTTCTTGTAGCCGCCGAGGTCGGACTCGTCGCGCTCGAGCAGCTCGGTCTTCCAGCCCTTCGACTGCGCGTACTGGATGTACATGCGCAGGAGATCCGCGGCGAAGAGGGCGCTCTCAGCGCCCCCCTCGCCACCTTTGATCTCCATGATCACGTCACGCCCGTCGTCGGGGTCGCGCGGGATGAGCAGCCGCCGGAGCTTCTCCTGCGCCGAGGCTACCGACTCCTCGAGCGCGGGCACCTCCTCGGCGAACGCCTCGTCCTCCTTCGCGAGCTCGCGCGCCGCAGTGAGGTCGTCCTGCGCCTGCAGCCACGCGGTGTGCGCGGCGACGATGCGTGAGAGCTCGGCGTATCGCCGGTTCACACGCTTCGCGCGCGCGGCATCGGCGTGCAGGGCGGGGTCGGCGAGCTCCTCCTGGAGCTCGCCGTGCTCCGTGAGGAGCGCCTGGACCGACTCGAACACCGTTCGACTCAGCGGTGGTCGGGCTCGTGGCCGTGCGACGTGCCGTGCCCGTTGCCACCGACCGGCGCCGACTTCTGCATGAGCAGCAGGAACTCGGTGTTGGACTGCGTCTCACGGAGCCGGCCGAGCACGGCCTCGAGCGCCTGCTGCGGTTCGAGACCCGCGAGCGCCCGGCGCAGCTTCCACGTGATCTTCACCTCGTCGGGCGAGAGCAGCATCTCTTCGCGACGCGTCGACGACGCGTTCACGTCGACCGCCGGGAAGATCCGCTTGTCGGCGAGCTGACGCGAGAGCCGGAGCTCGGAGTTGCCGGTGCCCTTGAACTCCTCGAAGATCACCTCGTCCATCTTCGAACCGGTCTCCACGAGCGCGGTGGCGAGGATGGTCAGCGAGCCGCCGTTCTCGATGTTCCGCGCGGCGCCGAAGAAGCGCTTCGGCGGGTACAGCGCCGACGCGTCCACGCCGCCCGACAGGATGCGGCCCGAGGCGGGCGCCGCGAGGTTGTACGCGCGGCCGAGGCGGGTGATCGAGTCGAGCAGCACGACGACGTCGTGGCCGAGCTCGACCAGGCGCTTCGCCCGCTCGATGGCGAGCTCGGCGACGGTCGTGTGGTCTTCGGCCGGACGGTCGAACGTCGAGGCGATGACCTCGCCCTTCACCGTGCGCTCCATGTCGGTGACCTCTTCGGGCCGCTCGTCGACGAGCACGACCATGAGGTGGACCTCGGGGTTGTTCGTCGCGATCGCGTTCGCGATCTGCTGCAGCACGATCGTCTTGCCCGCCTTCGGCGGCGCGACGATGAGGCCGCGCTGGCCCTTGCCGATCGGTGCCACGAGGTCGATGATGCGCTGCGTGAGCTTCGTCGGCTCGGTCTCGAGGCGCAGGCGGTCCTGAGGGTACAGCGGCGTGAGCTTCTGGAAGTCGACGCGTGCGGCCGCTTCTTCCGCGTTCTGCCCGTTGACGGAGTCGACCTTCACGAGCGCGTTGTACTTCTGGCGGCTGTTCGAGTCGCCCTCGCGCGGCTGCTTGATGGCGCCCACCACGGCGTCGCCCTTGCGCAGGTGGTACTTCTTCACCTGGCCGAGCGAGACGTAGACGTCGCTCGGACCGGGCAGGTACCCCGTGGTGCGCACGAAGGCGTAGTTGTCGAGGACGTCGAGGATGCCCGCGATCGGGATCAGCACGTCGTCGTCGAGGATCTCGGGCTCGACGTCGTCGCCGGCGCCCTGTCCGCGGCGCTTGCGGTCGCGGTAGCGGTTGCGACGACCGCCTTCGCCGTCGCCCTGCTGAGCCTGCTGGCCCTGCTGCTGCCGGCCGCCCTGGCCCTTGTCGCCCTGGCTCTGCTCGCCCTGGCCGCGGTCGCCCTGACCTTTGTCGCCCTGACCCTTGTCGCCCTGCGACTTGTCGCCGCGCTCGCCGTTGCGGCGGTCCTGCTGACCGCGCTCCGCGTCGGCCTGGCGGTCGCCGCGCGCCTCGTCGGCCTTCCGGCCGCCGTCACCGTTCTGCTGACGCTGACCCTCGTCGCCGGCCTTCTGGCCGTCGCGCTCGCCGCCACGCTCACGGTCGCCGCCACGACGGCCGCGATTGCGGCCACGGCCCTGGCGCGGCTGCTCGGCAGGCGTCTCGCCCTCGGCCGGCTCGGTGCCGTTGCCCTCGCGGCTCGCGCCGCCGGTCGCGGCGGCGAGCTCTTCGCGGACCGCCGCGCGGGCGGCCTCGCGAGCCGCGTCATCGTCTTCGGTCTGCGGCACGAGCGTCGCGCCGGCACCGCCACCGTTGACGTGCAGGGCGGCGGCGGTCGCGGTGGTCGCGCGGCGGGGCTGGCGGCCTCGGCGCGGCTGCGCGGCGGCGGATGCCTCGACGGCCGCCGGTTCGTCAGCCGCAGCCGGAGCCTCGGCAGTAGCAGCCTCGACGGCGGGGGCCTCGACCGCAGCCTCGGCGGGAGGAGCCTCGGCAGCAGGGGCCTCGGCGACCGCCGCGGCAGCGGGCGCCTCGGCGGCAGACGCCTCAACGGCAGACGCCTCGGCGGCAGACGCCTCAACGGCAGGCGCCTCGGCGGCGGGCGCCTCAACGGTCGGCGCTTCGGAGGCCGGCGCGACCTCGCCCTGCGCCGTGGCGATGAGCTCGACGAGCTCGCCCTTGCGGCGCTTCGTGGCTCCGGTGATACCGAGGGAGCCGGCGAGCTCGACGAGTTCGGCGACCTTCATCGCGCTCAGTCGGGCGCGGTCCACGGCGCCGTCGACCTGTTCGGGTACGTTCGTCACTTCGACTGTGATCCTTTCCCCCGGCTGCTGGATTCGCATGACGGGAGACCTGGTCGCCATGCGGAACGGGCACATACACGAGGACGTGGACCCGCGCGTGGCGAGAGCAAAATTGCTGGGAATCGCACGATGCGGCACTGACGCGTTCACTGCGTCGGATGCCGGGTGCGCAACCAGCGTACCACCCGGTGTGCGATCCTCCGGAATCGTCGCCCGCGCGTCAGCTCGCGGCGGGCGTCACCGTCGCGCCCTTGAAGTCCACGGCCAGCGGGAGCGCCTGCCAGACCGTCTCGGCCGTGGCCTCGACGACCCGACCCGCGTCGGCACGCTCGCTCGGATCGCTCGCGAGCACGAGGATCGAGGGGCCGGCACCGGAGACCACTGCGGGGTGCCCGGCGTCGCGCAGCGCCTTGATGAGTCGGTCGGTCTCGGGCATCGCCTCGGCGCGGTATGCCTGGTGCAGCTTGTCCTCGGTCGCCTGCAGCAGGAGCTCGGGGCTCTGGATCAGCGCGGCGACCAGCAGCGCCGACCGCGAGACGTTGAACACGGCGTCCGCGTGCGGCACCGACGCGGGTTGCAGCGACCGCGCGAGCGCCGTGGACATCTCGTGCTCGGGCACCAGCACGAGCGGCGAGACGCCGCGGTGCACGATGAGCTTCTTGTGCCGCGGTCCCTCGGACGTGGTCCACGCGATGGTGAGCCCGCCGAACAGCGCCGGCGCCACATTGTCGGGATGCCCCTCCAGCTCGGTCGCGAGTGCCAGCAGGTCGTCGGCGGTGAACTCCTCGACGCCGTCGAGGAGCCCCTTCGCGGCCATGACCCCGGCCACGATCGCCGCACCGGACGAGCCGAGGCCGCGTCCGTGCGGGATCCGGTTCTCGGCGACGAGACGCAGCGGCGGCAGCTCGAGTCCGCGGTCGGCGAACGTGTGCGCCATGGCCCGCACGACCAGGTGCGATGCGTCGAGCGGGACCTCGCCGGCGCCGACACCCCGCACCTCGATCTCGAGACCGGGCGCATCCCGCACCTCGACGTCGAGCTCGTCGTAGAGCGCGAGCGCGAGCCCGAGCGTGTCGAACCCCGGACCGAGGTTCGCGCTCGTCGCCGGGACCTTCACGTGCACGCGCCGGCCCGAGAGCTGCGTCATGACCGGAGTCCGAGCACCGACGCCACCTCGGCGACGTCGACCGGCACGACGGTCGGCTGCACCTCGCCGCCGTCGGCGGTGCGCAGCGCCCACTGCGGGTCCTTCAGCCCGTGTCCGGTCACGGTCAGCACCACGCGTGCGCCCGCCGGCACGGCGCCGGCCTCTGCACGCTCGAGGAGCCCGGCGACCGAGATGGCGGAGGCCGGCTCGACGAAGATGCCGACCTCGGCCGAGAGGATCCGCTGCGCCTCGAGGATCTGCTCGTCGGCGATCGCGCCGAAGTAGCCGTCGGTCTCGTCGCGGGCGGCGAGCGCCTGCTCCCACGAGGCCGGGTTGCCGATGCGGATGGCGCTGGCGATGGTGTCGGGGTTCACGACGGGCTCGCCGCGGACGATCGGGGCGGACCCGGCAGCCTGGAACCCGAACATGCGAGGCATCCGCGTCGCGTTGCCCACCGCGACGTCTTCGCGGTAGCCGCGCGTGTACGCGGTGTAGTTGCCGGCGTTGCCGACGGGGATGAAGTGGAAGTCGGGTGCGTCGCCGAGCACCTCGACGACCTCGAAGGCCGCCGTCTTCTGCCCCTCGATGCGGTCGTTGTTGACCGAGTTCACGAGGTGCACCGGGTAGTTCGCCGCGAGGTCGCGGGCGATGTCGAGACAGTCGTCGAAGTTGCCCTGCACCTGCAGCAGCTCGCCGTTGTGCGCGATCGCCTGGCTCAGCTTGCCCATCGCGATCTTGCCCTCGGGCACCAGCACGGCGGCCTTGATGCCGGCGTGGGTCGCGTACGCGGCGGCCGAGGCCGAGGTGTTGCCGGTCGACGCGCAGATGACGACCTTCGCGCCGCCCTCGACCGCCTTCGTGACGGCCATGGTCATGCCGCGGTCCTTGAACGAGCCCGTCGGGTTCATGCCCTCGAACTTGACCCAGACGTCGGCACCGGTGCGTCGCGAGAGCGCCGCAGCGGGGATGAGCGGAGTACCGCCCTCGCCGAGGGTGACGATGGGCGTCGCATCCGTGACGTCGAGCCGGTCGGCGTACTCGCGGATGACTCCGCGCCACTGACGCGAGCCTGGCTTGGGGGTGGGCTGGTTCACACTGCTCCTTCGACTCGGAGGACGGACGCGACGGATGCGACGAGGGGGCTGTCGGCGAGCGCGGCGACGGTGTCGGCCAGCGCCTGCTCCTTCGCCTCATGGGTGCCGATGACCAGCGTAGCCTTGCCCGAGTCGTCGACCGTCTGCTGGAGCTGTTCGACGGAGACGCCGTGGTCGGCGAACACGTGGGCGATCGCCGCGAGCACACCCGGTTCGTCGGTGACCTCGAGCATGATCGAGTACCTCGTCATGATCTGCCCGATCGGCAGCACATCGATGTCGGAGTGCGTGGATTCGCTGGTGCCCGGCCCGCCGATGACGTGACGGCGCGCGATCGCGACGAGGTCGCCCAGCACGGCCGACGCGGTCTGCACGCCGCCGGCGCCCGCGCCGTAGAACATGAGCGGACCGGCCGCCGACGCCTCGACGAAGACGGCGTTGTTGGCGCCGTGCACGGCGGCGAGCGGATGCTCGCGCGGCACGAGCGCCGGGTAGACCCGGACCGACACGCCCTCCTCCCCCGTCTCGTGGTCGGTCAGCCGTTCGGCGATCGCGAGCAGCTTCACCACGAAGCCCGCGCGACGCGCCGACTCGACCTGGGCGGCCGTGACGCCCGTGATGCCCTCGCGGTGCACCGCCTCGACGGGCACGCGCGTGTGAAAGGCGAGGCTCGCGAGGATGGTCGCCTTCTGAGCCGCATCGTATCCGCCGATGTCGGCCGTCGGATCGGCCTCGGCGTAGCCGAGCTCGGTCGCCGTGGCGAGCGCGTCCTCGAGGCTCGCGCCCGTGGCGTCCATCCGGTCGAGGATGAAGTTCGTCGTGCCGTTGACGATGCCGAGGATGCGCTCGACGCGGTCGCCCGCGAGACTCTCCCGCAGCGGCCGGATGATGGGGATCGCTCCAGCGACGGCCGCCTCGTACGAGAGCTGCGCGCCCACCTGCTCGGCGGCCGCGAACAGCTCGGTACCGTGTGCGGCGAGGAGCGCCTTGTTGCCGGTCACGACGTCGGCGCCCGAGGCGATGGCCTGCAGCACGAGGGTCTTGGCCGGCTCGATGCCGCCCATGAGCTCGATCACGATGTCGGCGCCGAGGATGAGCTCCTCGGCGTCGGTCGTGTACAGCTCCCTCGGCAGGTCCGCATCGCGGCGGGCGTCGAGGTTGCGCACGGCGATGCCGACGAGCTCGATGCGCGCACCGATGCGCGCGGCGAGCTCGTCGCCGTGCTCCAGCAGGAGCCGCGCGACTTGGGACCCGACCGATCCCGCGCCCAGCAGTGCGACGCGGATGGAGCGGTACTCGATCATTCGGTGGTCCCTTCGGATGCGGACTTGGCGGTCGTCGGAGCGGGGCGGGCGGATGCCTCGAGGCCGGCGTCGCGCGCGAGCAGGTCCTCGATCGTCTCGCCGCGGACGATGACCCTCGCCTCGCCGTCGCGGACGGCGACGACCGGGGGCCGGGGCACGTGGTTGTAGTTGTTCGACAGCGGCTGGCAGTACGCACCGGTCGCGGCGACGGCCACGAGATCGCCGGGCTGCACGTCGTGCGGCAGGTAGCCGGTGTCGACGACGACGTCGCCCGATTCGCAGTGCTTGCCGACGACGCGCACGAGTGCCGGCTCGGCGGTCGAGACGCGCGACGCGATGCGCACGGTGTAGTCCGCGCCGTAGAGCGCGGTGCGCAGGTTGTCGCTCATGCCGCCGTCGACCGAGACGTAGTGCCGCCAGGCGCCCTCGATCGGCACCGGCTTGATCGTGCCGACGGTGTACAGCGTGATTCCCGCGGGGCCGACGATCGTGCGGCCGGGCTCGAACGCGAGGCGGGGCACGGGGACGCCGTGCGCGTGGCAGGCGGCCTCGATCGCGGTCGCGATGCCGTCGGCGATCCGCTCGATCGGCGTGGGGTCGTCGGATTCGGTGTAGGCGATGCCGAACCCACCACCGAGGTTCAGCTCGGGGACGGGCGCGACCGCCGACAGCGCGGCGTGGGCGGCGAGCAGCCGCTCGGCGGATTCGGCGAAGCCGGCGGAGTCGAAGATCTGCGAGCCGATGTGGCAGTGCAGGCCGAGGAACTCGAGCGACGCATGCGCGCGGATCCGGGCGCCGAGCTCGACGGCGCGGTCGAGCGTGACGCCGAACTTCTGATCTTCGTGAGCCGTGGCGAGGAACTCGTGGGTCGAGGCGTGCACGCCGCTGTTGACGCGCAGGCGGACGGCCTGCACGCGCCCCGCGCGCGCGGCCGCTTCGGCGACCCGCTCGATCTCGGCCTCGCTGTCGAGCACGATCGACCCGAGGCCCACCTCGACGGCGCGCTCGATCTCGGCGATCGACTTGTTGTTGCCGTGGAAGCCGATGCGCTCAGGCGGCGCGCCGGCCGCGAGTGCGACGGCGAGCTCGCCGCCCGTGCACACGTCGACGCGGAGGCCGGCCTCGGTGACCCACCTGACGATCGCCCCCGACAGGAACGCCTTGCCGGCGTAGTACACGGTCGCGTCGCTGCCGATCGATCGTGCCGCGGTCTCGAATGCGACGCGCGTGCGCTCGGCGCGATCGCGCACGACCTGCTCGTCGAGTACGTAGAGGGGGGTGCCGTATCGTTCGGCGAGGGTCGTCGCGTCGACGCCGCCGACCACGATGCGACCCGCATCGTCACGGACGGCGCCCGCGGGCCACACGGTCGGCGCGAGCGCGTTGGCGTCGTCGGGCGCAGCCGGGATCACGGCGGATGCGGTGGATGCCACTTGAGAACCTCACGGGTGCGGGTGCTGCCGGTACCGTTCGCTGGAGTACGGCGAGCGAACCCGGATTGGTTCCTGAAGCCTTCGCGAACCGCCGATCCGGCGGGACGCGCCGAGTCTATCGACGGCGAACCGGATGAGCCGAATCGATGACACGACGCGGCGCGGACCGGTCAGCAGGTGCCAGTCTGCGTGAGATGCGCCTGGTCGAGCACGAGCCCCGTGCCGCCGAGGCGCACGACGGCCTCCCCCTGCGACACGTCGATGCCCTCGACCTGCACACCCGCCGGCAGCCGGTCGGCGACGCAGATCTCGACCGGCCCACGGCCGAGCACGGCGTCCACCACGCCGGAGACGTCGAGCGCGAACCCGCCCGCGGTGACCTCGGCACCGACCGGACGGAGCAGCACCCGGTCGCCGGCGGCCTCGGGCTCGGCGGTCGCCGAGTAGCCGACGGAGATCCCGAGCACGTCGACGGTGCCCGTGTACCCGACGACCCCGTCGCCGAGCGTGAGGTCGCCGACGACGCTCTGGGCGAGCGTCAGCGTGTCGAGCGCCTGCTGGTCGAGCCGCAGCTCGCCTTCGACGCGGCCGACCGGCTGGCTGAGATCGAGCGGGACGTCGGTCGCGGTCACGTGCGCGGCGATCGGGGTGCCGTCGACGACGAGTTCGGGCGCGGTCAGCTCGACCTGATCGGCCCGGCCGGCGAGCAGTTGACCCAGCACCGAGAACCCGCCGATGCTCGCCGTCACGTCGCCCGACACCTGCTCGGGCAGCGACTGCTCGACGCCCTGCTCGATCGCCGTCTGCGCGAGCGACCGCACGACGAGGTCGGCCACGATCACGATCAGGGCGAGCACCACGACGATGACGCCCGCGACGATCCAGCCCCTTGCGGCGCGGCTGAGGCCGCGGCGCCGCCCCGAGGCATCCGTCTGCTCGAATGCCTGCGTCTGCGCGAACGGATCCGTCATGCCTCGGCCCGCCCGCTCACATGCGCTCGGGCGCCGACACGCCGAGCAGGTCGAGCCCGTTCCGCAGGACCTGACCGGTCGCGTCGTTGAGCCAGAGGCGAGTGCGGTGCAGGTCGGTGACGGGGTCGTCACCGAGCGGGATGACCCGGCAGCTGTCGTACCAGCGGTGGTAGAGACCCGCGAGCTCCTCGATGTAGCGGGCGACGCGGTGCGGCTCGCGCAGCTCCGCGGCCTGCGCCACGATCCTCGGGAACTCCTGCAGCGCGCCGAGCAGGGCCGACTCGGTCTCGTGGTCGAGCAGTCCGGGCGCGAACTCGGAACGGTCGACCCCCGATGCGAGCGCATTGCGCGCGACCGCCGAGGTGCGCGCATGCGCGTACTGCACATAGAACACCGGGTTGTCGTTGGTGCGCTTGCGCAGCTGCTCGGGATCGATCGCGAGCGGGGAGTCCGCCGGGTACCGCGCGAGCGTGTACCTGAGCGCGTCCGTGCCGAGCCAGGCCTGCAGGTCGTCCAGCTCGACGATGTTGCCCGCTCGCTTACTGAGCTTCGCGCCGTTGATCGACACGAGCTGCCCGATGAGCACCTCGATGTCACGCTGCGGGTCGTCGCCCGCGGCGCCCGCGAGCGCCTTCAGCCGGTGCACGTAGCCGTGGTGGTCGGCACCGAGCAGGTAGATCTTGTGCTCGAACCCGCGGTCGCCCTTGTCGAGATAGTAGGCGGCGTCGGCGGCGAAGTAGGTGTAGACGCCGTTGCCGCGGCGGATCACCCGGTCCTTGTCGTCGCCGAAGTCGGTCGTGCGCACCCAGATCGCATCGTCGTGGTCGTAGACGTGCCCCTGGGCGCGCAGGCGCTCGACGGCCGCGTCGACGGCCGAGACGCCCTCATCGTCCTTCGCGTGCAGCAGCCGCTCGCTCGTCCACACGTCGAAGTGCACGTTGAAGCGCTCGAGCGACGCCCGGATCTCGGCGAGCTGGAGGTCGTACGCGATCTCGCGCGCCGTGTGCAGTGCCACCTCGTCGTCGAGCGCGAGCAGGTTGGGCTCCCGCTCGAGCACACGGACCGCGAGGTCGGCGATGTACCGGCCCGGGTAGCCGTTCTCGGGTGTCGGCTCGCCCTTGGCGGCCGCGAGCACGGACTCCCCGAACGTGTCCATCTGGTTGCCCGCGTCATTGATGTAGTACTCGTTCGCGACGTGGGCGCCCGCAGCGCGGAGCACGCGGCCGATCGCATCGCCGAGCGCCGCCCACCGGGTGTGCCCGATGTGCAACGGGCCGGTCGGGTTCGCCGACACGAACTCGAGGTTGATGCGGCGCCCGGCGAGGGTCGTGGTGTGGCCGAACGCCTCGCCGGCCTCGACGATCGTGCGCGCGAGCTCGCCGGCGGCGGCGGCGTCGAGCCGGATGTTGATGAACCCCGGGCCGGCGACCTCGGCGCTGGCCACGCCGTCGACTCCGGAGAGGCCCGCGGCGAGCTCGGTCGCGAGCTCGCGCGGGTTCAGGCCGAGCGGCTTCGCGATCCGCATCGCGATGTTCGACGCCCAGTCGCCGTGCTCGCGCTGCTTGGGCCGTTCGAGCGTCACCTGGTCGGGCGAGAGGTCGAACGCGATCTCATCGCCGGCCGCCCGACGTCGCTCGACGGCGGCGGCGACGAGGTCGAACAGAGCGTGCGAGAGATCGGCTGGAGTCACCCCGAAATCCTACCCGCGCCGATTGATAGGGTTCGTCACATGCTGCGCTCCGATCGCTCCTCACGTGCTGCCCTGATCTGGATCGCGCTGGGCGCATCCACCGCCGCGCTGCTCGCCGGCTGCGCGCCCGGCGAGGCCGAACCGACTGCGTCGCCGTCGCCCACCTCGAGCGCGACCAGTGCCCCGACGCCGGAGCCCACCGAGACGACGGAGCCCGACGAGAACGCCACGCCGTTCACGATCGACTGCGACGCCCTGCTGACGCTCGACCAGTTGTACGTGTTCAACCCGAACTTCGGGGTCGACCCGTCGTACGAGCCCGACAGCGCGACCATCAGCGAGGTCGTCGCGCAGGGCGGCACCGCGTGCGGCTACCTCAACCAGACGAGCGGCGACCACCTGCAGATCGCGGTCGCGACGCCGACGCCGGCGGCGATCGAGTCGCTGGCGGGAGCGGCGGCCTCGCAGAGCACCCCCGTCCCGACCTACGGCACCCCGCCCGAGGTCGAGGGGTACTTCGCGCAGTCCGGGAACGAGGGCCAGGTCCAGGTGTTCAGCGGACCGTACTGGGTCGTCATCGAGTCGTCGCTGCTGTACGAGCCGGGCGATGCCGAGCAGCTCGTGACCGACGTCCGCGGCAACCTCCCGGCGGCCTGACTCGACGCTCCGCGGGGTGCGTGCGGTTCAGCGCGCTCCCGCCGGGGTGCTAGTCTTGCTAGCTGTGCGCCTCCGTAGCTCAGGGGATAGAGCGCCGGTTTCCGGTACCGTAGGTCGGGGGTTCGAATCCCTCCGGGGGCACGTTGTGATGAGTCGCGACCGAGGTCACATCTGAGTCGCGACATGGGTCACGTTTTGGAAGCCCTCGGCCATCGGCCGGGGGTTTTCTGCATGGTGCGCCAGGCGCCCCGGTCTGGGTCGACGGTGTCGGCGGCGGATGCCTCGGGCACCACGCGGCTCACACGGAGTGGTGACCCCGTTTCTCTTGAACCCGAACCCCACTCACGTCTAGGCTCACGCTGAGGTGACCCCACGCCGTGATCCGACCCCCAGATTCCACACCGATTCCCGCAGGCTTGCGGCGCGTGCGCGCCGACGCGCTCCGGCCCGCGCTGCTCCTGGTCGGGGTGTTCGCCCTCGCCCTCGGCGGCATGCAGCTCGCGGTGGCGGTGAGCGCACCCGTTCCGTTCTGGATCCCGGCCGCGTTCACCCTGGTGTTCTTCGTGTGGACCGCCGCCGGCATCATCGCCTGGTGGCGGCGTCCGCTGAGCGGCACCGGTGGCCTGCTCCTCGTCGGCGCCGTCGCGATGTTCCTCGGCGGCGCCGGCAACCTCGGCCTGCCGGTGCTCGTCGAGGTGAGCACCGTCTCCGCCACGGCCATCCTCGCCGTCACCGTGCATCTGCTGCACGCCTTCCCTTCGGGCCGGCTGCAGGGACGGCTGTCGGTCGTGACCGTCGTGGTGGGGTACGGTGTGGCGTTCGTCCTGCAGATGCCGCTGTATCTCCTGCCGCCCGATCAGCCCGATCTTCGGCTCGTCGCGCTCTGGGTGCAGAGCGTCGTCGGCATCGGCGTGATGGTGGCCACCGTGGTCGTGCTGATCGGACGTCTCCGCTCGGCTGAGCCGAAGAACCTCCGCGTGCTGCTGCCGCTCTACGTGTACGGCATCCTGGCGGTGCTGCTCATCCCGGTCTCGGCGAACGTGCTGATGCTGGTCGGCGCTGATGGCGTCCTGATCGGCGGCGTGCAGCTGGCGATCCTCGCCGGGATCCCGGTCGCCTTCCTGCTCGGCGTGCTGCTCGGCGGATTCGGGCGGACGGCCGAAGCGGATGCGTTGAGCGCCTGGTTGAGCATCGCCGGCTCCACGAGGACCGCGGTCGAGCAGGCTCTCGCCCGGTCGCTCGGCGACGAGTCGCTGCGGGTGGCGTACTGGTCGGAGGAACGGCAGGCGTTCATCGACGAGCAGGGGCTCGAGGTGAGCGTGCGCGAGCAGGTCGCCCCGAGGCTCTGGCAGGAGGTGCGCGTGGAGTCGCGGCTCGTCGGCGCCATCAGCTACGACGGCCGTATGATCGCGGATCCCGAATCGGTGCGCCGCGCGGGCCGGGTGTTCGCTATCGCTCTCGACCGCGAGCGGCTCACCGCCGCACTCGTGGCGAGCAACGAGGCGTTGCTGCACTCCCGGCTCCGCATCGTCGAGGCCGCCGACGCCGAGCGAAGCCGGATCGCACGCGACCTGCACGACGGGCTGCAGGTCCAGCTGGTGCTGCTCGCGCTCGAGGCGCAGCAGATCGCGAACGCCGACGCCGCCGACCCGGCGACCGCGTCGGCGGCGACCGCGCTCCGGGAACGGATCGACGCCGCGGCCGCTGACCTGCGGCGGCTCGTCCACGCCGTGCAGCCGTCCTCCCTGGTCGAGCGCGGGCTGACCGTCGCGGCCGAAGACCTCGTCGACCGGCTCGACATCCCGGCCACGCTGCGCAGCGACATCGACGACCGGACGCTCGCCCCGGCCACGGCGCAGTCCGCCTACCTCATCGTGGCCGAGGCGCTCACCAACGCGGTGAAGCACTCGGGCGCCCGCGCCGTGGCGGTCGAGCTCACCCGATCCGGCGACATCCTGCGGATGCGCGTGAGCGACGACGGACGCGGGGGCGCCCTGGTCGAGCACAGCTCCGGGCTGAAAGGCATGGCCGACCGGGTCGACGCGCTCGGCGGCTCGTTCGAGCTGGTCTCGCCCGAGGGTGCGGGAACCACCGTGCGCGTGGAGTTGCCATGCGGGTCGTGATCGGCGAGGACGAGGTGCTGCTGCGGGAGGGACTCGGCCACGTGCTCCAGAACGACGGGATCGAAGTGGTGGCGGCGGTCGGCACGGCGGTGGAACTCGAGATCGCCGTGGCGCGCCTCGAACCCGACCTGGTGATCACCGACATCCGGATGCCGCCCACGCACACCGATGAAGGCCTGATCGCGGCGCTCCGCATCCGTGAGGCCTATCCGGGCATGTCGGTGATGGTGCTCTCGCAGTACGTCCAGCGCCGCTACGCGACCGAACTCCTCGACCGGGGCGAGGGCGGCGTCGGGTACTTGCTCAAGCAGCGCATCGCCGACGTGCGCACCTTCATGGCCGACGTGAGACGGGTGCAGGCCGGCGGCACCGCGCTCGACCCCGACGTGGTGGCGGTGCTGGTCTCGCGCGCGAGCAAGACGAACGGCCCGGTCGGCGACCTCACGCCTCGGCAGCGCGAGGTCCTCGGCATGATGGCGGAGGGTCGAAGCAACGCACACATCGCCGCGCGACTCGGCACGTCGGAGAAGGCTGTGGTGCAGCACACGTCGAAGATCTACGACACCTTCGGCCTGCCGGTCGCGGCCGACGACCACCGCCGGGTGCTCGCGGTCATCCAGTACCTGGCCGCGTCAGGTGGCGGTGACGGGGAGTCGCTGTGACGCGCGTCACGCACGGATGACGGCGCCGAGCTACTCGGTGTACATCTCCTTGATCACGAGCTGGGCGATCGAGGCGGCGGGCCCGGTCCCGTTCGCGGCCGGAGCGAGGTTCGCCCAGACCACCAGGGTGACGTCGGCCACCGGGTCGTAGCCCATGAACGAGTTGAATCCGGGGAGCTCGCCGCTGTGGCCGTAGAACTGGCCGAACTGGCCGATGTTCCAGCCGTACCTCGGGGCGTTGGGCGCAGGCGACGTCGGCGTGAGGCTGTTCATGCGCGCCTCCTGCATCTCCGGTGAGAGCAGATCGCCGCCCTTGCCGTTCAGCGCCTCCACCCAGTCGGCCAGGTCGCCGATGGTGGAGATGCCGGAGCCGGCCGACCACGCCCACGACGGGTTGTCGAGGGTGCCGTCGTTCGGCAGGAAGGTGCCGGCGTTCGCCTGGCCCATCAGGTCGGGAGGGAGCTTCGACGAGCCGATGGTGTTCACATTGGTCCACCAGTAGTAGCCGTCGGAGTGCGGTGTGGGCAGACTGCTGTCCTCGATCGCGGGGAACGACGTCTCACTGAGCCCCAGGGGTGTGAAGAGGCGATCCGCGTAGATCTGCGCGAGCGGCTTGCCGTCGAGCTGTTCGGCGATGAGGCCGAGCAGGATCGTGTTGGTGTTCGAGTAGTGATAGCCGGTGCCCGGTTCGAAGTCGACCGGAAGCGGCAGGGCCATCGCGACGAGTTCCTCGGGCTGCCACACCCGCTGCGGATCGGCGTCGAGGGCGGCGTTCAGTTCGAGGGTCTCGGTGTAGTTGGCGAGTCCGCTGCGCATCATGAGCATCTGCTCGATGGTGATGTTCTCCCCGTTCGGGACGTCGGGGCGGTACGTCGAGACCGGGTCGTCGAGGGCGATCTTGCCCTCCTCCACGAGCTGCAGGATGACCGTGCCGGTCCAGGTCTTCGTGTTCGAGCCGACGCGGATGTGGTCGTCGAGCGAGACGGGTGTGCTCCCGCCCGGGCTCGTGGTGCCATAGGTCATCGTGAACTCGCCGTCCGGTGTGCGGATGAGCATGGCGGCTCCGGGCTGGCCGAGCTCCTCCGCCGTCTCCTCGAAGAGCGCCGTGATGGCGGCCTCGTCGAACGGCTTCAGGGTCGGAGTGGGGCCGGCCTCAGCGTCGCCGGTCGGCGTGGGGCTCGCCGACGGGCTCGACGGGGCCGGCCCCGTGCAGGCGGCGAAGGTCAGTGCGATGACCACGGCGGCCGCCCCCGCCGTCGTCCTCATCGCGCGTGTATGCATCCGTCGTCTCCTCAGTACGGCAATCCGGGGGCAATCCGGGGGGGCCAGCTCAGGCTCAGTAGGCCTGCTGGATCAGTGCGGCGACCTTGCCGACGTCGTCGTTGGCCTCGAAGACGCCTGCGATCCCGTCGTAGAAGCCGTCGTTCACGATGATCGTGAACGCCAGATGGCGGCCGTCCTCGGTCTCCATGACGCCGCCGAGGGTCTTGGTGGCGAGCCGGATCCGGCCGTTGAACGCGTCACCGCCGACGAGCGTTCCGGTCTTCGCGAACACTTTGCCGGCTGCGGGGCTGTCGGCCTGCACGTCGGCGAGCGATCCGTCGACGCCCAGGATCGGCATGGTGGCGCGCCAGGCCTCGGCGTCGGGCCGCTCGGCCATCAGCGTCTGGATCTGCACCGCGTTCTCCGGGGTGATGAGGTTGCCGTCGAGGCCCGAGCCGTCGATGAGGGATGCGCCGAGGGTGTCGAGCCCGGCGTCCGCCCAGATCTGCTGCGCCACCGCCATACCCGCGTCGCAGTCGGTCTGCCCGGCATCGGCCGCGAGCCGGCAGATCAAGGTCTGTGCGCCGCGGTTGTAGCTGATCTTCATGACGTAGGTGATCTCCTCGCCGAGCGGGAGTGATTCCAGCTCGGCGACGGTGGGCAGGCCCGCGATCGTGGCGGCGTCTTCGAGCGACTCCTCAGGGTTGCGCTTCACCGGGTCGGCCGAGACGCTGACCCCGGCCCTGGCGAGTGCCTCGATGAACGCCGTGCGCGCGAAGGTCGCGGGATCCTCGAACTCGTAGACCTTCAGCGACGGATCGCTGTCGGCGGCGATGGTGCCGGTGACGACGATCGTGTTCGGGTCGTCGGGCGAGAGCTTCGGGGGCTCGATCCCGGCCTTCGCGCCGGGAGCGACGGTCTCGACGCGGAGGTCGAGCTTCCACGGGGCGACGGCGGGGGTGAGCGCCGCCGTGGCCGGCTCACCTTCGGCGCCGGGGGTGATCAGGATGTCGAGGAGGTTCTGGTTGATCACGATGGGCGTGACCGGTTTCCGCTCGAGCGTTCCGACGAACAGCCGGTCGTCGACGATGACGTCGCCGCGCACCGCGGTGATGCCCGACGCCCGCACCTGCTCGGCGAGCTCGTCGAGTCCCGTGAGCGGATCCTCGGGTGTGAGCGTCGCGCCCGGCAGCGGGTTGGCGTCGTTGTGGTCGAGGTTCGTGAAGTCGACGGTGCCGTCGGCCTTCGTGCGGCCGCCCATCGTGAGATCGCCTTGGCCGACGAGCACGAGGTTGCCCGTGAGCGTCCCGTCGGTGACCGTGCCCGACTGCTTCACCGGCGTGCTGATGGTGTGATCAGGGCCCCATTTCACCCAGGCGGCACCCGCGCTGTAGGTCTTCACGAAGGATCCGGGCTCGGCGAGCTTGTCGCCGTCGAGGTCGATCACGGTCTCCCCGGTCTCGAGGTCCTCGACGGAGATGAGCCACCGGCCACTCTCGAACTGGGGCTGGTTCATCACCTCGAGCGCCTCGTCCGGAAGGCCGGGGACCGAGGTGAGGTCGCTTCCGGATCCGGTCGGAGCATCCGCGACGCATCCCGAGGTGAGCGCGACCGCAGCGACGACGGCGAGCAGGCCGGCGGCGCGCGGGAACCGCCGGGTCACCCGGCCGCTCCGTTCGCGAGGACCTCGGCGAGCGCGCGGAACGTCGTATCCGCCGGATGCGTCTTGTCGGGGGTGTCCGATTCGTTCATGTAGACGACGATGCTCGCGCCCGTGTCGGGGTGGTGGAAGGTCGCGGCGGTGAAGCCGATCCCCTCACCGTTGTGCCCCCACCAGCCGTCGGTCTCACCCATGCCCACGGCGTACCGGTCGTACGGCGGCTTGGGGATCTGGTGCCCGATCTGCCGCAGCTCCTGGGTCTCAGGCTTCAGCAGCGCACCGGTGCCGAGGATCTCGGCCCAGACCCGGCCGTCGTCGAGCGTCGAGAACAGCGACCCCGCTGCGGCGAGGATGGAGGGGTTCTCGTTCTGGGCGAGGGGCGTGCCGTCGACCACGAAGTAGCCGACGGGGTGCGGCGCGGCCCAGTCGTCGACATCGGTCAGGTAGGCGGTGCCGGTCTGCCCGAGCGGCTCGAGGATGCGTTCGTCCAGCGCCTCGGCGTAGGACTGCCCGGTGACCTCCTCGATCACGGCACCGAGCAGGTTCGTGTTGGCGTTGGTGTACAGGTACTCGGTTCCGGGCGCGAACTGCGCCGGCTGGTCGATCACGAAGCTGTTGAGCTCGTCCAGGGTCCAGATCTTCGCGGGGTCGGCCTGCCACTCGTCGAAGAACTCCTGGGTGACGTAGTCGGCGTTGCCGCTGGACATGTTCGCGAGCTGGAGCAGCGTGATCCGGTCGCCGTCGGTGATCCCGTCGACGTACTGGTCGATGGTGTCGTCGAGACGCAGCGCTCCCTCGTCGGCGAGCTGCAGGAGCATGGTCACCGTGTACGACTTGGTGATGCTCCGGATCGGCCAGACCATGTCGGTGGTGGCGGCGACCCCGTCCTCGACGTCGGCAAGACCGGCCGCGGTCGTCCACGAGCCCTCACCGGGGATCCAGACGCCGGCAGCGGCACCTGGCACGTCGTACTCGGTCATGACCTGCTCGACCGCACGCTGCAGCTGCTCCTGAAGCTCGGCGGGGAGCTCGCCCTCCGGTGCCGCGGGCCGGGTCACGGTGGTCGTCGCGTCGGGGGTGCGCGTGGCGGCAGGAGTGCCGCTTCCGCCGGTGGCGCATCCGCTGACCAGCAGGCCGGCTACGGCGATCACGGCCACTCCGGCGCGCCGGGATGCGCGCACGGCTGCATCATGGGTCGTCATGGTTCCTCTCCCCTGCGGACGATCGGAACTCCGCGGCCCGCACCTCGTTCGACAGGCTGGCGGACGCCGCCGCGCGCGACAATAGACCTGAGTCCAGTACGGTGCGGAACGCGACCGGCGAGGTCTGCCACAACGTTTCCGTACGCTGAGTCGTTCTAGTGGGTGACGGCGGGTCCATCGTCGTCGGGAGGAGACACGGTGAGCGGCGCATGGGATGCCGTGGCGACGAGACTCGTCGCCGAGCGCGGCGATGCGCTCGTGCGGTACGCGTACCTGCTCACGGGCAACGACGCGGACGCGGCGGACCTCGTCCAGGATGCGCTCGTGCGCACGTTCGGGCGACCGCGCATGGCCCTCACCCTGGCCAAGGCCGAGGCGTACGTGCGGCGGGCGATCCTCAACGCGGTGATCGACCGTTCGCGGCGCGAGCGCACCTGGCGAGGCATCCGTCACCTCGTGGACGCACCCGCGGCGGTCGACGCGCCGACCGAGGCCGCGGATGCCCGGCTCGACCTCGCGACCCGCGTGCGCGCGTTGTCGCCGCGACAGTCGGCGTGCATCGTGCTGCGCTATTACGAGGACCTGACCGTCGACCAGATCGCGACGACGCTCGGCATCAGCTCGGGTGCGGTCAAGCGGTACCTGTCCGATGCGCTGCGGGCGCTCTCCTCCGCACTCGAGGCGTCCGGCGAGGGCCGGACCGAGAGAGGGGGCGCGGATGTCCGCACCTGAGCAGGACCGGCTGCGCGAGGCGCTGCGACGGGCGGCGGATGCCTCGGGCACGCGTGAGCTCGATGCCGACGCCGTGATCGAGGCGAGCCGGCGATCGCGCCGTCGCCGGCGCAACGCCGTCCTGGGCGGCACGACCGCGGTCGCCGCGCTGGTCGCCACCGCCGGGCTGATCGGCGGCCTCGCCGGGGTCGTCGGCCCGTCGACGACCGCGGACGCACCGGTCGCCGCGAACGGTCTCGTCCCGGCGACCGAGGGGCAGGAGATGGCCGTCGCGCCGCGCGACGAGGCGAGTCATGGCGACGTCGCGCTCGGCCGGCTCTCGGCGATGAACCAGTGCGGCGCCCCGATCCTCGCTGCGCCGGGCACATCGGAGGGGTCGGATGCGTCGGATGCGTCGGATGCGTCGGTCGGCGCGCTGACCGCCACGGTGCGGCCTGACGCCGCCGTGACCGGCGGGAGCACGGGCGAGGCGACCGTCACCCTCACCAACACCGGCACCGACCGGATCGAGGGGTCGCTCCGCATGGCCCCGGCCATCGCCATCGCCGATGCGGACGGGACGGTCGTGGCGATGCGTCCGGACGCGGACCCGTTGCGTGCGAGCGAGCCGGTCGACCTCTCCCCCGGTGAGTCGGTCGAGCTGCCAGCGGCGATCGAGGCGGTGCGCTGCCTCACCGCACGCGTCCCGACGGCACTGCCACCAGGCGGATACACGCTGGCCGCGTCCGTCGTCGTGGTGCCCGACGACCCGCAGCAGCCCGACATCGTGGTGCTCTCCCCGCTCGCGCCGCTGACGGTGGAGTGACCGGCATCGGCGCCCGATAGCACACCCGGGAGAACGCCTGGAGTCCGTGGACGCCCGTCGGTGGCCGGTCCTAGACTCGGGATCGTCCGTTGGAATGGGGGATCGCGCAGGTGCACACGTCTCGACGCTGGTTGATCGCCCTCGCCGGAGCCGCGGTCGCCGGAGGACTCACGATCGGCGCTCCAGCGTTCGCGGAAGATCCCGTCTCCTTCGGTCAATCCCCCATCGTCGACACGGTCGGCGCGCTGGGTGGGCAGACCGCCGAGGTCGAACGGGCGATCGGCGAGGCGGCCGACCGCAGCGGCCGGCAGCTCTTCGTCGCGTACGTCGACGAGTTCACGAACCCCGAGGCGGCTGACGCGTGGGCCGCCGACACCGCGATCGCGAACGGGCTCGGCGACGAGGACTATCTGCTCGCCGTCGCGGTCGACGGGCGCACCTACGACTTCTCCGTCGCCGACCAGGCATCCCTCTCCGATGACGAGGTCCGGCGCATCGCGCAGGAGGTCGTCGAACCGCGACTCCGTGCCGAGGACTGGGCGGGCGCGGCGATCGCCGCGGCCGAGGCACTCGCGGGCGACACTGGCGGCTCCGGTTGGGTGTGGGGACTGATCTGGTTCCTCGTGATCGCCGGCGCGATCGTCGTCGTCGTGGTCCTCGTGGTCGCCCGCCG
This sequence comes from Agromyces protaetiae, assembly GCF_030866785.1. NCBI lineage: Bacteria > Bacillati > Actinomycetota > Actinomycetes > Micrococcales > Microbacteriaceae > Agromyces > Agromyces silvae. The sequence continues at coordinate 1,715,396 of NZ_CP133018.1, read as the reverse complement.
CAAGCGGCGGGGCGGCGGTCCAGGTGCGGCGCCCGAGGTGCCGCAGGTCCCGCTCGAGGAGCTGCGCCGCCAGGCGGGCGGCGCGCTCGTCGCGGCCGACGACGCCATCCGAACGAGCAAGGAGGAGCTCGGCTTCGCCATCGCCTCCTACGGCGACGAGGCGACCCAGCCGTTCCGTGCGGCGGTGCAGGCCGCGGAGGCGAAGATCGCCGAGGCGTTCGCCCTCCAGCAAAGGCTCGACGACGCCGAGCCCGACACCGAGGCGCAGCGCCGCGAGTGGTACGGCGGCATCCTCAGGCTCACGGGCGAGGCCGATGCCGAGCTCGACGCACAGGCCGAGCGGTTCGACGAGTTGCGCGCGCTCGAACGGAACGCACCGGCCGAGCTCGAACGCGTCAGGCGCGAGATCGACGAGGCCGCGGCGCGCGTGGCTCCCGCGCGCGACCGGCTCACGGCGCTCCGCGAGCGGTATGCCGAGACCGCGACGGCGCCCGTCGCCGACAACGTCGCGCAGGCCGAGTCCCGGCTGGCCTTCGCGCGTGAGGCCGCCGACGGTGCGGGCACGGCACTCGACGAGAACCGGCCGGGTGAGGCCGCCGTCGAGATCCGGGCCGCCGAGGAGGCGGCCGACCAGGCGGTCGTGCTCACGGGCGCGATCGAGCGGCTCGCCGCCGACCTCGCGGCCGCCGAGCAGGCCGTCGCCGCGGGGGTGGCCGACCTCGAGAGCGACGTACGCACCGCGCAGGCCGACGCTTCGCTCGCGCAGATCGCGCAGACCACGGCCGCTGAGGCGGCGTCCCTCCGGGCGGCACTCGCCGAACCGCGGCCCGACCCGCTGGCGCTCCAGGCCCGGGTCGAGCAGGCCAACGCCGGCATCGACGGCGCAATCGGAGCGGCGCGAGAGGCGGCAGAGCGCGCGATCCGTGCCGCGGCCCAGCTCGACCGGTCCCTGCTCGCCGCGCGGGCGCAGCTGCAGGCCGCCGAAGACTACCTCGTCGCACGTCGCGGTGCGGTGGGCGCCGAGGCGCGCACCCGGCTCGCCGAAGCCGGCCGAGTCCTCGCCCTCGCCGAGCAGGGCCGCGCGGGCGACCCGGCCGCGGCCCTCGGCAATGCCCAGCAGGCCGAGCGCCTGGCGGCCGAAGCCATGCGGCTCGCGCAGCAGGATGTCGGCGGGTTCGACGGCGGCTGGGGTGGCGGAGCGCCTGCCGGCGGCATGATGCCCGGCACCGGCCGCGGTGCGAGTGGCGGAGATCTCTTCGGCGCGGTCCTCGGCGGCATCCTCATCGACCAGGTGCTCGGCGGCGGCCGGAGCCGGGGCGGTGGGTTCGGCGGTGGCGGCGGGGGCTTCGGTGGCTTCGGTGGCGGCGGCGGTGGGCGGCGCTCCGGTGGCTTCGGCGGAAGCTTCGGTGGCGGCCGTTCCGCGGGCAGCTTCGGCGGCGGCGGCACGCGCGGCCGCCGCGGAAGCGGAGGCCGATTCTGACGCCAGGCCACCCCGAGGCACCCGACCCGGCCCACACTCCTCACGCGGCACCCGCCGCACCTCGACCAGAACGGAAGGAACTCCCATGAGCAACAAGCAGTCCATCTTCGGCCGAATCTCGCAGCTGGTCCGCGCGAACATCAACTCACTCCTCGATGAGGCGGAAGACCCCGAGAAGATGCTCGATCAGATGGTGCGGGACTACACCAGCTCCATCGCCGACGCCGAGGCCGCGATCGCTGAGACCATCGGCAACCTGCGCCTGCTCGAAGACGACCACCGCGAAGACGTCAACGCGGCGCGCGAGTGGGGCGAGAAGGCCGTCGCGGCGAGCCGGAAGGGCGACGAGCTCCGCACGGCGGGCGATGCGAGCGGTGCCGACAAGTTCGACAACCTCGCGAAGGTCGCGCTCAGCCGCCAGATCTCGTCCGAGAACGAGGCGCGCGCCGCCGAGCCGCAGATCGCCGCGCAGACCGACGTCGTGAACAAGCTGAAGACCGGCTTGAACGGCATGAAAGAGAAGCTCGTCCAGCTGCAGAACAAGCGCAACGAGCTGGTCGCGCGGTCGAAGACGGCCGCCGCGCAGCGCCAGGTGCACGACGCGGTCAAGTCGATCGACATCCTCGACCCGACGAGCGAGCTCGGACGCTTCGAACAGAAGATCCGGCGCGAAGAGGCCGTCGTCCGCGGCCAGGCCGAGCTCACGGCCTCGACCCTCGACGCGCAGTTCGCCGAGCTCGACGACCTCGGTGAGCTCACCGAGGTCGACGCGCGTCTCGCGGCGCTCAAAGCGGGCGGCTCGTCGCAGGGCGCCATCGGCAGCTGACCATCCGGGCGGATGCCTCGGGCGATCGCCCGGGGCATCCGAAGCCGGTCGCTCCAACCCACGGAAGGAGATCGCGCATGCCGGCCACGTTCGTCGTCGTGCCCGTCTGGCAAGGTTCGGTCTCGGCCCGCGCGATGAGCCACGCCGACGGGGCGGCCGCCATCCAGGGCGACCTTCCATCGGCCGCCACGATCGTCGTCGACGTCCCCGTCGAGGCCGGTGACGCGCTCGGCACCGGGGTGCAGCGGTACAGCGCCATTCTCCGCGTCCGTGAGCGGACGGAACAGGCCCTCGCGTCCGTCTCGGGCCTGCCGATCACGATCGGCGGCGACTGCGGGGCGAGCGTCGCCGCGGTCGCCGACGCCTCCCGCCGCACGGGCGGTGACCTCGCCGTGCTCTGGCTCGATGCGCACCCGGATCTCAATACGCCCGAATCGTCGCCGTCGGGCGGCTTCGGCGGCATGACCCTGCGTGCGATCGCCGGCGACGGCGCCGAGGGGCTCACGCTCGTCGACGACCTGCGCGTCGCACCGGGGCGGCTCGTCATCGGCGGTGCGCGGGCGTTCGACGACGAGGAGCGGCGTTTCATCGACGAGCACGGCGTCCAGACGCTGACGGTCGAGGACCTCTCCGACCCGACGCTGGTGATCGCAGCCCTCGAGGCCACCGGCGCGAGCCGGGTGTTCGTGCATGTCGATCTCGACGTGCTCGATCCTTCGGCGCTTGCGGGGCTCTCGTACCCGATGCCGTTCGGGGTCGATGCGACGACCCTCGTCGCGCTCGTGCGCGAGGTCACCGCCCGGTTCCCACTCGCGGGCGCCGCGATCGCCGGGTTCGCCCCGGGCACGCCCGAGGCCGCGAACGACGACCTGCCGACCATCCTCCGGCTGGTGGGGGCGCTCGCGTCGTCGCCCTCGGCCTGAGCAGCGGGGCTCGGCCTGAGCTGGCGGCGCCGCGGCGTGGGCAGGCGGCGCGGCCCGAGTGCGGTCACACGCCCGCAGGCGCTCGCGTGCGTGCTGCATCGCGCACGCCGATGCAAGCCGTTCCCTGGAGCGCGCGCGCTGCATAGGCTGACGAACGGACTGTGTCCCCACGAGGGGCACGAGGAAGGGACGAGTATGCAGCTCGAAGTCGATGTCGTGGTGATCGGCGCCGGACCCGTCGGTGAGAACGTCGCCGACCGGGCACGTGCTGCCGGGCTCGAGGTGGTGATCGTCGAACGCGAGCTCGTGGGCGGCGAGTGCTCGTACTGGGCGTGCGTCCCTTCCAAGACGTTGCTCAGGAGTGCGGCGGCGCTGCGCGCCGCGCAGCGCGTGCCGGGCGCCGCCGAGGCCGTGACCGGCGGGCTCGACGTCGGCGCCGTGTTCCGTCGGCGCAACGCATTCGTGTCCGACTGGTCCGACGAGGGCGGTGCGACCTGGCTGGCGAGCGTCGGCATCGACCTCGAGCGCGGCCACGGCCGACTCGACGGGCCACGTCGCGTCGTGATCGAACACCCCGACGGTTCGAGCGTCACGCTCGTCGCCCGGCACGCGGTCGCCGTCGCCACCGGATCCGACGCGGCGATGCCGGCCATCGACGGGCTCGCCGAGGCCCGGCCCTGGACCAGCCGTGAGGCCACCTCGGCGCAGGAGGCGCCCGCGCGACTGGCGGTCATCGGCGGCGGCACGGTCGCGGTCGAGATGGCGACCGCGTACGCCGGGTTCGGCTCCGAGGTCACGGTGCTCGCCCGGAGCGGGCTGCTCTCCGCGCAGGAGCCGTTCGCGGGCGAGGCCGTCGCCGACGGACTCCGCGAGCTCGGCGCCACGGTGCGCCTGCACACCTCGCCCGACCGCGTCGAACGGAACGCCGACGGCGAGGTCGTGATCACGCTGCCCGGCGGCGAGACCATCGTCGCCGACGAGGTGCTCGTCGCGACCGGCCGGACGCCGCGAACGGGCGATCTCGGCCTCGAGACCGTCGGACTCGAGCCGGGCTCCTGGATCGAGGTCGACGACACGCTGCTCGTACCGGGCGCCGACGGCGAAGGCGACTGGCTGTACGCGGTCGGCGACGTCACCCACCGCGCGCTGCTCACGCATCAGGGCAAGTATCAGGCGCGTGCCGCGGGCGACGTCATCGCGGCCCGCGCGCTCGGCGGTGCCGTCGACGACGCACCGTGGGGAGTGCACGTCGCGACCGCCGACCATGCGGCGGTGCCGGCCATCATCTACGCCGAGCCCGAGGTCGCGAGCATCGGCCGCACCGAGGCCGCGGCGCGTGAGGCCGGACTGGCGGTGCGCACGGTCGAGGTCGGCCTCGACGCGGTGAGCGGCACCGGCATCCACTCCGAGGGGCAGGCGGGCCGCGCGAAGCTCGTGATCGACACCGATCGCGACCTCGTCGTCGGCGCGACGTTCGTCGGTCAGGATGTGGGCGAGCTGCTGCAGGCCGCGACGATCGCCGTCGTCGGCGAGGTGCCGGTGCGCCGGCTGTGGCACGCGGTGCCCGCGTTCCCGTCGGTGAGCGAGATCTGGCTGCGGCTGCTCGAGACGCTCGGCCGGCCGGAGGCCGCGGCGTGACCGGCGTCGACCCAGGAGCGGAACGCCCGGGCGGCAGGGGCTTCCCGACTGAGCCGCCGTCACGAATCATCCGGATCCGCCTGACCGACTCCCCCGTCAGCCTCGCCGGGTACTGGTTCGCCACGGCCGTCGGCGCGACCTGGGGCTTCCTGCTGAGCACCGGCCCGGTCGAGCGGCGCCGCGGGCTGATCGTCTTCCGCGGCATGCCGAAGTGGGCGTTCGGCCGCGGCGGCGCCTGCGTCGGCGGCTGTTACCTGACCGACCGGAACGTGCACGACCGGGTGCTCGGCCACGAGGCGATCCATCGGCGGCAGTGGCGCAGATACGGCATGCTCTTCCCGCTGCTGTACCTCATCGCCGGCCGCGATCCGCTGCGCAACCGGTTCGAGATCGAGGCCGGGCTCGAGGCCGGCGGCTACCTGCCGCGGCGGCGCCGCGCCGCGCGCTGACCGCGGGCCCCGGGCCACGGCGGCGCAACGACGCAGCACCGCCGTACCACTCCTGCGCCGCCGCACCACCCCAGCACCGCCGCGCCACCTTTGCGCCGCCCGCGCCAGCAGTGCTGGCGCACACCTGCAGAAGTGGCGCGGAGCGCGAGCATCGGGCCACGGCGAAGCAGCCGGCGTGCAGGCGGCGACGCCTCTGCGCCACCGCACACGATCCCGCAACCACCCCACCGCCGCGCCACCTTTGCGCCGCCGCGCCAGCAGTGCTGGCGCGCACCTGCAGAAGTGGCGCGGAGCGCGGACGGCGCGGAGCGCGCGGACAGCGCGGAGCGCCGACAGCGCGAAGCGCGGACAGCGCGAGCAGCGCGGTCAGCACGAAGCGCGGACGCCGACGGCCCGGATGCCTCGGGCGAGACATCCGGGCCGTCGAGACGGGGCTCGGGCGCTGGTTACTGCACGACCGCGGCGATGGTGTCGATGAGCGCGGGCATGCCGCCCTCCCAGTCGAAGCTGAGCGCGGTCGGGGGCGACACCGACGACACCGTCACGGGGTCGTAGACCGAGGCGACCTTGCCGGCCGCGATGGCGGGCACCGCCTGCAGCGCGGGCTTCGTGAGCACCGCGTCGGCGTCGGCCTTGGTGCTCGCGTAGCTCAGGATGAAGTCGGCCGTGAGCTGGTCGAGCTTCTCATAGCTCAGGTCGTAGTAGAAGCCGCCGTCGGAGGTGTCGAGCTCCGCGACGCTCGGCGCGACCTCGAGGCCGAGCTCGGTGAGGATCGCGATGCGCGGGTCGGCGCCCGTGTAGATCGACATGGACCCGTCGGCGTCCCAGATGCCGGCGAAGGTCTTGCCCGCGAACTCGGGGTGTGCCTCGGCCGCGGCGGCGAGCTGCTCGTCGATCGTGGCGAGCACCGCTTCGCCCTCGGAGTCACGGCCGAGTGCCTCGGCGGTGATGCGGATCGTCTCATCCCACGGCGTGGTCCATGCGGCCTCGGGGTATGCGACGACCGGCGCGATCTCGGAGAGCGTCTCGTACTGCTCTTCGGTCATCCCCGAGTACGGGGCGAGGATCAGGTCGGGCTCGGCCTCGATGAACTCCTCGTAGGGCACCGATGCGCCGCCCTCGGGGTCGCTGAGCAGCGCGGGCAGTTCGACGCCCTCCGCCTCGTAGGCCTCTTCGACCCAGGGCAGGTAGTTGCCCTCGCCGACGGTCCAGACCTGCTCGGCGATGGCCACCGGGTAGACGCCCACGGCCACGGCCGCCTCGGTGGAACCCCAGCCCCAGGTCGCCACGCGCTGCGGGTCGGATTCGATGACGGTCTCGCCGAAGGCGTGCTCGATGGTCACGGGGAAGCTGCCGCTCGCCTCGGTCGCGGGCTCGGCGCCCGACTCGTCGGTGCTGCCGGAGGCGCACGCGCTGAGGGCGATTGTGGTGACGGCAAGGCCGGCCACGGCGAGCAGGGAACGTCGTAGACGCACGGGAACTCCTTGAAGAGAGGGCGGGAACGAAGGCAAGGCTAACCTAAAACGCATACGGATGCATCACGGCGGCGGCCATCCGTCTCGATGCCGAGACAGTTGGCGGCTCAGCCCCGCTCGCCCGAATGGAACCGGCCGATCGGCACGATCATCGGACTGCCCGAGACGGGGTCGGGGATGACCCGGGCCGAGAGCCCGAACGCCCGCTGCACGATCTCGCTCGTGAGCACCTGGCCGGGCGCACCCTCGGCCACGACGCGGCCGGCCGACATCACCACCAGGTGGTCCGCGTACCGCGCCGCGAGGTTGAGCTCGTGCAGCACCATGACGACCGTGGTCCCGCGCTCGCGGTTGAGCGAGGTCAGCAGGTCGAGCAGCTCGAGCTGGTGCGTGACGTCGAGGAACGTCGTGGGCTCGTCGAGCAGCACCAGATCGGTCTTCTGCGCGAGCACCATGGCGATCCACACACGCTGGCGCTGGCCGCCCGAGAGCTCGTCGATCGGCCGGTCCGCGAGGTCGGCGACACCCGTCGCCGCCAGCGCCTCGGCGACCACCTCGTCGTCGTCGCTCGAGTGCCGGCCGAACCAGCCCTGGTGCGGATAGCGGCCGCGGCCGACCAGGTCGGCGACCCGCACGCCGTCGGGCGCGATCGAGGATTGGGGCAGCACGCCGACCCGGCGCGCGACGTCCCGCCGCGGCATCCGCGTGAGGTCCTCGCCCTCGAGCGTGACTCGTCCGGCCTCGAGCGGATGCAGCCGTGCGAGGCCCCGGAGCAGCGTCGACTTTCCGCAGGCGTTGGGCCCGACGATGGCCGTGATCCGGCCCTGCGGAAGCACGAGATCGAGGCCGTCGATCACCCGGCGGCCGTCGTAGCCGAGGCTCACCGCCTCGGCACGCAGTCCGGGCGATGCGCCGGGAGCGGCATCCGGGGCGGGGGTCGCGGAGGCGGCGGTCATGCGCGGGAGGTCCTCTCGGTGCGGGCGAGCAGCCACAGCAGGTACGGAGCGCCGATCACGCCGGTGACGATACCCACCGGCGCGCTGAAGCCGGGGAACGCGAACTGGCCGATGACGTCGGCGGCGAGCACCAGCAGGGCGCCCACGAAGGTCGACGCCACGAGTGCTGCGCCGCCCCCGCCGACGAGACTCCGCGCGACCGCCGGGGCGATGAGCGCCACGAACGCGATCGGTCCGGCCACCGAGGTCGCCGTCGCGACGAGCGCCACCGCGAGGAGGAGGAGCACCACCCGCCCGGCGTTCACGCGCACGCCGAGCGCGGCCGCGTGGTCGTCGCCGAGTGCGAGCGGCCGCAGCACGCGCGACGCGATCGCGACGGCGCCTGCGCCTGCGGCGACGCCGACGGCGAGCACCGCGAGCTCGGGCCCGCGCACGTCCGCGACGCTGCCGACGGTCCAGTGCAGGGCCGTCTGCGCCTGGCGGACGTCGGAGCTCGCGAGGAGCCAGGCGACCGTCGAACCGCACACGTAGCTCATGCCGACGCCGACGAGCACGAACCTGATGCCGTGCAGGCCCTGCCGCCATGCCGCGAGCCAGATCACGATCGCGACGAGCAGTGCGCCACCGAACGCGAGCCCGGCGACCGCGGCGCCCCCGAGCGCGAGTCCGAGGATCGCCCAGACCGCGCCGAGGCTCGCGCCCTGCGCGATGCCGAGGATGTCGGGGCTCGCGAGCGGATTCCGCAGCGTCGACTGGAACACGGCGCCCGCGAGCGCGAACGCGGCGCCGACGAGCAGCGCGGCGAGGATGCGCGGCAGCCGCAGGTTGAGCACGACGAACCGGTCGACCCGCTCGCCGCCGCCGAACAGCACGCCGAGGACCCGGTCGGGGGTGACCGAGGCCGCGCCGAGCGAGAGCGCCGTCAGCGCGAGCCCGATCGCCAGCACGAGCGCGACCGAGACGACGAGCAGGTACCGGCGCCGGCGCTGTGCGCGGCCCGCGGCGATCGACGCCAGGGCCGCACGCGCGGCGGGGGCGGCCGGCTGCGGAGCGTGGTGCGTCGTGACGGTCATCAGAGCCCGGCCACCCGTCGGCTGCGGGCGATCGCGATGAGCACGGGCGCGCCGAGGAACGCCGCGACCACGCCGGCCTCGAGCTCGGAGTTCGGCACGATGAGCCTCCCGATCACGTCGGCCGCGAGCAGCATGACGGGGCCGAGGAGGAAGGCGGCTGCGGTGATCCACCGGTAGTCGCTGCCGACGAGCCTTCGTGCCGCGTGCGGCACCACGAGTCCGACGAGCGCGATGGGCCCGGCGAGCGCCGTGGCCGTGCCGCACAGCAGCACGATCGCGACGCCGGCGACCGCACGCGTCGCGCCGACGCGCTGGCCGAGCGCACTCGCGACGTCGTCGCCGAGCGCGAGCAGGTTGAGGCGGTGTGCGAGAGCCGCGGCGAGGATCGCGCCGACGAGCAGGAACGGCCACAGCATGCCGACGGTGTCGAGGTCACGACCCGTGAGCGAACCGACCGCCCAGAACCGGTACTGGTTGAACGCCTCGGTGTCGCGGATCAGCACGAGCGCGATGAGGGGTGTGAGCAGCGCGGTCAATGCGGCTCCGACGAGGGCCAGCCGCACCGGCTGCGCGCCGCCGATCGCGAACACCAGCAGGGCGGCGGCGGCCGCGCCGGCGAACGCGAACCAGATGTAGCCGAGCGGCGACGTCACGCCGAGGATCGAGATGCACAGCACGACCGCCAGCGACGCGCCCGAGTTGACGCCGAGCAGCCCGGGGTCGGCGATCGGGTTGCGGGTGACGCCCTGGATGAGCGTCCCGGCGAGCGCGAGTGCGATGCCCGCGGCGAGGCCGATCACCGTCCTCGGCACACGCAGTTGGAGCACGACCGCCTGGTCGGGATCGGTGAGGTCGGGGGCGACGAGCGCCTGCCATACGGCCCCTGGGTCCATACCTCGGACGCCGAGCGCGAGGCTCGCGGCGACCGCGGCGAGGAGCGCGAGGGCGCAGACGGCGAGGACGAGGAGCTTGCGCCAGGCGGGTGGCCGCCGGCGCGCGTCCGCGGGCGTCAGCGCGGCGGTCGCCGAGACGGCGGCGCGACCCACCGGCTTCGTGCTGGACATGACGGTCGGGTCAGTCGAGTTCGGCGCGACCCCGGCGCCAGTACCCCATGAAGGCCACCTGACGGCGGTCCATGCCGGCCTCGCGTACGAGGAAGCGTCGCAGGGTCTTGATGACGGATGCCTCGCCCGCGAGCCAGGCATAGCAGTCGCCGTCGAGGCTCGACCCCTCGGGCACGTCCCAGAGCGGGGCATCCTCGAGGTCGGCGTTCTCGGCGGCGACGAGGTCGCGCACGGCCGCCGACGAGGTCGGCGCGCCGGGGATGCAGCCCTGGGCGCAGCACGTGCGGACGACCCAGTCGCGCACCGCGGGCACGAGGCGCTCACCGTGCACCCCGCCGCCGCGGGCCAGCCAGCGCACCTCGACGCCGGCGGGTGAGCGGACGGACAGCACGTCCTCGGCCGTGGGCACCTCGATCATGGCGACGCCCGAGGCGTCAGCCGGAAGCTGTTCGAGGATGGCGCAGATCGCGGGCGCCGCGGTCTCGTCCCCGGCGAGCAACACGGTGTCGACCGTGCCGGGGCGGAAGTCGATGCCGAGTGCGCGACCCGGGCTCAGCTCGTCGGGGCCGATCAGGATAATCTCGTCGCCGGGCGCCGCCTGCATCGCCCACGCCGAGGCCGGGCCGAGGTCGCCGTGCAACGCGAAGTCGATGTCGACCTCGCGGTCGGCGGGCCGGACGGCGCGCACCGTGTACGTGCGGAAGACGTTGCGCCGCTCGGCGGGCAGCTCACGCCAGGCCTGGTACCACTCCTCGCCCTCGGGGAAGTCGACGAAGCCGCGGCCGGCGATCGGCAGCACGACCTTCACGCGCTGGTCGAGCCCCGCGGTGCCGAACTCGGCGAGCTCATCGCCCGAGAAGGTCACCCGCGTGAAGTGCGGTGACATCCGGACCACGCGCGACACGCTCGTCCGGAAGCTCCGGTAGGCCGGCCGCGGGCGCGGCGCCGCTTCGACGAGTGAGGTAAGCATTACCTAAGCATCGCATAGCCGACCGCATCCGTCGAACTCGGACGCGATCAGGCAGGATCCGTCGCGACGAGCCTCACCAGACGGGCGGGCGACGGCGCGCGGCGGTGAGTCGAGCGGCGCGCTCGAGGCGGGCCGCGATCGCGAACAGCGTCGCCTCACCCCCGGGCCGGCCGATGAGCTGCACGCCCATCGGCTGGCCGGCGTCCGTGAACACCGTCGGCACGGTGATCGCCGGCAGCCCCACGACGTTGACGAACGACGTATAGGGCGTGAACGCCACCTGCTGCGCGAAGTTGCGCTCGCCGTCCTCCGGGTCGTACCAGCCGACCGGGCGCGGCGTCATGGCGAGCGCGGGCGTGAGCACGGCGTCGAACGTCGCGAAGCGGCGGATGGTCCGCCGCTCGTAGTCGGACAGCCACGCGAGGGCCTCGACGAGGGCGCGCGCGGGCAGAGACCGGCCGCGTTCGACCAGCCAGCGTGTGAGCGGTTCGAGGAGCGACTCGCGCTCCCCCTCGACCGGGATCGACGCGGCGCCCGCCTGCCAGATCGTACGGAACGCCCCCGGATAGCCGGGCTCGGGCGAGGGCGCCACGGCGTCGAGACCGTACCCCGCACGGTCGAACAGCTCGATGGCCCGGTCGAGCGCCAGTTGAGCTTCGGGCTCGAGGGAGATCTCCGTGAACTCGTCCCAGGGGGTGTCGCTGAGCACGCCCAGCTGGAATCGTCCCTCGCCGCGGATGGCGGCGCCGAGATAGGGGCCATCGTCGCCCGGCGCCCGGACCGCGAACGGATGCTCCGGCGGGTAGCCGCTCGGTGCGATCATGCCGTCGAGCAGCAGTGCGGCATCCGCGACCGTGTGCGCGATCGGCCCGGCCACCCCCAGCCCGGCGAGGCCGGCGAGACCCGAACCGGCGGGCACGCGACCTCGCGACGGCTTCACGCCGACGAGTCCGCACGAGGCGGCCGGGATGCGCACCGAACCCCCACCGTCTGACCCGGGCGCGAACGGCAGCAGGCCGGCGGCGACCGCGGCCGCGGCTCCGCCGCTCGATCCCCCGGCTCCTCTCGACAGGTCCCAAGGATCCCGGGCCGCCGGAACGCCGAGGCCCTCGGTGTACGAGGGCAGCCCGAACTCGGGGGTCGCGGTCTTGCCGAGGCTCACCGCGCCCGCCGCATCCACGGCATGCACCAGGTCGTCGGACTCGTCGGGCACGAACCCGTCGAAGGCGCGGGAGCCGAACCGGGCGGGCATGCCCGCCCGCCGGTCCAGGTCCTTGTCGGCGAGCGGCATTCCCCAGAGCGGCGCCGCCTTCGGCACGCGACGTTCGACGAATCTGGCCCGCTCGATCGCGCGTTCGGCGTCGACATGCGCGAACGCGCCGACCTCGGGACCGATCCGGTCGATCCGCGCGAGGAAGTGCTCAGCGGCCTGTACCGGCGAGACCTCGCCGCGCTGCAGGCGCTGATGCAACTCGAGGGCGGTGTACTCGTGGAGGTCGTCGACGTCGGTCACACCTCCGAGCCTGGCACACCCCGCGCCACGGTTCAGGCGGCCGCTCCCCGATCGGGCGAGCTCGTCACTTCTTCAGCGAGCGTTGCAGGAGCACCGTGCCGAGCCACCGGTCGAACTTGAACCCGACCCGGCCCATCCGGCCGATCTCGGTGAAGCCGAACTTCTCGTGCAGCGCGAGCGACGCCTCGGCGCCCTGGTCGGCGATCACCGCGATCATCTCTTTGAGCCCCGCCGCCTTCGAGCGCTCGATCAGCTCGCCGAGGAGCGCGCGGCCGAGCCCCTTGCCCGAGGCCGCCGGCCCGAGATAGATCGAGCTCTCGACCGTGAACCGGTACGCGCGCTTCTGCTTCCACGGGCTGACCAGGGCGTAGCCCAGCAGCTGGCCGCTCGGCGCCTCGGCGACGAGGAAGGGCATGCCCTGCTTCTCGAGATAGGCGAACTTCTGCTTCCACTCGCGGAGCGTCATCGCGTCCTCGTCGAACGTGACGGTTGAGTTCGCCACGTAGTGGTTGTAGATCTCGCGGACGGCCGGGAGGTCGGCGGCCCGGGCCTCGCGGATGGTGAAGTCGAAGGCGGGTTCGGGCTCCGCCTGCTTCCTCAGGTGCTGGGGCAGCACCCGGCGCGGCTGGTATTCCTCCTCGAGCATGCCGTCACGATACCCCGCACGTGTGTCGGCCGGATGTCGGACCGGGCTCAGGCGCCGCCCGCCGGTGCCAGGCGCCAGTCGACGGGGGCCCCACCCTGCTGTTCGAGCAGCACGTTCGCCCGGCTGAACGGCTTGGAGCCGAAGAAGCCGCGCGACGCCGACAACGGGCTCGGGTGCACCGACTCGATCGCCGGGGTCGCGCCGAGCATCGGGCGCAACGACTGCGCGTCGCGCCCCCACAGGATCGCCACGAGCGGTGCGTCACGCTCGACGAGCACGCGGATCGCGTGGTCGGTCACGCGCTCCCACCCCTTGCCGCGGTGCGAGGCCGGGGCGCCGGGGCGCACGGTGAGCACGCGATTCAGCAGCATCACGCCGTTGCGGCTCCAGGCACCGAGGTCGCCGTGCGCGGGCGGCTCGACACCGAGATCGTCGCGCAGCTCGCGGTAGATGTTCTGCAGACTCCTGGGCAGGGGCCGCACATGCGCCTCGACGGCGAACGACAACCCGATCGGGTGCCCCGGTGTGGGGTACGGATCTTGGCCGACGATGAGCACGCGCACCTCATCGAGTGGAGCGGAGAACGCGCGAAGCACCCGGTCGCCGGCGGGCAGGTACCCCTGACCGGCGGCCGCCTCGGCGCGCAGGAAGTCGCCCATGCGGGCGATGTCGGCCGCAACGGGCTCGAGCGCCTCGGCCCAGGACGGATCGATCAGCCCCTCGGCGGCGAGCTCGTCGAGTCGCTTCGCCATGGCGGTCACGCGCCCATCGTCGAGACCACGACACCGGTCTCGCCGGGCAGGACCCGCCACACACTGCCGTCGCCCGCGACGCCGAGCCCGCCTTCGCCGACCACGAGCGCGGTCCGCTCGTCGATCGCGAGCCCGCCCTCGACCAGCCCGGCCTCGACGGCTGCGACGAGCCGGGACACGGTGCCCCATTGCGCGGCGTGTGCGTCGATCGCCACGTCGACGAGCCCGATGCCCGGCGCGACCGTCACCTCGTCGAGCCCCTCTGACGTGGCCTCGGGGGTGACGGCGACGCCGCCGATGCGCCAGCCGCCGACGATCGCACGCTCGGCCGCGATCGCCGCCCCGGCCGAACAGCCGAGGTACGGCACGCCCGCCGCGACCTGGCGGCGAAGCTCGCCGAACCGCGGTTCGAGCAACTCGCGATAGGCGGGGGTCCGACCGCCACCGATCACGATGCCGTCGATGTCGACGAAGGCCGTCGCGGGCACCTCGCCGGATTCGCCGACCGCGGTCACATGGGCGTCGAGTGCCGGCTCGTCCGCCGAGCCATCCGCATCGAGTTCGCGGCTGAGCTGGCCGGCGAGCCGGTGCGCATGCCCGGCGGCATCGTCGCCGATCGCCACGATCGCGACGCGAGGCCGGGCGCGGCCGACCGACCGTGCGCGTGCGGCGGCCTCGGCCACGAAGCCTGTGAACTCGGGACTCGCGCCCTCGTGCTCGGCGCCGCCCGCCAGGTGCACGCTCATGCTGCGATCGCCTCGCGTGCCGCTGCCGCTGTCTGTCTGGCCGAGGCCGTGGCGTCGAGAGTCATGCAGGCAAGGTTAGCCGTCGCGCTCGTCACCGGGCGGCTCGGCCGGCTTCTGTGGATGGCGTTCGACGAACAGGCTCGGATCGAGCCCGTGCGGCCGCTCGCGCTCATCGCCGGGTGCGGAGGCCTCCGGCTCATGGCCGCCGTGGTGCCGCAGCTTCGCGATCCGCTCGTTCAGCACCGAGATGATCGTCGCCGACGCCGTGCCGACGATCGCGACCCCGCCGATCATGAGCAGCACGGCGTAGAACCGGCCTGCCGCGGTGACCGGGTACTCGTCGCCGTAGCCGACGGTCGCGATGGTCACGAACGCCCACCAGATCGCATCGCCGAAGGTCAGGATGTTCGCCCCCGGAGCATCGCGTTCGACCTGCAGCGTGGCGAGCGAGACGAAATAGATGAAGGCCAGCGCGTACGAGACCGCGAAGACGATGAACTGGGCGCGCACCGCGCCGCTGGTGCGCCTGCGCAAGTACGGGATCTGGTTGAACAACTCGAGGACGCGGAGCGCGCGGAACAGCGGGATCAGCCCCGAGAGCACGTCGATCGGGTGGGTCACGATGAAACGCCAGCGCCCGCCGCGCGGCGTGAGCACGATCCGCACGATGACGTCGACGAGGAACACGACCCAGCTCAGCCCGAGGACGATGAGCAGCGGCCGGTGCCAGAACGAATCGACGTCGATGGCCAGCACGTAGACCGAGTAGGCGACGATGAAGGCGAGGCCCAGTACGGCGAGCGGCATCGCTGTGACACGCTCCCACGCGTCGCGGCGGGGCGCCGGCGGTACCGGGCGGTCGCTCACGGCCGGCGCTTCCCGCGCAGCTCGAGCGGGCCCTTCGCGACCAGGTGCGGTGCGGACTGCGCGACCGGCTTGACGACGATGAGGTCCAGATCGACGTGCCGCGGTTTCGTGACCGCGTCGACGATGACGGCGGCGACGTCGTCGGCGACCAGCGGCTCAGGCACGTCCGCATAGACCTGGTCGGCCTTCTCCCGGTCGCCGTCGAACCGGACGAGCGAGAACTCCTCGGTCTGCACCATGCCCGGCGCGACCTCGATCACGCGGATCGGCTCGCCGGACAGCTCGAGCCGCAGCACCTCGGTCATCGCGTGCTGGGCGAACTTGGCGGCGTTGTAGCCACCGCCGCCGACGTACGCGATGTGGCCCGCGATGGACGTCAGGTTGACGAGATCGGCGACGCCGCGCTCCGCGGCACCCGAGCGCAGGAGCGGCAGCAGCGCGCTGGTGACGAGCTTGGTGCCGAGCACGTTGACGCGGAACATCCACTCCCAGTCGGCCGCGACCGACTCCTCGACCGAGGCGAGCCCCTTCGCGCCGCCGGCGTTGTTCACGAGCGCGTGCAGCGGTCCGGTCTCCGCGAGATGGTCGGCGAGTGCGGCGACGTCGGCCTCGTCCGAGACATCCGCGACGAAGACGGATGCCCCGGTCTCCTCGGCGAGCGCGCGAAGCCGATCCTCGCGGCGGGCCACGCCCACGACGTCCCAGCCCGCCTCGCGGAGCGCGCGGACCGTCGCCGCACCGATCCCCGAACTCGCACCCGTCACCACTGCACGCAACCGAACCATGGGCACCATTCTGCCGAACCACCGCCGCCGCCGAGCGCAACCACCGCGGCGGATCCGGCTCGTACGGGAGAATGGGCCGATGCACACGGCTCCCCCGGCGCCCCGTTCGCGCAAGCGCGTCCCACTGTGGGACAACGCGCGCTGGATCGCGATCACGCTCGTCGTCATCGGGCACGGCATCCTGCCGCTCATCGCCGAGGACGATGCCGCCTACAGCGTGTACCTCTTCATCTACTCGTTCCACGTTGCGGTCTTCGTGACCGTGTCGGGGTACTTCGCCAAGTCGGGCCCGCCGACGCCGCGGTCGCTCAGGCAGGTGCTGACCGACATCGTCTTCCCGTACGTCATCTTCGAGACGATCTGGACGGTCATCAGGTTCGCCCTCGGCGGCGAGTTCAACCTCGACTACTCGACCGCGTCCTGGACGCTCTGGTTCCTCATCGCGCTCGCGGCGTGGCGCATCGCGCTGCCCTACCTCGTGCTGCTGCGGTACCCGCTGACCATCGCCGTGATCATCTCGATCGCGGCGGGCTACACCGAGGCGATCGATTCGACGTTCGCGCTGACCCGCACGTTCGGCATGTTCCCGTTCTTCGTCTTCGGATGGAAGCTGCGGCAGATGCGACTCACCGATCGCTGGCTCGCCCTGCCGCCCGTCGTCGTCTGGCGCTGGCGGGCCGGCGCCATCGCCGTCTTCGCCGCGCTGCTCGTGCTCATGCCGCTCGCGATCGAGACGTGGCGCGACCTGCGACTGCGCCGCTTCATGCTCTACGACGAGTCGTACGTGGCGATCGGCTACGACGAGCCGTGGTCGGGCGCCATCAGGCTCGTGCTGCTCGTGCTCGCGATGCTGCTCGCGGTCGCGTTCCTCATCCTGATGCCGCGCGGCCGGCACTGGTTCACGCCCTTCGGCGCGGCCACGATGTACATCTATCTGCTGCACAGCTTCGTGCTGTTCCCCTTGCGGGAGTCCGGCGTGCTCGGCGGGGCGCAGCCGTTCTGGGTGCTGCCCGCGATGATCCTCTTCTGCATCGGCGTCTCGGTCGTGCTCTCGCTGAAGCCCGTGCGCCGGCTGTTCCGGCCGCTCGTCGAGCCACGCGCCCGGTGGCTGTTCCGGCCCGATCCCGCCACCCCGACGGGCACGATCGTGCTGCCGCCCGACGCGATCCCGCCCGCCGACCGCGGGTCCGAGCGGCCGCCGCGCGACCCGGGTGGTGCCGACCGCGGCTAACCGGCGTGTGTCGGCATGTGTCGGCCGCCATTGCCCTGTCGGCCGGCCGCTCATACCGTGGTGCGCATGATGCGGCAGGCCCGCAGGACCCATGCCGCACGACCCCATGAAGGAGACACCCATGACCGAGCACACCGACGAGTGGCGCTTCGAGACGAAGCAGGTGCACTCGGGCGCAGCACCCGACCCGGTGACCAAGGCCCGCGCGACCCCGATCTACCAGACGACCTCCTACGTCTTCGACAATGCCGACCACGCGAAGAACCTCTTCGCACTGGCCGAGTTCGGCAACATCTACACCCGCATCCAGAACCCGACGCAGGCGGTCGTCGAAGAGCGCCTCGCCGCGCTCGAGGGGGGCACCGGCGCCCTGCTCGTGGCCTCGGGCCAGGCGGCCGAGACCTTCGCGGTCCTGAACCTCGCGCAGGCCGGCGACCACATCGTGTCGAGCTCGTCGATCTACGGCGGCACCTACAACCTCTTCAAGTACACGCTCGCGCGGCTCGGCATCGAGACCACGTTCGTCGAGAACCAGGACGACGCCGACGAGTGGCGCCGCGCCGTGCGGCCGAACACCAAGCTCTTCTTCGCCGAGACGATCGGCAATCCGAAGATCAACGTGCTCGACATCCGCCTCGTCGCGGACATCGCGCACGACAACGGCATCCCGCTCATCGTCGACAACACCATCGCGACGCCGTACCTCATCAAGCCGTTCCAGCACGGCGCGGACATCGTGCTGCACTCGGCGACGAAGTTCCTCGGCGGTCACGGCACGGTCGTGGGCGGCGTCATCGTCGACGGTGGCACGTTCGAGTGGTCGAAGCACGTCGAGAAGTTCCCCGGCCTCACCGAGCCCGACCCGTCGTACCACGGCGCGAGCTACACCGCCGCGGTCGGCGACGGCCTCGCCTACATCATCAAGGCGCGCGTGCAGCTGCTGCGCGACCTCGGCTCCGCGATCTCCCCGAACAACGCCTGGCAGCTGCTGCAGGGCATCGAGACGCTGTCGCTGCGCATCGAACGGCACGTGCAGAACGCACAGGAGATCGCCGAGTGGCTCGACAACCACCCCGACATCGCGAGCGTCAATTATTCGGGCCTGCCGTCCAGCCCCTGGTATGCCGCGGCGAACACCTACGCGCCCAAGGGCGTCGGCGCGGTGCTGTCGTTCGAGCTCAAGGGCGGCGTCGACGCCGGCCGTGCACTGGTGGACAACCTCACGCTGTTCAGCCACCTCGCGAACATCGGCGACGTGCGTTCGCTGGTCATCCACCCGGCGTCGACGACGCACTCGCAGCTCACGCCCGAGCAGCAGCTCACGACGGGTGTCACGCCCGGCCTCGTGCGGCTGTCGGTCGGCATCGAGCACGTCGACGACCTCAAGGCGGACCTGGCCGCGGGACTCGCGGCGGCGCGCGCCGCGGTCGAGGCGTCGCGCGTCTGACGGTCGCCACGCCATGAGCGGATGCCTCGGAGCCACGTCGCTCCGAGGCATCCGCTCGTCTGTGCTGTGACAACCGGTCTGCGCTGTGACAACCGGCCTGCGCTGTGACACCCCGTCTGTGCTGTAACAAAGCGGGCCGATCCTCCAGCGTCGGGGAGAATCGAACACATGGACTGGCAGCGGATGGCGGAAGCGGAGCCCGCCCGGCCCGTGCCCGTGCTGCCGACACCCGTCGCGCCGGGGCGCGCCCCGGCGACGGGCGCGTGGCGTGAGGGCGACCCGGTCGGCCACCGCCGGTTCGTGCGCATCGGCGACGTCGCCCTCGAATCGGGTGGGGTGCTGCCCGACGTCCGGATGGCGTACGAGACCTGGGGCGAGTTGTCGCCGGCACGCGACAATGCCGTGCTGGTGTTGCACGCGCTCACCGGCGACGCGCACGTCAGCGGTCCCTCCGGTCCCGGGCATCCGACCGCCGGCTGGTGGCCGGGCATCGTGGGCCCCGGGCTCGCGATCGACACCGACCGCTGGTTCGTGGTCGCACCCAACGTGCTCGGCGGTTGCCAGGGCACGACCGGACCGGCTTCTGTGGCCCCCGACGGTGTCGAGTGGGGACCGAGGTTCCCGTTCCTCACGATCCGCGACCAGGTCCTGGCGCAGCAGCGCTTCGCGGCCGAGCTGGGCATCGATCGCTTCGCGGCGGTGGTGGGCGGCTCGATGGGCGCGATGCATGTGCTCGAGTGGGCCATCATGGCGCCCGACCAGGTCGAGCGCGTCGCCGTGCTCGCCGCCCCCGCCGCGACCACGGCCGACCAGATCGCGCACAACGCCATGCAGCTCGAGGCGATCAGGGTCGACCCCGCGTTCCGGGGCGGCGAGTTCTACGACGCGGCCGACGGCGACGGCCCGAACCGCGGCCTCGCGCTCGCCCGGCGGCTCGCGATGCTGAACTACCGCACGGCCGGCGAGCTCGATGAGCGCTTCGCGAGGAGCTGGCAGTCGAGCATCGATCCGCTGGGCGGCGGCGGGCGGTTCGCCGTCGAGTCGTATCTCGACTTCCACGGCAACCGCTTCACCCGGCGCTTCGACGCGAACAGCTACCTGGTTCTCACCGAGGCGATGAACTCGCACGACGTCGGTCGCGGCCGGGGCGGCGTCGCGAGTGCGCTGGCCCGGGTCCAGGCGAAGAGCCTCGTGCTCGGCATCGACAGTGACCGGTACTTCCCGCTCGCAGGTCAGCGCGAGATCGCGGCGCAGCTGCCGCGGAGCGTGCACGGCGACTCCCCCGTGGTGATCACGTCGGACTTCGGCCACGATGCGTTCCTCATCGAGGACGCCGCCGTCGGCCGCGCTCTCGCCGCTCTCCTCGCCGCGTGACGGGCGGACGTACTTCTCCGCTTGCCGACGGCGAGGTTGTACGCTCAGTCCAGAGACGGCACTCGCCGGTGTCACGATCGAGCGCCATGCTGGGGGGTGTATGAAGCGCATCCACAAGGAACGCGACCGCCTGCTCCGGCGCGTCTCCAGGGTCGCCGGGCTCACCGGCGCCGTGGTCGCGCTCGCCTGCCTGCTCGTGCCCGGAACGCTCTCGGGGGTGCTGCTGCTCGCGGCGGCCGCCGCCGTCGCGGCCGTCGGCACCTTCGTGTTCCTCGCCACGCAGCGCGGTTCGCGGCTGCTGTCCGGCGCCACAGTCGCCGCCTCGGTCGCGGCGATCGCGATCATCGGCACCGATGCCGGCGCCGACCCGGTGGCGCTCGCCGCCATCGCGTCGATCGCCGGAGTCGCCGCGCCCTCGGCCGCGATCCCGGTCATCGTGCAGCGGCACGGCATCGCGCTCGCCATCACCTTCGCCGCGTCGGTCCTCGTGACCCTGTGGGTGCTCGCGCTGCTGGGCGAACCCGTCGCGGCCCCCATCCTGACCGCGATCGCCGGCTGGTTGGCCAGTGGCGCCCTGGGGGTCTGGATCGACCGTGCCATCGCGCGCACCGCTGAGCGCATCGCCGAGGTCGGCCGGGCGCACGAGGCCGAACGGCTTGCGAGCGAGCTCGAGTCGCAGCAGCGCCAGGACGCGCGCGTGCTGCACGACACCGTCCTCGCCACGCTCAGCCTGCTCGCCCACTCCGGCGTCGGCGTCGGGCCGGCCGCGCTCCGTCAGCAGGCCGGCGACGACGCGCGTCTCCTGCGTCTGCTGCGGCTCGGCGCCCCGCTCGACAGCGGCACCAGCTCGATGTTCTCCCCCGACCGCGACGACGATGCGCTCGGAACCACGTTCGAGTCGGTGCGTCAGCGGTTCGCCCGCATGGGGCTCGATGTCAACTGGCACGGGGCCGGTCAGCTCGTCCTGCCCCGCGACACACTCGACGCCCTGCTCGGCGCGCTGGGCGAGTGTCTCGAGAACGTGCGCAGGCACTCCGGGGTGAACGAGGCCGACGTCACCGTCACCGACGACGAACACATGGTCCGAGCGATGGTGTCGGACGCGGGCACCGGATTCGAGCCGGCACTCATCGACGCCGGCCGTCTGGGCTTCGCCGAGTCGGTCGTCGGCCGGCTCAGCGCGGTCGGCGGCCGCGCGCGGGTGTTCTCCTCGCCAGGAGCCGGCACCACCGTCATGCTCGAGGTGCCGAAGCCATGACGGGTGGGTTCGACGAGGCCACGGTGACGGCCGGCCGGGAGCAGAGCTTCCGGCGTCCGGCGCGCTCGGCGCGCGCAGCGGTCGACGCGTACGGCAGCCACGGCGGCACCCGGCTCGCGCTCGGGGCCGCCGTCGCCGCGGGAATCCTCATCGCGGCGCAACTCGTGCACGCCATCTCGATCGCCCCGTACTTCCCGCCGGGTCCCGGACCTTGGCCGGCCTGGATCGGGCTCGCGGCGGTCCTCGTTGCCGGCGTGTCCGCGGTGGCCGCGCTCTCGCAGCGCGTGCCCGACTGGCTCTTCGCGGCACTCGTCGTCGCACTCGCGGTTCCGGTCGCGCTCGATGTGGCGGCCACGGCCGGCCTGCTGCACGTGGGCGTGACGCCGACGGCGGCGGCCGCAGCCGCCATGGTCCTGATGCCGGTCGCGGCGCTCCGCGGCACCATCGCACCGCTCGCCGCGTCCTCGGTGCTCGCGGCCGTGCTCGCGGCCGAGGCGCTTCTGCAGCTGCCCACCGCGGGCCGGAACGTCGTGCTCGGCCTCGCAGTCGCGGGCGTTGCGCTGCTGCCCGTGGCGCTCACCGTCATCACCGTGCGCGGTTTCCGCCGGCTCGCTCGCCGCGAGGTCGACCTGTCGCTCGTGCAGTCCACCGTGGCCACGCCCCGCTCGGCCGTCGGCATGCGCGCGTCGGAGGAATTGGCACAGCTCGACTTCGACGCCGAGTCGCTGCTCGAGGACGTGGGGGCCGGGCGCGTCGCGATCCCGCTGCCGCCCGAGAAGGCCGAGCTCGCCGGGCAGCTCGCCGCGCGGCTGCGTGTCCGGCTCATCGAGGGCCGGACCGACACCTGGCTGCGGCACGCGGTCGCCGAATCGGCGTACCTGTCGGGTCGCGTCGAGGTCACCGATCCGAACGGGCTCGCCGGCAAGCTCGCGCCGTCACAGCGCGAGGGTCTGCTCTTCGCGCTCTGGCTCATCGTGGGCGAACGGTCGCGACGGGACTCGGCGCGCGCGACCGTGCTGGTCGGCCAGGTCGACGGCCTCGTCGGGTCCGGAGCGGGCTTCGCCGACACCGTCACCGGGAGCGACGACCCGTATGCGGACCTCGCCATCGCCATCGCCATCTCGGGGCTCGCGCTGCGTCATCTCGACGCGGCGATGTGGGATGCGGTCGAGAGTGTCGGGACCCACCGCACGACCAGCAACGCGGAGCACCTCCGCGTCGATATCCTCTGTCGAACCGACCAGCCGCCGCGGCCCATGACCTCCACGCGGGAGCGTGGCGCGCGAACGAGGGAAACCTGAATGCCCGATTCCATCACCCCCATCCGTCTGGCGATCGTCGACGACCATCGCATGCTGCTCGGCGCACTCAGCGAGTGGCTGCGCGGTGCCGCGCCCGACATCGAGGTCGTGGCCGCGGTCCCGTCGTGGTCTGAGCTGCTCGCACACCCGGCGTTCCCCGTGGACGTCGTGCTGCTCGACCTGGACCTGAAGGACAACATCCCGGTCTCGCTCAAGCTCTCGATGCTGAAGTCGGCGGGCGTGCAGACCATGCTGATCAGCACCTACTCGGAGCCCGCGGTGGTTCGCGAGGCGCTGAGCGCCGGCGCGCTCGGCTACCTGCCGAAGTCGGAGCCGGTGGAGACGATCGTCGAGGCGATCCGTGCCGCCAAGCTCGGCGAGTCGTATCTCACGCCCGAGCTGCAGGCGACCCTGCTCGAGGACGGCCTGTCGCCGAAGCTCTCGGCGCAGGAGCGCCGGGTCATGGCACTGTACGGCGCCGGGCAGCCGGTCAAGGCCGTGGCGTTCCAGCTCGGCATCTCCGAGGAGACCGCGAAGAGCTACCTCAAGCGCATTCGTGAGAAGTATCGCGTGGCGGGGTACGACGTGGGCACCAAGGTCGCGCTGCGCAAGCGGGCCATCGCCGATGGGATCCTGCTGCAGAGCGACTGAGCGGCGCGACCGGCGATGCATGCCAGTCGGTCCGGTGCGTCGGCGTCGGCGTCGGCGTCGGGCGTCAGTATCGATCCACGATGACCGGTGGTTTCCGGTCGAGGAGAACCCCGAGGTCGTTCCGAAGCTGGGTGATCTGCGTCTGCACGGATGTCAGTCCACCCGTGCCCGGGAAATCTGATTTGATGAACGACGCAATATGGGATTCCGCGAGGGCGAGCTGCTCATCTGCCGTCTCGACCAAGGTCTTGATCCTGCTCTCGGCGGCGACAAGCAGGTCGTGAGCCTCAAGCGCATTGACCGCCTGCAGGTTCGAATCCAATGCATCGGTGGCTGTGCGTCGCGCTTTCTGAAGACTCACCATCGCCGTATCCATGTTCACGGTCAGATATGGATCCATGAAATCGCCAACGAGCTGAGGAAGGCGCTCGGGCTCGGCCTTCTCCAACGACACGCGCCATCCGTACACAGCCTTCTGTCTCGCGAGGAGATCGTCTCCGGACACGCGACCCCTCAGATTGCCAAGAGCGTCCTGACCGACCGCTGTATAGCTGGGAATACAGGCGAGATCCATGAGCTCCATGCACGTCTTCGAGAACTTGCCAATCCCGCGTTTCGCCAGTGCGCCCATCAGCCGGTCGAACCCGTCGTACTCGTAGTCGGTCCGTGTGACCTCGAGCTGCCCCGTCTCGTCGCGGACCCGGTCGATCCGCGAGGTGAGGTCCCCAACCGGCGTGTACTCGTACGCGCGTTCTGACCGCACGCCGTCCGGGCCGGTCGTGATCTCGGATGCCACCTCGGCGGTGCTCGTGAACGTCACCTCGGTCCGTACGCCATTGTCGCGCTCGAGCACGTTCATCCGCCGGTACTCGTCGTACCCGTACCGCACCCCGCTCACGTGCTGTCCGTCGCGGTCGACCTGGACCGCGGCCACCATCGCGCCGTCCTTCGCGTCGTAGGTGTACTCGGTTCGGTTGCCGTCGATGTCGATCGTGGCCCGCTTCCGGCCGTTCTGGTCGTACTCGTGCCTGATCTCGGCACCGTCCGGGTAGACCGTCCGCGTCACATTCCCGAAGTCGTCGTGCTCGTACGAGATACGCGTGCCCGCCTCATCCGCCGGATCGTACACCGCGACCACCCGGCCGGCCCGGTCGTTCTCGAACGAGGAGACGACCTCGGCACCGTCCGCCGAGCGCACCCGCGTCGTGACCAGGTCCCGCGTGACCGGGTCGTACTCGTTCGTGAGGACCCGGCCGGTATCGGACACGATCTCGGCGACCAACCCGTCCGGCGTGTACGAGGTGCGCTCGGCGACCCCGCGCTGATCGGTCTGCGACACCACCCGCCCGAGAGCATCGAGCTCGCGCCGCTGCCCGGGCGCGGTCTCGGTGTCCGACCGCAGCGTCTTCTCGACGACCCGACCGAGCACGTCACGCTCCTCGGTCTCCGTGACGCCGATCGTGTCGGTCGTCATGACCGCATTGATCCCGTCGGCCTGCCGCGAACGATAGGCGTACGCCACGGTCCTCCCCGCGGTGTCTTCGACCGCCGTCGGTCGACCCGCCTGGTCGTACATGGCGGACGTGACCGCGCCGACCTCGTCGGTCTCCGACAGCACACCCCCGTGCACCAACGACGACACCGACACCGTGGCTGCCTCGATCGAGGTCCCGGCCGCGACCGTCTCCACGACAGACCTCGTCCCACGCGCCACATCGACCTGCTTCGTCCACCGCGTGATCGCCGGCGTCGCAGCCGGATCCCCGGCCGGGAACACACGCTCCTCGGTCACGAACCCGTCCGCGACGTCGGCTTCGACCCGCCCGACCCGCACCAGCTCGCCGCCCGCATGCTCCGACCACTGCTCCGTAGCGACCACCGCGCCGCGATCCTCGCTCAGCGCCGAGCGCGTCGAACGCACGAGCCCGTCGGCCGCCGTCGTGGTCTCCTCGACCACCAACCCGACCGGCAACGCCCGCCCGCGCGGCACCACATCGTCGTACACCCATCGCACGATCGAGCCATCGATG
This sequence comes from Agromyces protaetiae, assembly GCF_030866785.1. NCBI lineage: Bacteria > Bacillati > Actinomycetota > Actinomycetes > Micrococcales > Microbacteriaceae > Agromyces > Agromyces silvae. Next base: position 1,689,941 of record NZ_CP133018.1, on the reverse strand, counting down.
GCGACTCGCGAGACCATCCGCCCGAACTCGTCGCGCTCATACGACTCCGTCGCCACCCGTGTCCCACCGCGCAGATCATGGTGCGTCGTCGACGCCGACGTGGGCTGCATGCCCTCGCCGGGCCGCCCCATCGGACCGCCGACCTCCGGATACTCCATCTCCTGCTCCTGCACGACCCACTCGCCCGAGGACGAGCCGGCCACTACGGCCCGCTCGGTCAACCGGCCGTGCGCATCCACCCCCGACCGCACGCGGGTCTTCCCGTCCGACACCGAGGTCTCGAACCCCGGGCCCAGCGCGACGCCCGGCACGTGTGGCTCGGCGCTCAGCGGCCACCCCGACGGTGAGACGTCGCCCTGCACACTCCACTCCCGCGCACTCAGCTCGGCACCTGTCGCCGCGTCGAGCACCCGCACCCGTTCGACGCGCGGCACGCCGTCGGACGAGGCCTGCCACTGCACCACCGTCATGGCTCCCGCCGGATCGGTCACCCGCTCGACCATGCCCTGACGGTCGTACGTCACCTGCGTGCGCCCGCCCACCGGATCGATGAGCGCCGACACGCGGCCTCCGTCCAGCTCCACCAGCCACCGACCGCCGGCTCCCGCCCCTTCGACCGGATCCGTGACCATGCTGCCGGGAACGATCATCACTCGGCCGGGGTCCGACCAGTCCAATGCGGTCACCGAGCCATCAGGCGACACGACCGACGTCAGGCGCCCCGCCCCGCCGCCCGCCCACGTCCAGTCGAGCCGCTCGCCACCGAGCACCACGCGCGCGACGGGATGCCCGGCCGCGTCGAAGTACGTCGACACCCCGCCCAGCTCGTGCAACGCGTACGCGTACGCCGTCTCCCGCACCGAACCATCCGCACGCCCTGGAACCACTGCACCGGGGACGGCCGCCTCGAACCGCACATCCGTACCCGGATACCCCGCCAATCCCGACGGCGCGGACAGGTTCATCTCGTACGCACCACCCGACGCGGGGTACACCCACACGCCACCCGTCACGCGCACCGTCGCCAACCCGAACGACCAGCCCGCACCGAGCCCCACCGCATCGGCACCCACCCCACGTGAGTCCCACTCCAGGCTCACCCCGCCGGCCGACAAGCCGAACCCGAGCGACCCGTCCAACTCGCCGATCGCGCCCTCGAGCCCGTCCCCCGACGCGAACGACCCCAGCTCCACCCCGCCTCGGGCATCACCGTCGTCGTCCGCCGACGCAGCCCACACCGGCGACACCAGCCCGCCGACCAGCGCCGCACACACCAGCGCTCCCACCGTCACGGCCCCCCGACCGAGCCCGGCCCCACGACCCGACCCATCTCCGCGCCTGCCCCGGCGCACCGACGACCACCGCATACGACCACATCCCTCAATGAGTGGATGTTAATATATCCAGTGTCCCCGGACGGCGAAAGCTCCGATGCGCATTCATGGGCCGCGCCGGCGAACTCAGTCGAGCGCGGGTGTCGCCGCGGTCGTCACCGCAACGACGACCCCTCGCCGGCGGCGCGACCGGTCAAGGCCGAAACTCGCGACGGCGAGCGCACTCCCGACGAGCGTCAGCAGCACGCCGATCCACACCGGCGCGACGTATCCGAGTCCACCCGCGATCGCGAGCCCGCCGAGGAATGCACCCAGACTGTTGCCGATGTTCAGCGCCGAATGATTGAGCGCGGCCGCGAGCGACTGGCTGTCGCGCGCGACATCCATGAGCCGCGCCTGGATCGTGGGCGAGAGCGCCGCGGAAGCGCCGCCGACGAGGAACAGCCCCGTGAACAGCCCGACCGGGTTCGCGGCCGTGAGCGCGAGCAGCACGAGCGCGAACGCGAGCACGACGAAGAACAGGTACATCGCGCGGCGCACGCTCCAGTCCGCGAGCCGGCCGCCGACGAGGTTCCCGACCGTCATACCGAGACCGATCGCGACGAGCGCGAACGGCACGAGCGCTTCGCGGAGCCCGGTGACCTCGGTCGCGAGCGGCGCGACATAGCTGTACACCGCGAAGAGCCCGCCGAAGCCCACGGCGCCGATGCCGACCGCGAACCAGACCTGCGCCCGCCCGAACGCCGCGAGCTCGCGCCGCATGGTCGCGCGCGCATCGCCGGGCTGCCAGGGCACGGCCGCAAGCACCGCGACGAACGTGAGCGCGAAGATCGCCGCGACCGCGAGATAGGCGACGCGCCACCCGGCGGCCTGCCCGAGCCACGTGATCGCCGGCACCCCGATCACATTGGCGATCGTGAGTCCCGACAGCACGAGTGCGACGCCGCGCGCCCGCTTGCCGGGCCCCATGAGGCTCGCCGCGACCAGCGAGGCGATGCCGAAGTAGGCCCCGTGCGGGAGCGCCGACACGAAGCGGGCGACGAGCACCAGCTCGAAGCTCGGCAGCACGGCCGAGGCGACCGTGCCGAGCGTGAACGCGGTGAGCAACCACAGCAGCAGCCGCTTCCGCGGCCACCTGGCGGCGGCCGCCGCAATGGTCGGTGCGCCGACGACGACCCCGGCCGCATAGGCCGAGATGATCCACCCTGCACGCGCGTTGGCCTCCTCCGGCGAGGCTGCGTACAGCGACGGCATGAGGTCGGCCGCGATGTTCGGCAGCAGCCCCATCGCGACGAACTCGGTCGCGCCGATGCCGAAGCCACCGAGGGCGAGCGCGAGCAGGGCGAAACGAACGCGGGCCGGCGACCAGCTGGTCGTCGGCCCGTCTGCAGCGAGGGTCACCGGTCGATCATCTCACGATTCGAATCGATTCGAGGCGTCGAACCGTCACCCGTTCGGCGATGACACCGCGCGACGTCGGGAACCGCTCCGCTCAGGCGTTCTGGTCGCGGATCGCCTGTTCCAGCCGCTCGACCTTGCCGTCGAGCTCGCCGGTGCGCCCGGCCCGGATGTCCGCCTTCAGCACGAGCGAGACCCGCGGGCCGTACTCGGCGACCGCCTCGGTCGCGCGCTTGATCACGTCGAACACCTCGTCCCACTCACCCTCGAGCTCGGTGAACATCGACGTGGTCCGATTCGGCAGGCCCGACTCGCGGACGATGCGCACGGCCGCGGCGACCGCGTCGTGCACCGACCCCTCGGGCCCCTCGGCGCCGCTCGGCGCGACGGAGAATGCGACCAGCATCATGCCTCCTGGATTCGGGTCGTGCCGGCGCGTAGCCCGCGCGCGGCTCGATCGACCCGCTCGCTTCCAGCCTGCCACAGCGAGCGGATGCCCCAGACGAGCAGCGCGACGAGCAGCGCCGATTTGGCGGTGAGGAGCAGGACCGAGCCGGGGCTGGCCGCGAGCAGCCAGCCGTACCAGTACGGATAGATGAGCTGGGTGAACACCGCGACGAGCCCGGCGAGCACGGCGGGCACCGTGAACCGCCGTGGCGCCGTCGCGAGGCCGAGCACCACGGGCGCCGCGAGCCACGTCGCGAACTGCGGCGAGCCGACCTTGTTGGCGAGCATGAGCACGACGACCAGCGCGAGCGCGAGCGGCGCGAGGATGCGTCCGACGGGCGCTCCGCGCCGCGCGGCGCGAACCCCCACGAGGCCGACCGCGAGGATGCCGAGCGCCATCGCGGGCGTGGTGAGCGACGCGGCGGTCTCGACGCCCGGCCCGATGATCTGGTACGTGAGGATGTCGCGGTCGTACTCGACCGCGACATCGGGCGCGCCGGAGACGATCTGCCAGAGCCACGGCACGCCGATCGGCGCCTCGACCTGCAGCCCGCGACCGGCCTGCTGGCCGATGAAGCCGAAGACGTTCAGGCCCGACCCGGCGAGCAGGCAGACGCCGACGATGCCGACGCTGAGCGCGGCCGCCACGGTCACCACCTCGACCCGCCGCCGGTGCACGATGACGAGCGCGGCGAGCAGCGCGGCGGGCCAGACCTTGACCCAGGTCGCGATGGTGAGCAGCGCCGCCGCGACGCGCGGCCGGCCGGCCGCGAGGAGCAGACCGACGAGCGCGAGCGGCACGGTGACCGCGTCGATGCGGCCGAGCGCGATCGGCCCGAGCGCGGCGAGGAAGGCGAGCCACCACCACGCGGCGACGCGGCGGGTCCGCGACAGCCGCCGTTGCCCGATCAGTATCGCGAACGCGATCCCGTCGAGCACGGTCATGAGCCCGAGCCACGTCACCGGGTACCAGGCTGCGCCGAACGCGAGCGAGGCCGTCATCGGCGCGAAGGCGAGGATGGGATACACCCATGGCGCATCGATGCCGATCCGCAGCCATCCGTTCGCCGCCTGTTGCGTCCACATCAGGTAGACGCTCTCGACGTCGCCGAGCGGCCAGCCGGGCGCGAACAGGTTCAGCCACGCGAGCGCCGCGTGCACGGCCGCGAACGCGGTCCAGAGCGCAGCGCGCCCGGCGAGCGCGCGGCGCACCGCGCCCCGGTTCGGAGCGACGGATGCCTCGCGCCCGCCCCGTGCCGTCATGGCAGCGATCCTAACCGAGCGCTCCTGCGGAGATCGCGCTGTCATATATCGCCACGCAAGGGACGGCGACCGGGTGGATGGGCGATGCTGGACCTGCACCCCACCCTGCCCGAACCCGTCCGGAGGCCGCCATGAAGACCCGCCTGTTCGCCGCAACCGCCCTCGCCGCTGCCGCGGCACTCGGCCTCGCCGGATGCGCTTCGGGATCGGACGCGGGCGACCCGACCGAGACGGCCGGCTCGGGAAGCGGCTATGTCACCGAGGGCGTGTTCACGGTCGGCACCGGCGAGCCCGCCTACTACCCCTGGGTGATCGACGACGCGCCCGAGTCGGGCGAGGGCTTCGAAGCGGCGGTGGCGTACGCCGTCGCCGAGCAGCTCGGCTTCGACGCCGAGGACGTCGTCTGGGTCCGGACCACCTTCGACCAGGCGATCGCACCGGGTCCGAAGGACTTCGACATCAACCTGCAGCAGTTCTCGATCACGCCCGAGCGCGAAGAGGCCGTCGACTTCTCCTCGCCGTACTACGAGACCACGCAGGTCGTCATCACCGTCGAGGGCTCGCCTGCCGCCGACGCCTCGAGCCTCGCCGACCTCAAGCCGCTCCTCGTCGGCGCACAGACCGGCACGACGAGCCTCGACGCGATCGAGGACGTCATCCAGCCCGATCAGGGCGCACAGGTCTTCAACACCAACGACGACGCGAAGTTCGCGCTGCAGAACGGCCAGGTCGACGCGATCGTCGTCGACCTGCCCACGGCGTTCTACCTCACGGGCGTCGAACTCGACGGCGGGCTCATCGTCGGACAGATCCCGGGCACCGAGGGCGCCGACCAGTTCGGCCTGGTGCTGGAGAAGGACTCGGCGCTCACGGCCGACGTGACGGCCGCGGTCGACGCACTCCGCGAGGACGGCACGCTCGACGCGCTCGCCGCCGAGTGGCTGGGCGGCGACGACACCGCGCCGGTCCTGCAGTAGCCGCACGCCGGAGCATCCGTGTCCAGTACCGTGTGCCTGTGACCGACACCGCCTGGCAGCCGAGCGCGCTCGAGCTCGATCGGCGCGCGTTCCGCACGCGTCAGACGCGACGGTCCGTGCTGATCAGCGTGCTCAGCACGATCGTGTTCGCCGGACTGCTCGTGTGGGCGGTCGCCGGCTCGCCCGGATGGGCACGGGTGCAGGAGTCCTTCTTCAATCCCGAGGTCGCGATCGCCTCGCTGCCGAGGGTGCTCGAGGGGCTGCTGCTGAACCTGCAGGTGCTCGTCTTCGCGATCGTCGGAGTGGCGCTGCTCGGGCTGCTCCTGGCGAGCCTGCGCACCCTCCGCGGACCGGTGTTCTTCCCCGTGCGCGCCCTCGCGGCCGGGTACACCGACCTGTTCCGCGGCATGCCGCTGATCATCGTGCTCTACCTCGTGGGCTACGGGGTGCCCGGCCTGCAGTTCTTCGACCGCATGCCCGCGGCGTTCTGGGGCACGATCGCACTGATCCTCGTCTACTCCGCCTACGTCTCCGAGGTGATCCGGGCGGGCATCGAGGCGGTGCACCCGTCGCAGCGGCTCGCGGCCCGCGCGCTCGGCTTGAGTCACGGTCAGACGATGCGCCGCGTCGTCCTCCCCCAGGCCGTGCGCAAAGTCACCCCGGCGCTCATGAACGACGTCGTGGCGATGCAGAAGGACGTCGGGCTGATCTCCGTGCTCGGCGCGGTCGACGCCGTGCGTGCCGCACAGATCGAGACCGCGCACTTCTTCAACTTCACGCCGTACGTCGTCGCGGGCCTGCTCTTCGTGCTGCTCGCGTGGCCGACGATCCGGCTCACCGATTGGCTCACGGCGCGCATGCGCGCCCGCGAACAGGCCGGGAGCATCGTATGACCGAAGCGCGCACGGACGGCCCGGTGCTCTCCCTCCGAGGCATCCGCAGATCGTACGGCGACCATCACGTGCTGCAGGGCATCGACCTCGACGTCTCCGCGCACGAGGTCGTCGCACTGATCGGCGCCTCGGGGTCCGGCAAGTCCACGCTGCTGCGCACCGTGAACCTGCTCGAGCCCGTCGACGACGGCGTCATCCGCTTGACGGGCGACGACATCAGCGATCCGCGGGTGAACGCGGACCGCGTGCGCGGCCGCATCGGCGCGGTCTTCCAGCACTACAACCTGTTCCCGCATCTCAGCGTGCTCGACAACGTCACGCTCGCGGCGCGCCTCGTGCACCGGATGCCTCGCGCCGAGGCCGAGCGCCGGGCCACCGAGTTGCTCGCGACGATCGGACTCGAAGACTTCGCCCGGTCGTTCCCCGACCGCCTCTCGGGCGGTCAGCAGCAGCGCGTCGCGATCGTCCGCGCGATCCTGACCGAGCCCGAGCTGCTCCTCCTCGATGAGATCACGAGCGCGCTCGACCCGGAGCTCGTCGGCGAGGTGCTCGCGCTCGTGCGCTCGCTCGCCGAACGCGGGACGACGATCCTGATGGCCACGCATGAGATGGCGTTCGCGCGCGAGGTCGCCGACCGTGTCGTGTTCCTGGAGCACGGGCGCATCCTCGAGGAGGGGCCAGCGGCCGAGCTGCTCAGCGCCCCGCGTGAGCCGCGCACGAGGGAATTCCTGGCCCGGTTCCTGTAGGCCCCGCACGCTGGTCGGGTAGCGGGCGTCAGCGTCTCGAGACCCGGCGCCAGGTCTCGATGCGCGTGCTCCTCCGTCGCGTGCTACTCGACCAGCGTGAGCAGCCGGCCGATGATGTGCGGAACCGCCTCGGCCACGTCGAGCGCCGCGATCGGACCGCCGCCGAACCGCTCGCTCGCGAGCCGGCCCGCCTCGGCGTGCACGAACGCGGCCGACGCCGCGAGCGAGGTCAGCACCGTGGCATCCGTCATGATCTCGTCGTGGTGACCCGCCACGAGGGCACCCAGCACCCCGCCCAGGACGTCGCCGGTGCCGGCCGTGGCGAGCCAGTGCGTGGACGCGGCCACGCGCAGCCGCCGGCCCGAGGGATCCGCGACGTGGGTCACCGCGCCCTTCAACAGCACCACCACGCCGAGCTCGTGGGCCGCGCGCGCCGCCCACCCGGCGGGGTTGTCGAGCACCGCGTCGCGCGTCGTGCGGATCTCGCGCGACACCAGCAGGGTCGCGAGCTCGCGCGCGTGCGGCGTGATCACCGTCGGGCCGTTGTGGGTGCCGACGAGATCGAGTCCGCCGGCGTCGAGCACGACCGGCACGCCCGAGGCGAGCGCGTGCTGCAGGTCGCCTGAGAGGACGAAGGTGCGATGCGAGGCATCCATGCCGGAGCCCAGCAGCCACGCCTGCACGCGACCCGACTGCGTCACCGTCTCGGGCCGACGCGACAGCACGGCCGCCCGGACCGGCCTCGGACCGATGTAGCGGACCATGCCGAGGCCCGCGCGATGGGCCGCCTCGACGCCGAGTACTGCGGCCCCCGGGAACTCCGTCGAGCCGGTGATGACGCCCAGCACCCCGCGCCGGTACTTGTCGTCGCCGGCCGCAGGCCGCCGCACCCACGCCGCCGCGTCGACGGCCGCCCACTCCGACCAGGCACCCTCGTCCATGGCCCAACCCTACGGGCCAGACACTCACGCGTGCGCGGACGTGCGGTCAGACCTGCACCCGATCGCCGATCGCGACGATGTTCCCCTCGCTGTCGGTGAACCAGGCCGTGCGCAACCCGTCGATCTCGGCCACGCCGTCGACCGTCGTGAGCCCGGGCAGGTCGTACTGGTTGAACTCGACGCCGCGCTCCCGCAACCGCTCCATATCGCGGTCGAGGTCGTCGCTCTCGATGCCGAGCGCGGTGTTCTGCGCGGTGCCCGCGAACTGCGTACGGTACACGAGCACGCGGATCCCGCCGATCATGATGAAGAAGGCCTCGTCCTCGAGGCTCATCTCGGGCTCGCTCTCCAGCACACCCGTCCAGTAGCGGCGCGCTCGGTCGAGATCGGACGCCGGCAGCACGGCGTAGGCGGACGCAGACTCGAACATGATCAACCCTCGATTCTTCGGGTCGGTCCGGAGTCTACGCCGCCTGCGCGCCGGCCGTGTCAGTGACGTCTGGTCGCGTCCTGCACCTCGCCGACGAGCTCCTCGATGATGTCCTCGAGGAAGATCACACCCGTCGTCGCACCCTCCCGGTCGAACGCACGCGCGACGTGGGTGCCGAGGCGCCGCATGGTCGCGAGCGCGTCTTCGAGGTCGGTCTCGTCGAAGATCGAGACCAGGCGCCGCACGCGTTTGGCGGGCAGCGGGTCGTCGAACTCGCCGTTCTCGAGATCGATCACATCCTTGAGGTGCACGTACCCGGCCGGCTCGCCGTCCTCGCCGAGCAACACGTACCGCGAGAAGCCGTGCCGCGCGACCGCGCGCTCGACGTCGGCGGGTGTCGCCGTCGGGGGCAGGCTCACGAGCTGCGCCATCGGCACCGCGACGTCGCTCACGCGCTTCGTCGTGAACTCGAACGCCGCGGTCAGCGTGCCGCTGGCATCGTCGAGCACGCCTTCGCGGCGCGAGCGGTCGACGATGGTCTGCACCTCCTCGAGCGTGAACGTCGAGTTCGCCTCGCTCTTCGGCTCGACGCCGAAGAGTCGCAGCACGCCGTTCGCCGTCGCGTTCAGGGCCACGATCGCCGGCCGGAACACGCGCGCGATCCACACGAGCGGCGGTGCGAGCAGCAGGACCGCCTTGTCGGGCAGCGAGAAGGACAGGTTCTTCGGCACCATCTCGCCGAAGACCACGTGCAGGTACGACACGAGCACGAGCGCGATCACGAACGCGATCGTGCCGATGACCTCCTCGGGCCAGCCCGTCAGGTGCAGCGGGATCTCGAGGAGGTGGTGGATCGCCGGCTCCGACACGTTCAGGATGAGGAGCGAGCAGATGGTGATGCCGAGCTGGCTCATCGCGAGCATGAGCGTCGCATGCTCCATCGCCCACAGTGCCGTCTTCGCCCTGCGGCTGCCGCGCTCGGCGAGCGGCTCGATCTGCGATCGGCGAGCCGAGATCACGGCGAACTCGGCGCCGACGAAGAACGCGTTGCCCGCGAGCAGCACGACCAGCCACGCGAGACCGATCCAGTCGTTCATCGCGACCCCTCCGGCCGTGCGCCCTCGTCGTCCGGATCCGGATCCGGATCGGGGATGAACCTGAGTCGGTCGATCCGGCGGCCCTCCACCCGCTGGACGACCAATCGCCCGCCCTCGACGGGCACCTCGTCACCGACGACCGGCAGCCGCCCCAGCAGGCTCACGACGAAGCCGGCCACGGTCTCGTAGTCGCCGTCTTCCGGCACCCGGATCCGCGTCCGATCGAGCAGCTCGTCGGGCCGCAGGCTCCCGGGGAAGCTCACCTCGTCGCCCCGGCGAACGATGCCGGCACGCGCGCGATCGTGCTCGTCGGCGACCTCGCCCACGAGCTCTTCGACGAGGTCTTCGAGGGTCACGACGCCGGCCGTCCCACCGTACTCGTCGACGACGACCGCCATCTGGTAGCCGCGCCCGCGCAACTCGCCGAGCAGCGTGTCGAGCGTCATCGTCTCGGGAACGCGGACCACCTCGGTCTGCAGCGCCGATGCGGGGACGTCGGGACGGCGCTCGCGGGGTACCGACACGGCCTGCTTCACGTGCACGACGCCCACGATGTCGTCGAGGTCCTCCTCGTAGACCGGAAAGCGCGAGTATCCCGTCTGGCGCGCCAGGTCCAGCACCGTCTCGGTCGACTCGGATCGCTGCACGGCCGCCACCCGAGGCCGCGGCGTCATCACGTCCGACGCGTCGTGCTCGGAGAACCGCAGCGTGCGGCCGAGCAGCGTGGCCGTGTCCTGCTCGAGCAGGCCGGCGCTGGCCGAACGCCGGACCAACGACGACAGCTCCTCGGCCGAGCGGGCGCCGGAGAGCTCCTCTTTAGGCTCGATGCCCATCGCACGGAGCAGTGCGTTCGCGGAACCGTTGAGCACCACGATCGCGGGCCGGAAGAACCAGGTGAAGGCGGTCTGGAACGGGATGACGACCTTCGCCGTGGCACGCGGCAACGCGAGCGCGAAGTTCTTGGGCACGAGCTCGCCGATCAGCATGGACAGCAGCGTGGCGACGACCATCGCCGTGATCGCCCCGAGCGGCCGCACGAGCGCCTCGGCGACACCGATCGCCGCGAGCGGGCCGGCGAGCAGCGACGAGATCGCTGGCTCCATGGTGTACCCGGTCAGCAACGTGGTCAGCGTGATGCCGAGCTGCGCACTCGACAGGTGCGTGGACGTGATCTTCAGGGCGGCGATCGTGAGACCGAGCTTGGTCTCACCCTTCGCACGGCGTGCCTCGAGGTCGGCACGGTCGAGGTTCACGAGCGCGAACTCGCTCGCAACGAACAAGCCCGTGCCGATCGTGAGCAGGAGACCGATGGCGAGGAGGATCCACTCAGACATCGGCCGCTGCCCGATACGTCACGGGCGAGGGTCTATGACCGGGTGAGGTCGATGAAGGGGGTTCGTCCATGATCGCCTCAGTCTACCGAGATCGCGCGGAATGTGGCCGCTGACGATCACCAGCTGACGGGCAGCGCCTTCCCCTCCTCGTAGCCGGCCGCCGACTGGATGCCGACCCTCGCCCGGTCGCGGAACTCGGCGAGACTGCGCGCCCCGGCGTACGTGAACGAGCTGCGCACGCCCGAGGTGATCATGTCCAGCAGGTCTTCGACGGACGGCCGCAGCGGATCGAGGTAGATCGAGGACGACGAGATGCCCTCGGCGAACAGCTCGCGGCGTGCGAGCTCGTAGGGCGAGAGCCGGTCGAAGCGTTCGCGCACCGCCTTGGTCGAGGCCATCCCCCAGCTCTCTTTGAACGCTCGGCCGGCGTCGTCGACGCGGAGCGTGCCAGGCGCCTCGATCGTGCCCGCGAACCACGAGCCGATCATCACCGCCGACGCCCCGGCGGCCAGCGCGAGCGCGACGTCGCGCGGGTAGCGCACGCCGCCGTCCGCCCACACGTGCGCGCCGTGCTCACGCGCCGCTTCGGCGGTCTCGAGCACCGCCGAGAACTGGGGCCGGCCGACGGCCGTCATCATCCGCGTCGTGCACATCGCGCCAGGCCCCACACCGACCTTGAGCACGCTCGCGCCCGCGTCGACCAGGTCGGCCACGCCGTCGGCGGTGACGATGTTCCCGGCCGCGATCGGCAGGTCGAGACCGAGCTCACGCACCGCGCGGATCGCGCGGAGCATGCCCTCCTGGTGGCCGTGCGCGGTGTCCACGACCAGCAGGTCCACCCCCGCATCGGCGAGGGCCTTCGCCTTGGCGGCGACGTCGCCGTTGATGCCCACCGCCGCGGCGACCCGAAGCCGGCCGTCACGGTCGACGTTCGGCGCGTAGATCGTGCCGCGGAGCGCGCTGCGCCGACTCAACGTGCCCACGATCCGGCCGTGGCGCAGCACCGGCGCGAACTCCAGCCCGGCGTCGACCATCAGGTCGAACGCGCGGCGCGGCGAGTCCACCTCGTCCGCGTCGATCGACGCGAGGTCGCCGTGCACCAGGTCGCCGAGACGGGCATCGGGCAGCGCGGTGCCGAGCCGCTCGGCCGGGATGCACCCGGCGAAGCCGCCGTCGGCATCCTCGAGCACCACGCCGTGGCCGGCCGCGGCGGGCGGGACGAGCAGCGCATCGGCGGCCGTGGCGTCCGGCGAGAACACGTGCGGGGTGTCGTAGGCGACCGGCTGGGACTTCACCCAGCGGATCGCCTGGTCGAGCTCCTGGAGATGCAGGTCCTGCGGGAGCACGCTGAGGCCGCCCCGGCGGGCGAGCGTCGCGGCGAGTCGCGGGCCCGTCACCGAGTTCATGTTGGCGGACACGATCGGCACGCTCGCGCCCGAGCCGTCGTCGGTCGCCAGCGAGACGTCGAGCCGGCTGGTCACCCCGGATCGCGACGGCACGAGGAACACATCGGAGTACGTCAGGTCGTGAGTGGGCGCCGTCCGATAGAACTCCATGGCTTCCACGCTACCTCGCAGCGGAGGCGACGCGGCCCGGCCGGTGTGCCGGCCCGGCCCGGCCGGGGGTTAGGCTTGTTCATTGGGTGATCGGGTCCAGCGCGATGGCGTGTCGTGGCTCATCGCCGTGAAGGCAACCAGCGTCAACGGAGAGAGTGGGCGAGAGGCTGTGTCGAGCCAATTGACCGGGTCGGGTTCTGAGGAGCATACGGCGGCGGAGTTCGGAGCCAATGAATGGCTCGTCGACGAGATGTACGAGAAGTACGTCGCTGATCCGTCGACGGTGGACCGAAGCTGGTGGCCGGTCCTCGAGCAGTACCACCAGTCCAAGACGCAGGGCTCGCCCGACGGGAACACCGACGGGCCGGCAGCTCCGGCCGGCGATGCGGCCGCCACCGAGGCATCCGCCCCCGCCGAGGCATCCGCCGCCACCGAGGCATCCGTCCCCACCGAGGCATCCGCCCCCGCCGAGGCATCCGACCAGGCGGCTGCGCCCGCAGCCTCGGCACCCGGCGAGGCGGCCGCCGCGGAGCCGGCGCCCATCACGGCGCCCGCGCCGGTGCTCGGCCAGGCGCCCGCCGCACGCACCACGTCGCAGGCGCCGCGGCCCGAGCCGGTGCCCGCCGACGTGCCCGTCACCAGTCCGCAGCCGGTCGTGGCCGATGAGGAGCGTCACGACGAGGTCGTGACGCTGAAGGGCATGCCGAAGGCCCTCGCGGCGAACATGGACGCCTCGCTCACCGTGCCGACGGCGACGAGCGTGCGCACCGTGCCGGCGAAGCTCATGATCGACAACCGCATCGTGATCAACAATCACCTCCGTCGCTCCCGCGGCGGCAAGATCTCGTTCACGCATCTCATCGGCTGGGCGCTCATCCAGGCACTCAAGGAGTTCCCGAGCCAGAACGTCTACTACTCCGAGCCCGACGGCAAGCCGTCGCTCGTCCGCCCGGCGCACATCGGTCTCGGCATCGCCATCGATCTGCCCAAGCCCGACGGCACCCGCGCCCTGCTCGTCCCCGCGATCAAGCGCGCCGAGACGATGACCTTCAACGAGTTCCTCGCCGCGTACGAGGACCTCGTGTCCCGCGCCAGGCAGAACAAGCTCAAGGCCGACGACTTCCAGGGCGCCACCATCTCGCTGACCAACCCCGGCGGCATCGGCACCGTGCACTCGGTCCCGCGCCTCATGAAGGGGCAGGGGTGCATCATCGGCGCAGGTGCGCTCGAATACCCCGCCGAGTTCCAGGGCTCCAGCGAGAAGACCCTGGCGAACCTCGCCGTCGGCAAGACGATCACGCTCACCTCGACCTACGACCACCGCGTGATCCAGGGTGCGGGCTCCGGCGAGTTCTTGAAGAAGGTGCATGAGCTGCTCATCGGGCAGCGCGGCTTCTACGAGGACATCTTCGCCGCGCTCCGCCTGCCGTACGAGCCCATCCGGTGGGCGCCCGACATCAACGTCGATCTGGCCAGCGCGATCGACAAGACCTCGCGCGTGCAAGAGCTCATCAACGCGTTCCGCGTGCGGGGCCACCTCATGGCCGACATCGACCCGCTCGAGTACGTGCAGCGCTCGCACCCCGACCTCGACCTCGACAGTCACGGCCTCACGTTCTGGGACCTCGACCGCGAGTTCGTGACGGGCGGCTTCGGCGACACCCGCACCGCGCTGCTCCGCGACATCCTCGGCATCCTCCGCGACTCGTACTGCCGCACGATCGGCATCGAGTACATGCACATCCAAGACCCCGTGCAGCGAAAGTGGATCCAGCACCAGGTCGAGCGCAAGTACGAGAAGCCCAACCACAACGAGCAGATGCGGATCCTCCGCAAGCTGAACGAGGCCGAGGCGTTCGAGACGTTCCTGCAGACGAAGTACGTCGGGCAGAAGCGCTTCAGCCTCGAGGGCGGCGAGTCCGTCATCGCACTGCTCGACGAGATCCTCCAGGGCGCGGCGAAGGAAGGCCTCGACGAGGTCGCGATCGGCATGGCGCACCGCGGCCGGCTGAACGTCCTGACGAACATCGCCGGCAAGACCTACGGTCAGGTCTTCCAAGAGTTCGAGGGCACCGCCAGTGCGCACGGCTCAGGCGACGTGAAGTACCACCTCGGCACCGAGGGCACCTTCACCGCGGACGAGGGCGAGCAGATCACCGTCACCCTCGCCGCGAACCCGTCGCATCTGGAGGCGGTCGACGGGGTGCTCGAGGGCATCGTCCGCGCCAAGCAGGACCGCAAGCCCATCGGCACCTTCTCGACGCTGCCGATCCTCGTGCACGGCGACGCCGCCATGGCCGGCCAGGGCGTCGTGCTCGAGACGATGCAGATGTCGCAGCTGCGCGGGTACCGCACGGGCGGCACGATCCACGTCAACATCAACAATCAGGTCGGCTTCACGACCGTCCCCGGCGACGCGCGCTCCTCGATCTACTCGACGGACGTGGCGAAGACGATCCAGGCGCCGATCTTCCACGTGAACGGCGACGACCCCGAGGCCGTCGTGCGGGTCGCCGAGCTCGCCTTCCGGTACCGGCAGGAGTTCAAGCGCGACGTGGTCATCGACCTCGTGTGCTACCGTCGCCGGGGCCACAACGAGGGCGACGACCCCTCGATGACCCAGCCGCTCATGTACAACCTCATCGAGGCCAAGCGCTCGGTGCGCAAGCTCTACACCGAGGCGCTCGTCGGCCGCGGCGACATCACCGAGGACGAGTACGAAGAGGCGCACCGCGACTTCCAGGACCGCATGGAGCGCGCGTTCGCCGAGACGCACGCGGCGCAGACCGGGGCGATCCCGATCGTCGGCGGGTCGGGCACGGACACCGACGGCGGCGCCGAACCCGCCGCGGGCGAGCTCGAGACCACCGGTGTCTCGCTCGAGGTCGTGCACGCCATCGGCGATGCGTTCAACAACAAGCCGGCCGGATTCACGGTCCACCCGAAGATCCAGCAGTTGCTGACGAAGCGCTACGAGATGAGCCGCACCGGCAAGATCGACTGGGGCTTCGGCGAGCTGCTCGGGCTCGGGTCCCTGCTGCTCGAGGGCACGCCCGTGCGGTTCGCCGGGCAGGACGCCCGGCGCGGCACGTTCGTGCAGCGGCACGCGGTGCTCCACGACCGTGCGAACGGCCAGGAGTGGCTGCCCCTGCAGAACCTCTCGGAGAACCAGGCGAAGTTCTGGATCTACGACTCGCTGCTCAGCGAGTACGCCGCGATGGGCTTCGAATACGGCTACTCGGTCGAGCGAGCCGATGCGCTCGTGCTCTGGGAGGCCCAGTTCGGCGACTTCGCGAACGGCGCGCAGATCATCATCGACGAGTTCATCTCGTCGGCCGAGCAGAAGTGGGGTCAGCGCTCGAGCGTCGTGCTGCTGCTCCCCCACGGCTACGAAGGGCAAGGCCCCGACCACTCCAGCGCGCGCATCGAGCGGTACCTGCAGCTGTGCGCCGAGAACAACATGACCGTCGCGCGCCCGTCGACCCCCGCATCGTACTTCCACCTGCTCCGTCGCCAGGCGTACGCCCGGCCGCGGCGGCCCCTCGTGGTGTTCACGCCGAAGGCGATGCTGCGCCTGCGCGGAGCGACGAGCGAGGTCGCGGACTTCACGAGCGGCAAGTTCGAACCGGTGATCGACGACGCACGGATCACCGACAAGGCGGCCGTGAAGCGGGTCGTGTTCCTGTCGGGCAAGCTCTACTACGACCTGCTCGCGGAGCTCGAGAAGAATCCGAACCCCGAGATCGCGCTGGTCCGGCTCGAGCAGCTGTATCCGCTCGCGGCGACCGAGCTGAAGGCGATCGCCGACTCCTACCCGAACGCCGAGCTGATGTGGGCACAGGACGAGCCCGAGAACCAGGGGGCGTGGCCGTACTTCATCATCGAGACGAACAAGCTGGGGCCCCGCGAGGTGCGGGTCGTGGCGCGCGCGGCCGCTGCGTCGCCC
This sequence comes from Agromyces protaetiae, assembly GCF_030866785.1. Lineage (NCBI taxonomy): Bacteria > Bacillati > Actinomycetota > Actinomycetes > Micrococcales > Microbacteriaceae > Agromyces > Agromyces silvae. The sequence goes on along the minus strand of NZ_CP133018.1, from coordinate 1,673,579 downwards.
GCCACCGGGTCGGCCAAGCGACACGCCCTCGAACAGCAGGACATCGTGCGCCGCGCGCTCACGCTGTAAGCGCGAGCGTCGGCGGCGCCGGCCACCATGCGAAGAGCGGATGCCTCGTGGCATCCGCTCTTCGCGTTCGCCGCCGCGTCTCCCTCATCGAGCGGTCGCGGATGGCGGGTATGAGCGCGAGACACACACCATCAGCGACCGCTCGGCGGTTCCGGGTTCTGGGTTCCGGGTTCCGGGTTCCGGGTTCCGGGTGAGGCGTTACTTCGCGCTGCGGCTCAGCTTCGACGGCCACCAGATGACCCGGCCCAGGTCGTAGGAGAGGGCGGGCACGAGCAGGGTGCGCACGAGGAAGGTGTCGAGCAGCACGCCGAACGCGACGATGAACGAGATCTGCGCGAGGAACAGGATCGGCAGCACCCCGAGCGCGGCGAAGGTCGCCGCGAGCACGAGTCCGGCCGACGTGATCACGCCACCCGTCAGGCGGAGGCCCCGCACGATGCCGGGACGCGTCCCGACGAGCGCCGACTCCTCGCGGACCCGGGTCATCAGGAAGATGTTGTAGTCCACGCCCAGCGCGACCAGGAACACGAACGCGAACAACGGCACCGAGGGGTCGGCCCCCGGGAACCCGAAGATCCCGTTGAACACGAGTGCCGAGATGCCGAGCGCCGCCGCGTACGACAACACCACGCTCGCGATGAGCAGCACCGGTGCGACGATCGCGCGCAGCAGCAGCATGAGGATCAGCAGGATCGCGGCGAGCACGAGCGGGATGATCAGCGTCCGGTCCGCGATCGACGCCTCGACCGTGTCGAGCGCGACCGCGGTCGGCCCGCCGACCAGCACGTCGTCGCCGACCTCATCCAGTCGCTGACGCAGATCGGCGATCGTCGCCTCGGCCTCGAGCGAATCGGCCGGGTCGGCGAGTGTGACCTGCAGCAGCACCTCGCCGTCGACCACGGTCGGCGCTGGCGCCGGCGTCCCTGGCGGCCCGAACGCCTGCACGCCGTCCGCCGTGACCGGTGCCTGACCGGCCGGCGAGTCCGAGGCGAGCACCGCGACCGACTCGACACCGTCGGTGGCGAGCGCCAGGTCGGTGATCGCCTGAAGCTCAGCCTCAGGGCCGATGACCACCGCGGGCGTGCCGGACCCGGCCGGGAAGTGCTCGCCGAGCAGCTGCTGACCGTCGCGCGCCTGCGACTGTCCGAGCACGAACTCGCTCGACGCCACCCCGTCGGCCTTGAGCTGCGGCAGGCCGAGGCACATCGCGGCCAGCACGACCACGGACGCGATCCACACCGTGCGCGGCCGCCGGGAGACGAGACGCCCGATCGCGGCCCACAGGCCGCGCTCGCGCCCGAGGGCCGGTGCAGGCGCTCCGGCCGACGCGGATGCCTCGGCCGAGGCATCCGCTCGCCTGACCTTCCGCGGCCAGAACGCGACCCGACCCGCCCAGAGCAGCAGCGCCGGGAGCAGCGTGAGCGCGGCGAGCAACGCGAAGACGATGCCGATGGCGGCGACCGGACCGAGGATCTTGTTCGAGTTCAGCTCACTCGCGAGCAGGATCAGCAGACCGACGATGACCGTGCCGCCGGAGGCGACGATGGGTTCCCAGGCGCCCTTGAGCGCCGCCCAGGTGGCATCCCACTTCCGCTCGTACTGGCCCAATGCCTCGCGATACCGCGCGATGTAAAGCAGTGCGTAGTCGGTCGCGGCGCCGATGACGAGGATGAACAGGATCCCCTGCGTCTGCCCGGAGATGGGCAGCACGTCGGCCGCCGCGAGGGAGACGACGACCAGCACCGACGCGCAGAGCGCGGTGAGGCTGGTGAGGAGCACGATGATCGGCAGCAACGGCGACCGGTAGACGACCACCAGGATGACGAACACCGCGGCGAGCGCGACCGCCAGAAGCAGGCCGTCGATGCCGCTGAACGCTCCCGCGAGATCGGCGGTGAAGCCCGCCGGACCGGTCACGGCGGCGTCGGCGCCCGGGATCGGCGACGCCTCCAGCAGGCCGCGCATCTCCTCGACGACGTCGCGCGGGCCGCCTTCCCCGTCGCCGGAGTCGATCGAGGCGACGAACTGCGCCGCCTGCCCGTCATCGCTCACGATGACCGGTGACGTCTCGTCCGCCACCACGCCCTCGAGCTCGAGCACCTCGTCCCGCAGGTCGGCGACCGCGTCGAGCTGCGCCTCGTCGAGATCGTCGTCGGACGCGACCACGACGATCGCGGGGATCGCGTCGGAGTCGCGGAACGCCTCCTGCAGCTCGTTCACCTCGGTGGCCTCGGCCGAGGCGGGCAGGAACTGCGCCTGGTCGTTCACGACGACGTCGGACAGTGAGCCGAACGAGGCGCCGCCGGCGCCGAACAGCGCCAACCAGACGAGGATGAGCACCGTCGGGATGGTGACGCGAAGCCACACGGGCACGCGGCCCGCTCGATGACGGTGGTGCGGGTGGTGCTCGTGGTGCGGGTGGTGCTCAGTCGTGTCCATCGGGGACGACGCTACGCGGCGCCATCACGTCGGCGCTTCCACCGAAGGGTTGATCCGGCGGGGTTCGGCGCGTCAGTCGACGACGAGGACACCGTGCGCCTGGATCTCACGGATCCGGGTGAGGACGACGGTGCGCAGCTCGTCGGGTGCGCTCTCACGGCAGGCGCGCTGCACGACCTCGGTGATGGTGATGCCCACCTTCAGCTCGGCCGAGCAGTCCGGGCAGTTCTCCATGTGCTCGCGGATATCCGCGGCGTCCTCACGACGCAGCTCGTTGTGCAGATACTCCTCGAGCTCGGCTCGGGCCTTCTCGCAACCGCAGTCGGTCATTTCGCACTCCTGGTGGGTCGGTCGGCTACGGCGAAGCCCTGTCCGCGGGCGTAGTCGGCGAGGGACTCGCGAAGCAGACGCCGGCCACGGTGCAGGCGGCTCATCACGGTCCCGATGGGGGTGTTCATCAGATCGGCGATCTCCTGGTAGGAGAAGCCTTCGACGTCGGCGAAGTACACGGCGAGGCGGAAGTCCTCCGGCAACGCCTGCAGGGCATCTTTGACCGCGCTGTCGGGCAGGTGGTCGATCGCCTCGGCCTCCGCCGAGCGGCTGGACGTCGCGGTCGTCGACTCGGCGCCACCGAGCTGCCAGTCCTCGAGCTCGTCGATCGTGCCCTGATACGGCTCACGCTGCTTCTTGCGGTACGTATTGATGAAGGTGTTGGTGAGGATCCGGTACAGCCACGCTTTGAGATTCGTCCCCTGCGTGAACTGGGCGAACGCGGCATACGCCTTGACGAACGTCTCCTGCACGAGGTCTTGCGCGTCGGCGGGGTTCTTCGTCATGCGCAGCGCCGCCGCGTAGAGCTGATCGAGGTAGGGCAGCGCCTGCTCCTCGAAGAGCTCCCCCAAGGGGCGTTCCGCTTCGGTCGCCGCGGCGTCCATCTGGTCGGCAGTCATCACCGGCCATCCTAGATCGTCCGGCGGGAGAACACCCTTGACCGACGTGACCTGCGGGACCGCCGGCCGCTCGAGCACACTGATCGTCACTGGCACCGTTCCCTTCGTACGCCTCGCGCTACTGTTGATAACCGATGCAGATTTCGAGGTATTCCGAACCAGAGTTCGATCCGTACGGCGACGCCCGGCAGACCGAGTCCGATGACGGATGGCTCGCGCCGGTCGCCACCGGGCCGCTCGAGGCCGTCATCTCGCTACCGGGGTCGAAGTCGCTGACGAATCGCGAGCTCGTGCTCGCCGCACTGTCCGACGGGCCGTCGACGCTGCACGCCCCGCTGTGGTCGCGTGACAGCGAGCTGATGATCGAGGGCCTGCGCGCGCTCGGGACCCGCATCGAGCGGATCGCCGGTGCTGGCGAGTTCGGCGACGACCTCGTCGTCACCCCCGCCGACGAGCTCACGGGCTCGACCACGATCGACTGCGGGCTCGCGGGCACCGTCATGCGCTTCCTCCCGCCGGTCGCCGCGCTCGCCCTCGGCCCGACCACGTTCGACGGCGACGAATACGCGAGACGCCGCCCCATGAGCGGGGTGATCGACGGGTTGCAGTCGCTCGGCGTCGACCTCGCCGACGACCGTCGCGGCACACTCCCGTTCACCGTCCACGGCACCGGGAGCGTCGGCGGCGGCGAGCTCGAGATCGACGCCTCGGCATCGAGCCAGTTCGTGTCCGCGCTGCTGCTCTCGGCCGCCCGGTTCGAGCGCGGCCTCGATCTGCGTCATCGCGGCGAGCGGGTGCCGAGCCTGCCGCACATCGAGATGACCATCGCGACCCTCGCGAGGCATGGTGTCGCCGTCGCGACCCCTGAGCCGGGTCGCTGGGTCGTGGAACCCGGTCCGATCCGTGCCGCCGACGTCGCGATCGAACCCGACCTGTCGAACGCCGCGCCGTTCCTCATCGCCGCGCTCGTCGCGGGCGGCTCCGTGACCATCACGGGCTGGCCCGCCGAGACGACGCAGGTCGGCGCCCAGCTCATCGACCTGCTGCCGCGATTCGGCGCGCGCGTCGAGCGCGACGGCGACCGCCTCACGGTGCACGCGCCCGCAGGGGACGACGGGCGTCGCGGCATCCTCGGGGTCGGCCTCGACCTGTCGGAGGCCGGCGAGCTCGTCCCGAACCTCGTCGCGCTCGCGGCACTGGCCGAGACGCCGAGCACGTTCACCGGCATCGGGCACATCCGGCACCACGAGACCGACCGCCTCGCCGCGCTCGCGACCGAGCTCAACGGGCTCGGCGGCCGCGTGACCGAGCTCGACGACGGTCTGCACATCGAGCCGGCCCCGCTCACCGGCGGGCCGTGGCGCGCGTACGCCGACCACCGCATGGCGACCACCGGCGCGATCGTCGGTCTGGCCGTTCCCGGTCTCGTCGTCGACGACATCGGCACCACGTCGAAGACGCTGCCCCAATTCACCGAGCTGTGGGAGCGACTGCGGGCATGAGCTGGTGGGACGCGGACGACGACGAGGACGACGAACCCGAGTTCGACGAGTCCGATGTCCGCGTACGGCCCAACCGGCGCGGCAGCAGGCCGCGCAGCAAGGTGCGTCCGGAGCACGCCGACGCGGTACGCGGCGTCGTGCTCGGCGTCGATCGCGGCCGGTACTCGGTGCTCGTCGACGAAGCCGGTCCGACCGAGCGCGAGCTGACGGCGGCCCGGGCCAGCGAGCTGCGCCGGAAATCGGTCGTCACAGGCGACTTCGTCGACCTCGTGGGTGACACCACGGGCGAACCGGGAACGCTGGCCCGCATCGTGCGGATCGGCGAGCGCAGCACGCTGCTGCGCCGGAGCGCCGACGACACCGACGAGGTCGAGCGCATCATCGTCGCCAACGCCGACCAGATGCTCATCGTCATCGCCGCCGCCGATCCCGAGCCGAGAGTCCGGCTCGTCGACCGCTATCTCGTCGCCGCGTACGACGCGGGCATCGCCCCGCTGCTCTGCGTGACGAAGACCGATCTCGCCGACCCCGCCACCTTCCTCGAGAACTTCGCCGGACTCGACATCCCCGTGTTTTTGAGTGGGAGCGAGCGGATGCCGCTCGAGGCGATCGCTGAACGCCTCATGGGACATCGCACGGTGTTCGTAGGCCATTCGGGAGTCGGCAAGTCGACGCTCGTGAACGCGCTCGTCCCGAGCGCGCACCGGGCCACCGGCGGCGTGAACGTCGTCACGGGGCGCGGACGTCACACCTCATCGTCGACCGTCTCGCTGCGGGTCGAGGCCGGCGAGCGGCACGGTTGGGTGATCGACACCCCCGGGGTCCGTTCGTTCGGCTTGGGACACGTCGACCTATCGAGCATCCTCGCCGCGTTCACCGACCTCGCCCGGATCGCCGAGCAGTGCCCCCGTGGCTGCACGCACCTTCCCGACGCGCCCGACTGCGCGATCGTGGAAGCGGTCGACGCCGGCGAGCTCGGCGAGACGGGCGCCGCGCGTCTGGATTCGTTGCAGCGGCTGCTCGGCACCTTCGCGCCGGGACGCTGACCGGGCCCTGCGGTGCCTACGATGGAGGCATGACCGAAGCTCGACTCGCCGCCGGCGACCTCGCCCCCGACTTCACCCTCACCGACCAGCAGGGCTCGCCCGTGACGCTGTCGGATCTGCGTGGGTCCAAAGTCGTCCTGTATTTCTACCCCGAGGCGATGACGCCCGGGTGCACGACCGAGGCGTGCGACTTCCGCGACAACCTGAACTCGTTCGCCGCAGCGGGCGTCACGGTGCTCGGCGTGTCCAAGGACGACGTCGACAAGCTTCGGCGTTTCGCCGAGCGTGACCGGCTGACGTTCACGCTGCTCTCCGACCCCGACCTCGCCGTGCAGCAGGCGTACGGCGTCTGGGGCGAGAAGTCGCTCTACGGCAAGACCGTCGTCGGCTCGATCCGTTCGACGTTCATCCTCGACGAGGACGGCCGGGTCGAGAAGGCCATGTACAACGTCAAGGCGACCGGGCACGTCGCGCGGCTGCGCCGCGAGCTCGGGCTGGACTGAGCTCGGGCCCGGACTGAGCTCGGCCGGACTGAGCTCGGGCCGGACTGAGCTCGGGCCGGACTGAGCTCGGCCGGACTGAGCTCGGCCGGACTGAGCTCGGGCCGGGCCGCGCGGGGCGGCGTGCGTCCGTCAGGACGCCGCCGTGCCGCGCTCCTCGTTCGAGTAGGCGAGGCGCACCGGCGGCCAGAGCAGCAGCCCCACGACCACCACGGCCGGAATGAGCAGCAGCCAGCCGATGTCAGCGCGAGCGAACAGCCCCTGGAACGCCCCGATCGCCACGGACAGCTGCAGGAACTGCCAGACGATGGCCGACGCCCTCGACCACCCGGCGAGGCGGACCGCACCCACCGCGTTCGCGACGGTCCAGACGGCCCCGAGCGCCGCGACCACGATGAGCGCGATCGCCGTCGCGTACGACGACGGTCGCAACGCGAAGAGGTCGATCACCAGCCAGCCGACCACCGCGACGACGGCCGCCGCCTCGAGGAACAAGAGTATGCGCACGACCGCGAGCGCCCCGCGGGCGCGCGCCGTCGTCCGCTCGGATGCGTCGTCCGCAGCCGCATTCACAGCGATATCCCATGCACGACTATTGATTCGCCTTCCGCGCTATGCCAACATTTATGAGGCCGAATCGATGCTCACAGGGACGTGAGCCGATCAGTCTCTGATCCTACTTCCCGAGGTTCGGCTTTCCCCCGCAGCACCCCCGGAATCCGGGCGGCACGTGCATGCGTGCCCGGGGTTGCGAACCGAAGTAAGCAAGGAGCATCTGCATGGATTGGCGCGACAAGGCCGCCTGCCTCACGGCCGACCCCGAACTCTTCTTCCCGGTCGGGAACACGGGTCCGGCGGTCGACCAGATCGAGAAGGCGAAGGCCGTCTGCGCTCGTTGCACCGTCACCGAGATCTGCCTGCAGTACGCCCTCGAGACCGGCCAGGACTCGGGCGTCTGGGGTGGGCTCAGCGAAGACGAGCGACGCGCACTCAAGCGCCGCGCCGCTCGCGCCCGTCGCGCGTCCTGACACGGCCTGAGTGCCGGGGCACCCCGGCACTCCCCCGAGTCCGCCTCGGGATGTCACCGGTCAACCGGCGATCCACCTCAGCGGGATCTCGATCGTCACCTCGGTACCGCTCCCGACGAGCGTGTGCCAGTCGATCGTCCCGCCCAGCTCGCCCTGAATGAGGGTGCGCACGATCTGCGTGCCGAGTCCTTCGCCCACCTTGCCCTCTGGCAACCCGGAGCCGGTGTCACGGACCTGGACCGTGAGCATGGTCTCCGAGCGTGATGCGTTCACCATCACGTGACCCTCTTGGCCGGCCAGCCCGTGCTCGACCGCGTTCGTCACGAGCTCGGTGAGCGCGAGCGCCAGCGGCGTCGCGTACTCGCTGGGCAGCACGCCGAACGTCCCCGACTTCTTCGGGTGGGCGGTCGTGTTGTGCGCGGCCGCCACCTCGGCGACGAGGAGCAGCGCACGATCGAAGACCTCGTCGAAGTCCACGTTCTGCGTGAGACCTTCGGAGAGCGTGTCGTGCACGACCGCGATCGCGCCCACGCGTCGCATCGCCTGTGTGAGCGCCTCGCGCGCCTCGTCGGAATGCGTGCGGCGCGCCTGGATCCGCAGCAGTGAGGCGACCGTCTGCAGGTTGTTCTTCACCCGATGGTGGATCTCGCGGATCGTGGCGTCCTTGGTGATCAGCTCCTGCTCCTGGTGCCGCAGCTCCGTGACGTCACGCGTGAGCACGATCGCGCCGATGCGCTCGCCTCGATGCCGGATCGGGATCGCCCGGAGCGATACGGTGACCCCGCGCGACTCCACATCCGTCCGCCAGGGTGCGCGCCCGGTCACCACGAGCGGCAACGACTCGTCCACGACGAGCTTGCCGCTGAGAATCCGCGTCGTGACCCCGGCGAGGGTCTGCCCCTCGAGCTCGTCGTCGAACCCCATGCGGTTGAACGCCGACAGCGCGTTCGGACTCGCGAACGTCGTGACCCCGTCGACATCGAGGCGGATCAGGCCGTCGGACGCCCGCGGAGCGCCCCGACGTGGGCCGGTCGGCGCACCCAGGTCGGGGAAGTCACCGGACGCGATCATCTGGAACAGCTCGGTGGCGCAGTCGTTGAAGGTGAGCTCCTGGCGGCTCGGCGTGCGCGTGGCTCCGAGATTCGTGTGCCGCGTGATCACCGCGACCGGCTCCGGGGCGAGCTGGGTGCCGGTGGTCGTCAGGCGCCGCATGACCGGCACCGCGCGCATGCGGGTCGGCATCTCCTCGTACCAGTCGGGCGAGGACGAGTCCACGATGCGGGCGGTGTCGTACGCTTCGACGACGAGGTCGCGCCACTGCGGCTTGATCGCCTGACCGACGAAGTCGCGGTAGAACAGCGTGGCCGCACTCGACGGTCGTGCGTGTGCGACGGCGACGAAGTCGTCGTCTGCCGACGGGACCCACAGCACGACATCGGCGAACGCGAGGTCGGCGAGCAGCTGCAGGTCGCCGACGAGCATGTGCAGCCAGTCGACGTCGGCCTGACTGCTGCGGCCCTGGGCGAGGACGAGTTCACTGAGGGTCGACACGGATCCAGCGTAGTGCCGCCGGATCACCGAGTCGGACGTCGCGGCGACCGCGCACGGCGCGGCACCGCGCGTCGCGACGCGGACTCGGGCGCCGCGAGTCGTGTCGCTGCGAACTCCCGGATCGACGTCCGGAGGGTGGAGCGCGGTGCCACATCGCGCAAGGTCTTCGCGGCGAGGATCGCCGCGTCGGCGGCCCGGCCGTCGTGCGGAAGCAGGGTGACCTCGGCGATGCCGGCGAAGCGGCGAAGCGTATGTCGGATCTGGACGTGCGCATCGATGCCGAGGGTGGCGCTGCGGACCCGGTTCACGACGACCTCGACGCGCTCCGTCTCGAGGTGCTCGGCGAGTTCGGCATGACCGCGCACCAGACGTGAGAGCCCGATCGGGTCCGCGAGCCCGACGGCGACCACACGGTCGGCGACGCCGAGCGCACTGAACGTCGCGGCATTGCGACGCGGGGCGAACTGATCGCTGGTGAGCGCCTCATCGCGCTCGAGGCTGAACCCCGTGTCGGCCACGACCACATCGAACCGCGCCCGCATCTCGGTGAGCGCGCTCGTCACCCGATCGGCGGCGAGCTCCGGCCATCGGCCAGGCCCGACGAGACCGGTGAACACGTCGAACGATCCACGCGGGGACGAGTACCGGCGCGCGACGCGTTCGAGCTCCGCGCGGTCCAACGCGCCCGCGCCGGCCAATCGGCACGCGGCGGCGAAGCCGGGCGCCTCGTCGAGCAACCCGAGCGCGGTCGCGACCGCGCCGCCATAGGGGTCGGCATCGACCAGGGCGACCTGATGGCCCGCGGCGGCGAGCTCGGCCGCGAGGTTCACGGCGAGTGTCGTCCGGCCGGGTGCGCCGGCCGGCCCCCAGACGGCCACCACGCGCGCGGCCCGTGAACGCCCGGGCCCGCCGGCACCCGAGCTCGCCGCGAATGGACCGACGTCGGCGCTGGCTCCGGCGCCGCGGGCAGGGGGCGCGGGCAGCCCGCCCCGCACGAGCCGCTCGACGTCGCGCCAGTCGGCCTCCGCGTCGAGCACCTCGTGCAACCCGACCTGAGCGGCGAGCGCTCGCTCTCGATCGTCTGCGGCGAGGGCGACGATCCTGATGCCGCGCCGATCGCAACCCTCGAGCAGCTCGGCACTGAGCGTGCCCCGCCCCGCCCCGACGACGACCACGTCTGGTGCTCCCTCGTCGAGCCGCTCGAGCACATCGCGCCAGCCGACGACGCGGGCGAGCACGTGGTGGCCGGCCTCGACCAGATCGGCGAGCAGGCGATCCTCCGTGTTCGCATCCAGCGCGAAGATCAGCCGAGCCATCAGCCCTCCTCGTCGAGCCGCGCGGCGACCAGGTCGAGTGCGTCGCCCGCAGCGAGCGCTGTGAGCACGAGCCCCACCTCGTCGTGCCCGACGCGGAGCTCGACGGCGGACTGCTCGCGGGCCAGCAACCCCTCGGCCGCGACGACGGCGACGATCTCGGCACCGGCGACCAGGACGCCGGGCGCGCCCTGCTCCGCCTCCTCGGTCGATGGGGCGCTCCAGACGTCGACGAGCGAGCCGGGCCCGAGTCCGCGCGGCAGCGCGCCGCGCGTCGTGACAACCACGGTCGTGACCTCCGCGGTGTCGTCGGAGGTCACAGCCGACCAGGGCACGAGCTCGCCCGCCTCGATCGTCCGGGTCACGACGACCCCGTCGCCCGGCACCGTTCCCGGCCTCACATACCGATCGAGGGCACCACCCAGCTGCACCGATCTCCGTACGAGGTCGGACGGGTCGAGGCGGTGCCCCGGGGTGACGGTCGCCCGGACCGCATAGACCTCGGCGGCCGAGTCGAGCCCGTCCACCAGCGCCCAGACCCCCGCGGTCGACCCGAGCACGAGGACGAGCCCGATCGCGAGCCTCGGATCGAGTCTGCGGCGGCCGCGCTCACCTCTCGATGGTCGTGCCATGGCAGCGGTCTCCGTTCTGACAAGCGATCGGTGACCCCATCGTGACGGCTGACGAACTCGCGCGTCGCAAGTTATCCACACCGGGACGTCAGCGAGAGGGCAGGGACGATAATCGACGCATGACCAATCACGGTTCGGGCGAGATCGGGCGTTTCCTCACCGTCGCCGATGCCGCCGAACTACTCTCGGTCGATATCCCCACCATCGACGAACTGATCCGCTCCGGCGAGCTGCCCGCCATCCGAGTCGGCGACACCGGTCCGTGGCGGGTCGAGCTGACCCAGCTGCACCTCTGGATCCAAGATCGGTACGAAGACACGCGCCGGCACGCGCAGTGGCAGCAGGGCGAGTACGCGGCGGTCGTCGACCTCTCCCAGGCCGGGACACCGGCGCGGCTCCATCCCGTGGACGGGCGCCGCATCGACTGAACCGTGTCGACCCGGCGGGCGGGACGTCATCGGAAGGTGATCAATCTCACGCGATCGAGCGGCACGATCCGGTAGCCCTGCAGATCGTGCTCACGTCGTGGCAGACCGGGCTCGTGCAACGCGAGATCGACGTGGTCGCGCGCGACGCCGTCGAGCGTGCCGTGCAGGTCGCCGTCCTCGGTGGTCAGCGCGATCGGCGTGCGACGACGGCACAGGTCCCGCAGCACGAACGACAGCGAGATACGGTCCACGAGTCCGGGCGCCGCCGGTCCCGCATCCGCGTCACCGCGCGCGGCGAGCTGCGCACGTTCGGGGACGATCGCCGCCACGGCGGCCAACGGCAGAATGCAGCTCCGCGCCGGCGTACGTTCCACGAGGTCGGCGCTCAGCCAGTCGCGACCGAACGCCGCCGGCCGTACGCTCAGCACCGCACCGCCCCGCAGATGCACCCGGATACCGCCACCCTCGCCGAGTGTTCCACTGAGGGCCTGGAGTCGTTCGCGAAGGCCGAGCCGGCTGAGTCGGAGGCGCTCCTCTTCGAGCGCGAGCGCGCGCTCCTCGGCTCGCTGCTCGAGGTCGAGCTGCGAGGCGAGATCGTCGAAGAGCAGATCCCACCGCATAGCTGCGACGCTAGCGTCACCGCACACTGACATCCTGTGTATTGTCCACAGGCTCACCGAATTCCCTTGACACTCCGCGGCGGACGCCCGTAGCGTACCCTCTCGAGACACCCGGGCGTTCCCCCCGTTCCGGGGGTGGTCTTGCGGGCTTTGCGGCCCGTTCCCATCCCCTCGACGGCGACAGGAGCACGCCCATGACCGGCTCAGCGGCCGCGACTTCGACGCATCCCACCACGCGTTCCGCCCGATTCCGCGACGACGAAGACGACGACTTCTTCGCACCGCAGCGCTTGAAGACGAGCGAGCTGCCCGACCCCGAGCCCCTGTTGCGGAACCTCACCCACTGCGCGATCGAAGCGCTCGCGGGTGCGCGTGACCTCGAACAACTGGCGCGATGGGTCACCGACGACGTCTACCGCCGTCTGCAGAAGCGCGTCATCCTGGCCGCACGCTCACGCCGCGCCCGCGGCGTGAGCGCGCAACGCCCCGTCTTCTCGGTCGGCCGCATCCACTCCTGTGAACCGGCCGACGGCGTCGTCGAGGCGGTCCTGATCGTGCAGCAGCGGCACCGGGTCCGATCCGTCGCGATCCGACTCGAGGGCTTCGACACGCGCTGGCGCGCCAGCGTCATCGCCGTCCTCTAGCTGTACTCGGTCAGACGGCCGTCGCACCGGTTCGGCGACGAGTCGACCCGCGGACAACTCTGCGGCCTGATTCAGCGGCACCGGCCGAGCGACACCGACCCAGCGGGCACCGACCCAGCGGGCACCGACCCAGCGGGCACCGACCCAGCGGGCACTGACCCAGCGGGCACCGGCCCAGCGGTACCGACTTCAGCGGCACCAACCCAGCGACCGACTCAGCGCCCGCGGCCCTGTGCCCGCCGCTGAGCGCGGTTCTGCGGCTCCTCAGCCGGGGCACCCGTCGCCTGCCCGAACGCACCTCGCGGTGCCGGCGCAGCCGGCTGACTCTGCGACTCCGCGACTGCGCGCCGTGCACGATCAGTCGCGGCCTGCTGGACCTGGCCGCGCTGGTTGCGCACCTCGACGCCGCCCGAGTCGCTGGGCGCGGTGTAACTGAGCTTGGCCGCCGGCGTCTCCGGCTGGCCGAGACCCTTCGCCTCGATCTTCGCGCCGTCGGCACCCTGCGCCGCGACCTCGACCTCGAGATTGAAGAGGAAGCCGACGGTCTCTTCGCGAATGGAGCCCATCATCTGCTGGAACATGGCGTAACCCTCGCGCTGGTACTCGACCAGCGGATCGCGTTGCGCCATCGCGCGGAGCCCGATGCCGTCCTTCAGGTAGTCCATCTCGTACAGATGGTCGCGCCAGCGGCGGTCGATCACCGAGAGCACGACGCGACGCTCGAGCTCGCGCATCGCAGGGCTGCCGAGCTGCTCCTCGCGCCGTTCGTAGGCGAGGTGAGCGTCGGAGATGATCTCGCGCCTGATGAACTCCCGGTCGACCTTGCCTTTGTCACCCGCCTCGGCGAGCACCTCGTCGATCGTGATGCCGATCGGGTACAGGGTCTTCAGCTCGGTCCAGAGCGCGTCGAAGTCCCACTCGTCGGGGTTGCCCTCAGCCGTGTGCTGATCGAGCACCTCGTCGATGACGTCGTCGAGGAAGCGCTGCGTGCGCTCGTGCAGGTCGTCGCCCTCGAGGATGTGGCGACGATCCGAGTAGATCGCCTCACGCTGGCGATTCAGCACGTCGTCGTACTTGAGCACGTTCTTGCGGATCTCGGCATTGCGCGCCTCGACCTGCGACTGCGCTGAGCGGATGGCCCGGGTGACGACCTTCGATTCGATGGCGACATCGTCGGGCACGCCTCGGGCCATCAGGCTCTCGGCGGCACCCGCGTTGAACAGGCGCATGAGGTCGTCGGTCAGCGACAGGTAGAACCGGCTCTCACCCGGGTCGCCCTGACGGCCCGAGCGACCGCGGAGCTGGTTGTCGATGCGGCGCGACTCGTGACGCTCGGTGCCGAGCACGTAGAGCCCTCCGGCTTCGAGGACCTTCTCGGCCTCCTGGGCGACCTCGGCCTTGAGCGCGTCGAAGACGCCGTCCCATTCGGCCTCGTACTGGTCGGGGGTGTCGACCGGCGACAACCCCTTCTCGTGCATGCGCTGCACCGCCATGAACTCGGCGTTGCCGCCCAACATGACGTCCGTGCCTCGCCCGGCCATGTTCGTCGCCACCGTCACCGCGCCGAGGCGGCCGGCCTGGGCCACGATCGCGGCCTCCCGAGCGTGGTTCTTCGCGTTCAGCACCTCGTGCCGCACGCCCTTCTTCGCGAGCAGCCGCGAGAGGTACTCGCTCTTCTCGACGCTCGTGGTGCCGACGAGGACGGGCTGGCCCTTCTGGTGCCGCTCGACGATGTCTTCGACGACCTGGGCGAACTTCGACTCCTCGTTCTTGTAGACGAGGTCGGGCTGGTCGATGCGCACCATGGGCCGATTGGTCGGGATGGGCACGACGCCGAGCTTGTATGTCGACATGAACTCGGCCGCCTCGGTCTCCGCGGTGCCGGTCATGCCCGAGAGCTTGTCGTACAGCCGGAAGTAGTTCTGCAGCGTGACGGTCGCCAAGGTCTGGTTCTCAGCCTTGACCTGGACCCCCTCTTTGGCCTCGATCGCCTGGTGGATGCCCTCGTTGTAGCGCCGGCCGACGAGGATACGGCCGGTGTGCTCGTCGACGATGAGCACCTCGCCGTTCATGACGACGTAGTCCTTGTCGCGCTTGAACAGCGCGCGGGCCTTGATCGAGTTGTTGAGGAACGAGATGAGCGGCGTGTTCGCCGACTCGTAGAGGTTCTCGATGCCGAGATAGTCCTCGACCTTCTCGATACCGGGCTCGAGCACGCCGACGGTCCGCTTCTTCTCGTCGAGCTCGTAGTCCTCGCCCGGGACGAGCCGCTGCGCGATTCGCGCGAACTCCGCGAACCAGCGGTTGGCTTCGCCCGAGGCAGGGCCCGAGATGATGAGCGGGGTCCGCGCCTCGTCGATGAGGATCGAGTCGACCTCGTCGACGATCGCGAAGTAGTGGCCACGCTGCACCATGTCCGCCGACTGCCACGCCATGTTGTCGCGCAGGTAGTCGAAGCCGAATTCGTTGTTGGTGCCGTACGTGATGTCCGCGGCGTACTGTTCGCGGCGCTGCGCGGGGGTCTGCCCCGCGACGATGCAACCGGTGGTCATGCCGAGCGCACGGAACACACGCCCCATCAGCTCGGACTGGTAGCTGGCGAGGAAGTCGTTGACGGTGATCACGTGCACGCCGCGGCTCGTGAGCGCGTTGAGGTACGCGGCCGTGGTCGCGACGAGCGTCTTGCCCTCACCGGTCTTCATCTCGGCGATGTTGCCGAGGTGCAGGGCGGCCCCGCCCATCAGCTGGACGTCGAAGTGCCGGAGGCCGAGCGTGCGGCGCGACGCCTCGCGGACCGCCGCGAAGGCCTCGGGCAGCAGGTCGTCGAGGGACTCGCCATTCGCGTACCGCTCGCGCAGCTCGACGGTCTCGTGCTTCAGCTCATCGTCGCTGAGGTCGCGGAAGTCGTCCTCGAGGGCGTTGATGGCCTTGGCGTAGTTCTCGAGCCGTTTCAGGGTTCGGCCCTCACCGACGCGGAGGACCTTTTCCAGAATCGAAGCCACGAATGCTCTCCTGTCGTCGTCGGGCGTGCCGGCTCGGGCGGCCGGGCAGGCCTGGATGCCGTCGGCAGACGGTCATCGTAGCCATGCTACTGGTCCGCGGCCTGACAGGAACCTCCAGATAGGCCGACCGGCGCGCCTCGGAAGACGCGCCGGTCGGTCGTCACGGACGGCGATCGGGCGACTCGACGTACCCCGAACGGCGTCGATTGAGCTAGACCGCGACGGCCTGACGATCCCGCAGGCCGTCCGTCTGCTCGGCGTCAGCGTCGTCGTCCAGTCCGATCAGGCCGTAATCCCAGCCCTTCCGCCGATATACCACGCTGGGGCGTCCGCTCTCGGCGTCGACGAACAGATAGAAGTCATGGCCCACGAGCTCCATGTAATACAGCGCATCGTCCACGCTCATCGGCGTCGATGCGAAGACCTTCCGGCGGATGACGACCGGGCTGTACGCCTCCTCGTCTGCGGACGCGGCCTCTGCATCCTCCGACACGACCGGGATGCTGCCGGTTCGCACCGCCTCGAGCACGTCGGCACCCGCGGCCTGCACGCCCACGCCGGCGAACCCGTCGTCGGCCGCCTCGCGCAGGGAGGTCGGACGACGCTGCCCGCCGCGGTGAACCTTGCGCCGGTCCTTGGCCCGTCGTATGCGCTCCAGCAATCGACCGAGCGCGACATCGAACGCGGCGTACTTGTCGGAGCCTTCGGCCTCGGCACGTACGACGGGACCGCGCCCGATGAGCGTGAGCTCGACGCGGTCGGGACCCGGGTTGCCGTTCTTCTCGCTGTTCCTGGTGAGGCGCACATCCAACGAGATCGCGCGCTCCGCGAGATGAGTGACCTTCTCCGCCTTCTCTTCGATGTAGGCACGGAATCGGTCAGTGATTCCCAGGCTGCGTCCGACGATGTTCAGTTCCATGACGACCTCCATCCGCCAGGCGTGTCACCCGTCTGAAGAAGGGTGGCTCGGACCACGCCTGTCCTGACACCGTACGCCGCCGCCCCCGAGAAGTCACGAGAGCCGGGCAACGTGACCCGGGGGTGGCGAACGACGTGGGGTTTCCGCTATGACCGCCGCACCGACGACCTCCGCTCCCCCGGCTCGCAGCGCCCGAACCGCCTCGGCGATGGTCGCTCCCGTGGTGAGGACGTCGTCGACGACGAGGAAGCGTCGCCCGAGCACGCCGGCCTTCGCCGCGAGCGTTCCGTGCGCATTGGCTCGCCGCGCCTCGGCGCCCAGCGCCGCCTGATCGTCTCGTCGGCGGACGATCCTGAGCGCGCGTGCGGGCCGCAGACCGGCGGCCGCGAGCAGCCTGGGCACGGGATCGTAGCCGCGGGCGCGTCGCGCCGCGAACGTGCCGGGAATGGCGCAGATCTCGACCGGCGGCCCGGGCTCGGCCGCGCCGAGCGCAGCCCGCGTCGCCGCGAGCAGGGACTCGGCGAGCGCAGCGCCCGCGTCAGTGCGCCCGCCGTCTTTGAACGCGCCGATCAGCCGGGCGACGGTGGCCCCGTACTCGTGGCTCGCCCAGACCTCCTCGCCGGCCCGCTCGAGTCGGCGGACGGCCGGTGTGAGATCGCATCTGCAGGCCGGGCACACGACTCGGTCGGCTGCCCCGCACCCCGCGCAGGTGACCGGCACGAGCACGGCGAGTGCGTCGCCGACGGCTGCTCGCGTCGCGCACAGCGCGGCAGTGAGGTGCGACGAACGAAGCGGCATCCGGACATGATCCCAATCCGCGAACCGCGCCGACGGGCCGCGGGCGAATCGGTGGATGGATGTGGTGCCGACGATGCCTCAGAAGACAGTCAGCCCCGCCAGGCGTGCTGCGGGCCGCTCGTGCAGTGCATCGTGGCCCTGACCCGCTTGCCACCGAGCTCAGGTCATTCATCCCGGCTGTTGGACGGAGACGAACCTGATGCCCTGCGCCTGCACCTGCCACCCGAGTCCGCTCTGGGTGTCGAGATTGCCGTCCTCGGTACGCACCCGCAGATCGCGCATGCTGTTGCCGCCCAGGATCT
The DNA here is from genome assembly GCF_030866785.1 of Agromyces protaetiae. Lineage (NCBI taxonomy): Bacteria > Bacillati > Actinomycetota > Actinomycetes > Micrococcales > Microbacteriaceae > Agromyces > Agromyces silvae. Next base: position 1,655,836 of record NZ_CP133018.1, on the reverse strand, counting down.
GTACCCCGCCCTCCGGCCCGGCTCGCGGCGTGTCGAGCCCGCCGACGGTCTGCGTGATCACCTGCGAGCCCTGCGCGGTCGCCGTCAGCGAGGCCACGGTGTGATCGTCCAGCCACGTCACGTCGAGGGGCGTGCCGTCGACGTGAGCGAGCTCGAGCATCTCGGGACCCACCGCGACCGGCGTGCCGGCCTCATCGCGTTCGACCGCGGTGACCACGAACCGTGTACGCGCGCCCTCGGCGAGCATCGCGATCAGACGTGTGCCGTCGCGGGACACCTCGAGCGCGGCGATCGACGTGCCGGTCCAGGGGACGGCGAGCTGTACGGTGCTTCCGTCGGCCGCGACGGCGATGAGTTCGTCGGGCCGCGAGCCGGGTATCGACCAGACCGCGCCGTAGAGGTCCATGGCCGGGACGATCAGTCCCTCCCTGGGGTCGAGCGGCACCGGATCCTCCCCTTCGCGCACGCGGTAGACGCCGTCGGCGTTCCGCACGGCCACCTCGTCGCCGGCGGGCCCGACCGCGGCCCCGGTCGGGGCCAGCGCGACGGCCTGCGGCGAGATGCCGGCGAGCGGGACGACCTGGCCGCCGCCGGCCTGCAGATGACCGAGCGCCGTGCCGTCGAACACCACCGGCCGCGATGAGACCCGCGGGTTCTGCACCGGTTCGGCGGCGAGGTCGGGCACGTTCTGGACGGCGTCGTTCAGGGAGAGCTCCACCGAGGTGACGCTGCGAACCCCCTGCAGGCTCGTGCGCAATTGGTAGTCCATCAGCTGCACATCGCGCGTGCCTTCGGCGGAGACACCGGCGAGCTCGACCGTCGCGACGCCACCCGACACCGGCACGGCGTCCGCCTCGAGCCGCGCCTCCTCGGGGAACGCGGACACGACCCCGGGACGGAGCCATTCCGCCGGCCCCTCGAGCAGGGCGCGGACGACCTTGGTCTGCACGACCTCGCGCCCGGCGAACCAGCGCACGTCGGGCACCGCGTACTGCTCGGTCGGGTCGAGGAAGACGAGGGTGTGCGACCGGAAGACCCTCGTGAAGTTCGACGACTCGATGAGGATGCCGGTCGGCGCCTCGGAGATGCGCCACTGGTCGTCGACCTGCTCGAACTGATAGTCGAGCGGGATCGGTGTCTGTGACGCCGCGAGCTGGTACTCGCCATTGGCACCGAGCGAAGCCGTGGGCACGACGTCGACGCGCATGGTGTCCGCGTCTACGGCCCGGAAGTCGCGTTCGGCGAGCACGTCGATGGTCGCGCCGGCGTCCGGCCGCCACTCGTCGGCGAACTCCGGAGTGAGGAACTCCCTGGCCACCTGATAGTTGTTGCGCGCATCGGTCGCGGCATCGATGAACCCGCGCAGGATGGCCGCCTGATCAGCTCCCGTCTGCGGTCCGGAGGCGAGCAGCTCGAGCTCGAGCGAGTCGGCCGGCGCCTGTTGGCGCCCGGCATGCACCGACCCCGAGCTCGGGATGCCGGCGCAGCCGGCGAGCAGGGCGGCCACGAGGGCGACGGATGCCACGGTGAACGCTCTACGCATCACGGACCTCCAGCGTGTGGGTGTCGACGGGTCCCGTCGGGTCGGCGGGTCCGCTCGCGTCGGGGTCGTCGGGTTCGAGGGGCAGCGGCGAGTCGGCGACGGGCGCGCCCGGTGAGCGCGGGAGGGTCAGTCGGAACACCGTCCCGGCATCAGGTTTCGACCAGACGTCGAGACGGCCGCCGTGCGCGACCGCGTCCTCCAGCGAGATGGCGAGTCCGAGGCCCGTGCCACCGATCGTGCGCATACGACTGGGGTCGGCCCGCCAGAATCGGTCGAACACCCGGGCGGCGTCCTCCCCGGTCATCCCGAGCCCGTAGTCCCGGACACTCAGCGCGACCGCGTTCTGGTCGCTGTCGACCGCGACGACGATCGGACGGCCTTCGCCGTGCTCGATCGCATTGCCGAGCAGGTTGCGCACGATGCGATTGACCCTCCGGGGATCGACATCGGCGTCGAGATGGCCCCCGGGTGCCACCAGCCTGAGTTCGCTGCCGTGCTCGAGCGCGAGGTCGTGCATCGACTCGATGGCGTCGCCCGCGAGATGCACGAGGTTCGTCGGCTCGGTCGCGAGCTCGACCGATCCCGCGTCGTACCGGCTGATCTCGAGGAGGTCCGCGAGCAGACGCTCGAACCGTTCGGTCTGCGTGTGCAGGAGCTCGACCGTCCGCGACGTGGGCGCTGGGAACTCCGAGCGCTGCCCGTACAGGACGTCGCCCGCGAGCCGGATCGTGGTGAGCGGAGTGCGGAGCTCGTGCGAGACATCCGACACGAATCGCTGTTGCATGACCGAGAGCTCGGCGAGTTCGCGGATGCGCGCCTGCAGTGTGTCCGCCATGCCGTTGAACGACGCGGCGAGCGTCGCGAGCTCGTCCTCGCCCTTCTCGGGCATACGGACGCCCAGGTCGCCGGCGGCCAGTCGCCGGCTCGTCGCCGCGACGGTGCGCACCGGCTCGATGACCCAGCGCACGACCAGCAGTGTGATCGCGCCGAGCAGCACGAGGAGCGCGATGGCGCCGATGATGCCGGTCGCCTCCATGAACGCGAGCGTCTGCTCGGCGCTGGCGAAGCTGTACCCGATGTACAGCTCGTAGAGGCCTGCACCGGGCACCGCCAGGTCGGTGCCCACGACGACGCCGGGGTCCTCCCCGGCCTCGTCGCCGAGCGAGACCGACTGCCAGAACTGGTTGTCGGGATTCTCCTGCACGCTCGCACGCAGCTCGTCGCTGATCAGACCCGTGAGCGCCGGCGTGATGCGGTCCTGCGGGGCGATGCTGCTGGTCTCCTGGTCGGGTGAGCGGAGCACGGCGATGGCCGAGCTGCCCGACACCGTCTGCACCGTCCGCACCGCCTGGTCGAGGACGGATTGCAGGGCACCGCGGTCGGCGGCCGCCGACGACTCGAGCAGGGTCTGCGCCGCCGCAGCCGCGCTGTTCGACGCGTCGAGTGCCCGGTCGCGTTGCGACTCGAACAGGTTCGACGCGATGCTGAACGTGATGTACAGGCCGATCACGAGGATCGCGAGGCCCGACAGCCCGATGGTGATCAACACGGTGCGGAACTGCAGCGAGTGCCGCCACAGTGAACCGATCCGGCCGGCCGCCGCGCTGCTGCGCCGCCGGATCTCCCGCCAGGCTCCGCCTGCGGGCAACGGAGGGGCCTCATCGGTCATGCGCGCACCTACGTGGTCGTGCCCGCCCGATAGCCGACGCCTCGGACGGTCTGCACGATGCGGGGGTTGTCGGGGTCGTGCTCGACCTTTGCGCGGAGGCGCTGCACATGCACGTTCACCAGCCGGGTGTCGGCCTTGTAGTGGTAACCCCAGACCTGCTCGAGCAGCATCTCGCGGGTGAACACCTGCTGCGGTTTGGACGCGAGCGCGAGCAGGAGATCGAATTCGAGCGGTGTGAGATTGATGCGGTCGGACCCGCGGCGCACCTCGTGGCCCGCCGCGTCGATCACGAGGTCGCCGATCGCGATCGTCTCGACGACCGGCTCGGGGGCCGGCCGGAGTCGCGTACGGATCCGGGCGATCAGCTCCTTCGGGTTGAACGGCTTGACCATGTAGTCGTCGGCACCCGACTCGAGCCCGCGCACCACGTCGGCGGTGTCGGTCTTCGCCGTGAGCATGATGATCGGCGTGCCGGACTCGGCACGGATCCGGCTGCAGACCTCGATGCCGTCGATTCCCGGGAGCATGAGGTCGAGGAGCACGAGGTCGGGCTTGCTGTCGCGGAACGCCTGGAGCGCTGCGGCACCGTCGGCGCAGAACGCGGGCTCGAAACCTTCCGTGCGCAGCACGATGCCGATCATCTCGGCGAGGGCCGTGTCGTCGTCGACGACGAGTACGCGTGAGGTCATCGGTTCGTTCCCGCTCGTGGTGCCGGTTGCCCGCACCGCGTGCGTGCGGCCGGTGCCATTCGTCCCAGCGTAGCCGTTCACACCCGGGATTCCCCGGCAGAAGGCCTCGAGTGCGCCGGTGTGGGAATCGGCCGCCCCGTGTCGCCGGGATGTGAAAGCATGGCAGCACCGGTGGAAGGAGTTGCGGCGCGTGTCCGATCGAGGTTGGCAAGCTCAGAACGGCGCCGGCGACGACCCCGGTTGGACCGCGCCCGGCGCGCCCCCGCCCCCTGGCTGGGGTGCACCGCCTCCCCCGCCACCGAACGTTCCGCCTCCCGGTGCCCCGGCCCCAGGCGGTTCGGGAGGCTGGGCACCTCCGCCGAAGCCCGGCCTCATCCCGCTCCGCCCGCTCAGCTTCGGCACCCTGCTCTGGGCGCCGTTCCGCACGCTGCGGCGGAACCCGGCGGCGACGTTCGGCAGCGGGCTGGTGGTGCAGCTGGCGTCGGCGCTCATCGCCGCGGCGGTGCTCGTGCCGGTCTTCCTGTTCGTCGCGACCCGCGTCACCCAGGCCCCCATCGACGAACAGGATGCGGTCCTCACGGGCTCGATCTCGATCCTGCTGCTCACGATGCTCATTCCGATCGCCGTCTCGATCGTCGCGGGCGCGTTCCTGCAGGGCGTCATGGTCGTCGAGGTCGCGACCGGGACGCTCGGTGAGCGACTCGGCTTCGGCGCACTCTGGCGGCGGGCCGCCACGCGCATCTGGCCGCTGATCGGCTGGACCGCCCTGATCGCCGTCGCCGTGATGCTGTTCGCCATCCTCGCGTTCACGGCGATCATCGTCGCGGCCGTCATCGGCGACCCGATGAGTGTGCTGATCACGGTGCTGCTGGTCATCCTCGCGGCACTCGGCGTGGCGGTCCTCTGGGCGTGGCTCGGCACGAAGCTCGCGCTGGTCCCGAGCGTGATCGTGCTCGAGCACGCAGGCATCGGCACCGCGATCCGGCGCTCCTGGCGGCTCACCGACGGGTACTTCTGGCGCACGCTCGGCACACTGCTGCTCGTCGGGCTGATGCTGAACGTCGCCGCACAGGTGGTCGTGCAGCCGGTCTCGCTCGTGGGATCGCTGCTCGCGGTCGTCATCGACCCGACCGGGACGGGCGCGGCCCTCACGATCACGATCGTGACGACCGCCATCACCTTCCTGCTCTCGCTCGTGATCGGCGCCATCACGTCGGTCGTGCAGGCCGCGCTCGTCGCGGTGATCACGATCGACCTGCGCATGCGGAAAGAAGGGCTGGACCTCGAGCTGCAGCGCCACGTCGAGACCCGCGATGCCGGGGGCCCGGTCGAGGACCCGTACCTGACCACGCCGCCGCGGGCACCGCAGCAGACCGCGCAGCCGGAACATCGTGCAGCCGGCTGACATCCCCGTCGCCCCCGACGCGCCCGAGGCGCGGCGGTGGCTGCTCGAAGAACTGTCGCGCCCCGAATACCGCGAGGCCGAACCCACCGCGTTCGACCTCGCAGCGCAGGCCGTGCGGGACTGGCTGATCGCGCTCTTGAGCGGCGGTACGGGACTCCCGGGTCCGGTGCTCGCGCTGATCGTCGTGCTGGTCGTGCTCGCGCTCGTCGTCGTCGGCCTCCTCGTCTTCGGCCTGCCGCGCCGTCGGCGGCGGCGCGCGGCGCTCGCACCGCTCTTCGACGACGGCGACACGCGAAGCCTCGACGAGCTGCGGCGTGCTGCGTCGGCGGCGGCCGCCGAGGGGCGGTACGACGTGGCGATCGAGGAGCGGTTCCGGGCCATCGTGCGTGCACTCGTCGACCGTGAGCTCGTGAGCGTGCATCCGGGGACGACCGCACACGGATTCGCGCGCACCGCCGCCGAGGCGTTCCCCGCCGTCGCCGCGCGTCTCGAGACCGCGGCCGCCGCCTTCGAAGCGGTGCGCTACCTCGGCCGCCCCGGCACACCCGGCGAGGTCCGTGAGCTCGACACCCTCGACGCCGAACTCGAGAGGTCGGCGCCCGGGTCGGCGCCCGGGTCGGCGCCCGAGCCGGCGGCGACCGCGAGGTCGGCCTCGTGAGCGCGCCGTCGACCGCTCCCCCGCGATCGGTTCCGACGAACGCGGCGCCGTCACGCACGCCGACGCTCCGCGCCGGCCTGCGGCGGCGACGCATCTGGATCGTGTTCGCGATCGTGCTCGTGATCGGCGGGGGCGCGCTGATCGCGATCCGCGGCTTCGGCGGCATCGGCGGCCAGCCGCTCGGTCCGGCCGACCCTTCGCCTGCTGGCGCCAAGGCCGTCGTCGAGGTGCTGCGCGGGCAGGGAGTCGAGGTCGTCGAAGCGCGGAGCCTCGACCGTGCGCTGGCCGCCGCACCCGACGCCACCGTGCTCGTCTACGATGAGGCCGCGATCCTCGGCGAGGCGGCACTGACCGACCTCGCCGCGACCGCCGACGGGCTCGTCGTCGTCGAGCCCGACTTCGCGGCGCTCCGCGCCCTCGCGCCCGGTGTGCGGCATGCCGGCGCCGCATCCGGCGCGATCGACGAGGTCGCCTGCGACGTGCCCGCCGCCACCCGGGCCGGCGAACTCTCCGACCGGCAGCGCGTACTGACGATCGACGATGCCGCAGCGGCCGACGGCTGGACCGGCTGCTTCCGCGACGGCGACGCGTTCGCGGTCGTCACCGGCCAGACCGCCGGCGGTGCGGAGCTCACGCTCGTCGGCTCCGCGACCGTGTTTGCGAACGGCAGCGTCGACGAGGCCGGCAACGCCGCCCTCGCGCTCGGTCTGACCGGCCCCCGGCCGACGCTCGTCTGGTATCTCCCGGGCCCGGCCGACGCCGAGTCCGCCGGCCCGACGCTCGCCGAGCTCACCCCGGGTTGGGTGAGCCCCGTGCTCGTGCTCGCGATCATCGTCACGATCGCGGCCGGCGTGTGGCGCGGGCGCCGATTCGGTCGGCTCGTCGTTGAAGACCTCCCGGTCGAGGTGCGTGCCGGCGAGACCGACGACGGACGGGCCAGACTGTACGCCGCGGCATCGTCGCGAACCCACGCCCTCGACCAGCTCCGCCTGGGCACGATCGGCCGGCTCGCCCGCGCGCTCAGGCTTCCTCGATCCGCGACCGCGTCGGAAGTCGCCGGTGCGGCCGCGGCGGCGACCGGTGAGGACGCCGACCGGGTGCGCCGGGTCCTGCTCGACGAGCTCCCGGACACCGACCGCGCCCTCGTCGATCTCGCCGGCGCGCTCGACGCACTGGAACACCGCGTCCACGACAGCATCCGGCCGGATTCCAGCCGCCCCGAGACATCCGCCACCGGGACATCCCGCCCCGAGACATCCGCCACCGGGACATCCCGCCCCGAGACATCCGCAACCGACCCATCCGGCTCCCCGACAGGAAGGCGACCATGACCGACACGACCCCGACCGACGATGAGCTGCGCGCCGCGCTGCAGCGGGTCCGCGCCGAGGTCGGCAAGGCCGTCGTCGGGCAGGACGGCGCCGTCACCGGCCTGATCATCGCGCTGCTGTCGCACGGTCACGTGCTGCTCGAGGGCGTTCCCGGCGTGGCCAAGACCCTGCTCGTGCGCACCCTCAGCCGCACCCTGCGGCTTGAGACGCGACGCGTACAGTTCACACCCGACCTCATGCCCGGCGATGTGACCGGTTCACTGGCCTACGACCCCCGCAGTGGCGAGTTCGCCTTTCGCGAAGGACCGGTGTTCACGAACATCCTGCTCGCCGACGAGATCAACCGCACCCCGCCGAAGACGCAGTCGGCGCTGCTCGAGGCCATGGAGGAACGCCAGGTGTCGGCCGACGGCGTCACGCGCCCCCTGCCCGAACCGTTCCTCGTCGCGGCGACGCAGAACCCCATCGAATACGAGGGCACCTACGCGCTTCCCGAGGCGCAGCTCGACCGGTTCCTGCTGAAGCTTCTGCTCGAGGTCCCCGAGCGCACGGCCGAGGTCTCCATGCTTCGCCGGCACGCCGACGGATTCGACCCGCACGACCTCGCCGCGGCGGGCGTCGAGCCCGTGCTCGGCGCCGACGAGCTCGCCCGTGCGCGCGCCGCCGCACAACGCGTGGGCGTCGCCGACGACGTGCTCGGCTACCTCGTCGACCTGGCACGGGCGACGCGGGTGAGCCCGTCGTTGCGACTGGGGGTCAGCCCCCGCGGCGTCGCGGGTCTGCTGCAGGCCGCGAAGTCGTGGGCGTGGCTCACGAGCTACGACTCGCTGACGCCCGACCACGTGCAGGCGATGCTGCTGCCGGTCTGGCGGCACCGGGTGCAGCTGCGGCCGGAGGCCGAACTCGAAGGAGTCTCGGTCGATCAGGTGCTGCGCGGGATCGTGCAGCAGGTCCAGGTGCCGCTCTGACATGACGGTCTCGGCTCGATTCGTGTGGCTCGTCGCCGTCGGCGTCGTGCCGGTGGTCGTCGCGGGCCTCGCCGACGCCGTGGCGGGGTGGCTCGCCCTGGCGGGCTGGCTGCTCGTCGCGGTCGGCGCCGGCGCCGTGGACCTCTCCTTGGCCGCGTCGCCGCGCGACGTGGCCTTCGAGCGCGAGCTGCCCGAGCGGGTCCGGCTCGGCGAGCCGGTCGAGTCGGTCCTCGTGGTCAGGAACGTCGGACAGCGGATGCTCCGCGCCACGGTCCGTGACGCCTGGCAGCCGTCGGCCGGGGTGCAGGGCGACGCCCGGGGCACCCTCCGCATCCCGCCCGGGGAGCGACGGCGACTGACCCTCCGGCTCGTCCCGTGGCGTCGGGGCGACCGTCATGTGGACGACGTGACCGTCCGGTCGGCCGGGCCGCTCGGACTCTGGTCGAGGCAGGCCACACTGGCGGCACCTGCGCGACTCCGCGTGCTCCCGCCGTTCCACTCGCGGGTGCACCTCCCCGCCCGGCTCACCCGCCTGCGGGAGCTCGACGGACGGACCCCGCTCCTGATCCGCGGGCAGGGCACCGAGTTCGACTCCATCCGCGAGTACGTCCGCGGTGACGACGTGCGTTCGATCGACTGGCGGGCGACCGCGCGCCACCCCGACCCCGAATCGCCGGGCGCCTCCCGACTGATGGTGCGCACGTGGCGCCCCGAACGCGATCGCCGCATCGTGATCGTCGTCGACACCTCACGCACCTCAGCCGCGCGGATCGCCGACGAGCCGCGGCTCGACACCGCGTTCGAGGCGTCGTTGCTGCTCGCCGCGATCGCATCGCACGCGGGCGACCGCGTGGACTTCCTCGCCTGGGACCGACGCGTGCGCGGCCGGGTGCATGGGGCCGCCGGGGCGCCCCTGCTCGCCGGGATGGTCGATGCGATGGCCACGATCGACCCGCAGCTGATCGAGGCCGACTGGGCCTCGGTGCCCGCTCAGGTCCGGGCGCTGACGAGCCACCGGGCCCTCGTCGTGCTGCTCACGAACACGGCCTCGACCGGGAGCGCCAGAGCGCTGCTCTCGGTGCTGCCGCAGCTCACCGCGAAGCACACCGTCGTCGTGGCCTCCGTGCTCGATCCGGCGGCGGTCGACGCGGTCCGCGCCCGCAGCGACCTCGACGAGGTGTATCAGGCGGCGGCGGCCGAACGTGGGCTGCTCGACGCCGAGGGGGTCGCGGCCGCGATCCGGCGCATCGGCGCCGAGGTGGTCAGTGCCCCGCCGGCCGAGCTGCCACCGGCGCTGGCCGACCGCTACCTCGATCTGAAGGCAGCCGGCCGGCTCTGACCCCGGTCGCCGACCGCCGCGCCCCGCGCCCGCGCGCCGCGCGCCGCGCGCCGCGCGCCTGCGCCGCGCGCCGCGCGCCGAACATGCGTTGGAGGTCGTTCTTCGCATCGGAGGACGAACGAGCACGACCTCCAACCCGAAATTCGACCTCCAACGTGAGGTCCAGAGGCGCGGGCGCGATCAGCCCGCGACGATGCGGCGCGCGCCCGCCTCCGGTTCGGTCAGGTCGCCCGTCTCACCCGCGAGCCAGGCGCGGCGGCCGAGCACGAGCATGTAGGCGAGGAAGCCGGCGAGCGCGAGCACGCCGATGCCGATCTTCACGGGCCACGGCCACGGCGCCGGCGTCACGAACGCCTCGATGAGGCCCGAGACGAACAGGAAGAACACCAGGCCGATGGCGACGCTGAACAGCGCACGGGCATCCTCGGCGAGCGCCTCAGCGCGCGTGCGACGGCCGGGCGCGACCCACGCCCAGAAGATGCGCAGTCCAGCGGCCGCCGCGACGAACACGCACGTGAGCTCGAGCAGGCCGTGCGGCGCGAGATGCAGGAAGAACGTGTCGACCTCGTCGTAGGCGATCATGACCGCGCCGGTGCTGCCGAGGTTCATCGCGTTCTGCAGGATCACGTACGGCACCCACACGCCGGTGATGCCGAAGGCGATGCACTGCGCCGCGATCCACGCGTTGTTCGTCCAGACCGACCCGGCGAACGACGCGGCCGGGTTCTCGGAGTAGTACGCCACGAACCCCTCGTCGGCGAGCTGCTGGAGCTCGGCGTCCGTACCGAGGTTGGCGAGCGCACGAGGGTCTGCGGCGAGCCACCAGGCGACGAGCGCGGAGACGGCGACCGTGACGATCGTCACCGCGAGCGTGAGCCACCGCACCCGGTAGAGCGCGGCCGGCAGCGACCAGACGGCGAAGTGCACGAATTGGGCGAGCGGGTTCCGCGGCGCGCCCGTGAAGCGGAGTCGTGCTTTCGCGAGCGAGATCGAGAGGCGGTCGCCCAGCGCGGTCGAGCCCGCCGTCGTCTGGATGAGCGAGAGATCGGATGCCGCGGCCTGATACCGCTCGATGAGCTCGTCGGCCTCGGGCCCTGAGAGCCGGCCGCGCGAGCGCGCGAGCGCGTCGAGGCGCTGCCAGTCGTCGTGGCGGGCGGCGGCGAGGGCGTCGAGGTCCATCTGCTTGAATACTAGCGATGTCCGCTGTCAGAGACCGGCCGGTGAACCGCTCCGCCGACGACCCCCTCATCACCGGTGAGGCGGTCGCGCTCGATGTGCGGCCGGCGAGCGCGGTGATCCGCGCGGGCGGCACCGCGATCGACGTCGTGCTGAGCGTCGTCCTGCTCGTCGGGGTCGCGCTCGCATTGGCGGGGCTCCAGGTCGACGCCGCCGCCGGGCGGGCCATTCTCATCACGAGCGTCGTGCTGGTGCTCGTGGTGCTGCCGACCGCGGTCGAGACCGCGAGCCACGGCCGTTCCCTCGGCAAGCTCGCGATGGGCCTCCGCGTCGTCCGCGACGACGGCGGCGCGATCGGGTTCCGGCACGCGTTCGTACGCGCGCTCACCGGCGTCCTCGAGATCTACCTCACCTTCGGTGGGCTCGCGGTGCTCGTGGGATTCCTGAACCCGTCGTCGAAACGACTGGGCGACATCCTCGCGGGCACGCACGCCCAGGTCGAACGCGCGCCCAAGGTCGAGACGCAGGCCTTCGGCGTGCCGGTCGAGCTCACCGGGTGGGCGACGACCGCGGATGTCGGGCGGCTGCCCGATGCGCTCGGGCGCCGCGTCGCCGCGTTCTTCGCGAACGCGTCGCACCTCGTGCCGTCGAGCCGGCAGCGCATCGCCGCATCCCTCGCCGCCGAAGTCGCGCCCTACGTCGAGCCGCGGCCGGATGCCTCGCCCGAGCGGTTCCTGGCCGCGGTCGTGGCGATCCGCCGCGAACGCGACCTCACCGCGCTGCGCCGCGAGGCCGAACGCCTCGCGGCGCTCGGCCCCGTGCTCGACACGACGCCATCGGACTTTCCGGTCCGCTGAAGCGCTCTGCGAGGACATCATTCGTCGACCCGATGGCGGTGAGGACGACATTGGGGCGATGTCCGGCCGAACATCGCCCCAATGACGTCCTCACGCAGGTGTGAGCACGGTGTCGCTCAGTAGCGGTAGTGGTCCACCTTGTACGGTCCCTCGACGGGGACGCCGATGTACGCCGCCTGCTCGGGAGTGAGCACCGTCAGCTCCACGCCGAGCGCGTCGAGGTGCAGCCGCGCGACCTTCTCGTCGAGGTGCTTCGGCAGCACGTAGACCGCCGTCGGGTAGGCCTCGGGCCGCGTCCACAGCTCGATCTGCGCGAGCACCTGGTTGGTGAACGAGTTCGACATCACGAACGACGGATGCCCCGTGGCGTTGCCGAGGTTCATCAGACGCCCCTCGGAGAGGACGAGGATGCTGCGACCGGTCGGCAGCCGCCACTCGTGGACCTGCGGCTTGATCTCGACCCGCTCGGCCCCCTCGAGCGACTCGAGGCCGGCCATGTCGATCTCATTGTCGAAGTGCCCGACGTTCGCGACGACCGCGAGGTGCTTCAGGCCGAGGAGGTGCTCCAGACGCACCACGTCCTTGTTGCCCGTGCCCGTCACGAGGATGTCGATGTCGCCGATCACCGACTCGAGTCGTGCGACCTGGTAGCCGTCCATGGCCGCCTGCAGGGCATTGATCGGGTCGATCTCCGAGACGATGACCCGGGCGCCCTGCCCGCGGAGCGCCTCGGCCGCGCCCTTGCCCACGTCGCCGTAGCCCGCCACGAACGCGACCTTGCCGCCCATGAGCACATCGGTGGCGCGGTTCAGGCCGTCGGGCAGCGAGTGCCGGATGCCGTACTTGTTGTCGAACTTCGACTTCGTGACGGAGTCGTTGACGTTGATCGCCGGGAAGCGCAGGCCGCCCTCGGCGTGCAGCTCGTACAGCCGGTGCACGCCGGTCGTGGTCTCCTCGGTCACGCCGCGGATCTCAGCCGCGATGCGGGTCCAGCGGTCGGTGGTGAGCGCGAGCGACTCGCGCAGGGTGTCGAGGATGACCCGGTACTCGTGGCTCGCGTCCTCCTCGGCCTCGGGCACCTCGCCTGCAGCCTCGAACCGCACGCCCTCGTGCACGAGGAGCGTCGCATCGCCACCGTCGTCGAGGATCATGTTCGGGCCGATCCAGTCCGCGCCCGCCTCGGCCGCCTCAGCGGTCCAGTCGAAGATGCGGTCGGTGCACCACCAGTACTCCTCGAGCGTCTCGCCCTTCCACGCGAACACCGGGACGCCCGCGGGCGCGTCGACGGTGCCGTCGGGCCCGACGACGACGGCGGCGGCCGCTTCGTCCTGCGTGGAGAAGATGTTGCAGCTCGCCCAGCGCACCTGTGCGCCGAGCGCGACGAGCGTCTCGATGAGCACCGCGGTCTGCACCGTCATGTGCAGGCTGCCGGCGATACGCGCGCCCGCGAGCGGCTTGGACGCGCCGAACTCGGCGCGGAGCGCCATGAGGCCGGGCATTTCGTTCTCGGCGAGGCGGAGCTGGTGGCGGCCGGCTTCGGCGAGCGTGAGGTCGGCCACCTTGTACGGCAGCGCGGAGGTCGCGGTGAGGGTCATGGGGTCCATTCTCGCAGGCGGAGCGGGTTCGCGAGCGTGTGTGTCACGCGGTCGCGCGCGACGTCGGGCACGTCTGTGTCACGCGGTCGTGCGAGTCGTCGGGCGATCGCCGCGACACTCCGCACCGTCTGCTCTCGGACCCGGCGTGTCGCCCGGAGATCCCGACGACTCGAACACACGCAGGCATGAAGAAAGGGGCCGGACGATGCACGTCCGACCCCCGATGCTCGACCCGGATTACTCCGAGTCGGTCTTCTTCTTGGAGGCGCGCTTCTTCGGCGCGGGCTTCTCGGCGGCCTCCTCGGCGGCCTCGGCCTCCTCGACGATCTCCTCGGCCTCTTCGACGACCTCGGCCTCGGCCTCGGCCTCTTCGTCGGCCACGGCCGTGAACTCGGTGAGGTCGACAGCGTTGCCCGAGGCATCCGTCACCTTGGCCTTGCCGAGCGCGATCGCGAGCGCCTTGTTGCGCGCGACCTCGCCGACCATCGCGGGGATCTGGCCCTGCTGGCTCAGGATCTGCACGAACTCGTTCGGGTCCATGCCGTACTGAGCAGCGCCCTGCACGAGGTACTGGGTGAGCTCGTCCTGGCCGACCTTGACGTTCTCGGCCTCGGCGATCTTGTCGAGGATGATCTGTGTCTTGAACGCCTTCGTGCTCGACTCGGTGACCTCGGCGCGGTGCTCGTCGTCTTCGAGGCGGTTCTCGCCTTCGAGGTGGCGGTGCACCTCGTCCTCGATGACGCTGTCGGCGACGGGGACCTCGACGAGCTCGAGCAGCTTCTCGACGAACGCGTCGCGCGCCTGCGTGCCCTGGCCGAAGCTCTTGTTGCGGGCGACCTGCGCCTTGAGCGAGTCGGTGAGCTCGCCGATGGTGTCGAACTCGCTCGCGATCTGGGCGAACTCGTCGTCGGCCTCGGGGAGCTCGCGCTCCTTGACGGCGGTGACGGTGACCGTGATCTCGGCGGTCTCGCCCTCGTGCTCGCCACCGAGCAGCTTCGAGTTGAACGTCGTGGTCTCACCCGCGGTGAGCGAGTCGAGTGCCTCGTCGATGCCCTCGAGCAGCTCGCCCGAGCCGACCTCGTAGGAGATGCCGTTGGCCGTGTCGACCTCGGCGCCCTCGATCGTCGCGACGAGGTCGAGCGTGACGAAGTCGCCCGACGCGGCCGGGCGGTCGACCGTGATCAGCGTGCCGAAGCGGCTGCGCAGACGCTCGAGCTCCTCGCTGACCTCGTCGTCGTTGATCTCGACGTCGTCGACCGTCACCTCGAGGCCCTCGTAGGCGGGCAGCTCGATCTCGGGACGCACGTCGACCTCGATGGCGAGCAGCAGGTCGCCCGAGAAGTCCTTCTCGTTCGGCCACTCGACGATGTCGGCCGACGGGCGGCCGAGCGGGCGGAGCTCGTGCTCGGCGACCGCGGCGCGGAAGAAGCCGTCGAGTCCCTCGTTGACCGCGTGCTCGAGCACGGCGGCCTTGCCGACCCGCTGGTCGATGATGGGCGGCGGAACCTTGCCCTTGCGGAAGCCCGGGACGTTGATCTGCTCGGCGATGTGCTCGTACGCGTGCGTGATGCTGGGCTTCAGCTCCTCAGGCGTCACCGTGATGGTGAGCTTGGCGCGCGTCGGGCTCAGCTTCTCAACCGAAGTGGTCGGCATGGGGAAGTTTCTCCTGATTGTTGGAAGTTCGTGTCGAGCCGGCGACTCGTCGGGGCGACAGGATTTGAACCTGCGACCTCCCGCTCCCAAAGCGGGCGCTCTAGCCAAGCTGAGCTACGCCCCGAGTCGCTACTCAACTCGTCGATCCGCCCGCGCGGCATGCCGGAGCAGACCGTACGCGGGTGAACCCGGGAAAGTCTACTGCACGCGCACCGCGCGGTGCGGCCCCGGACGACTCCTCCACAGGCCGCGCAGGTGATCAAACGGATGACCCGCCAGCGGATGGCTCGATTCGGACACGTGACCCCTGGCACGATGACCGCATGACCCAAACGCCCGCGCGTCCGGCGCGCTCCGGTGGAGTGCGCCGCTGGCCGGCCGACCCGGCGGCCTTCGCCGACACCTCGCGATGCCCCGCGTGCCTCACCCCGCTCACCTCGGCGGTCTGCACGGCCTGCGGCCTCGATCTCTCGGCGCCGCAGGCCGCCGAGGTGCTGGCGAGCGGCCGGCGCATCGTGGCTGAAGAACAGCGGCGGCAGGGGCTCATCGACGGGATGTTCGAGGCACAGGCGGCGCGAGAGGCCGGCCGCCTCGCCGGGCCGCCTGCGGTGCCGGTCGTGCCCGCGCCCGCGCCCGCGCCCTCGCCGGCGCCGGCGTCGGCTGGCACGTCGCCCGCGTCCGGGGCGGGCGCGGCCGTGCCGATGCCCGTGCCGGCGTCAGGCCGCCCGGCTCCGGTCCACACGGCCACCCCAGTTGCTCCGCCGACACTGCCGGTCGCGCCGCCGCAGAACCCACCGGTCTCGCTCGCGCCGCCGTCCGGCCCGCCGGTCGTGCCCGCGGCGGGATTCCCGGCGAATGGTCAGCTGCCGCCCGGTCCGGCGGCCGAATCGCGCGCACCCAGGCGATCGGGCATGCAGGTGTTCCTGCTCACGCTGGGCGTCGTGCTGATCTCGGTGACCGCGATCGTGTTCCTCTTCGTGGCCTACCTCATCGCGAGCCTCGAGGTCCGCTCGGTCATCATCGCGCTCGCGAGCGCCCTCGTGCTGGGCGTCGCCGCGCTGCTGCGGCGGCGCGGGCTGCCCGGCACCGCCGAGGGCGTCGCGGTGGTGGCCGTCGTGCTGCTGCTGCTCGACGTCTGGATCGTGCGGGCGAACGACCTGTTCGGCACGGGAGCGGCACGACCGACCGCCTACGCGGGCGTGGCCCTCCTGGTGCTCGCGGCGGTGCTCGGCGCACTGCGCGCCGCGACCAGGATCAGAGCCCTCGGCATCTCCGCGGCGGCGCTCGCGCCCGCTGCGCTCTTCCTGCTCGGTGTCGCCGCGGCACCCGCGGGCGAGCCGGGCACCGCGGCCTGGCTGGGCGGAGTCCTCGCCATGCTCGCAGCGATCGCCGCGGCAGCCGTGCGTCTGCCGAACCTCGAGCGGCACCTGGCGCTCGCGCTCGGCGTGACCGGCGGGGCGATCGCCTGGTGCGCGGCCGCGTTCGCGCTTCCCGATCTGGCGTGGCATCCGCTGCTCTCGTTCCTCATCGTGGCCGTCGTCTGTGCCCTGCTGCTCGCCGCGCTCGCCGGCCGGGGCCGCGAGCTCGGCGTCGGGTGGCAGTGGGTCGCCGCGATCGCCGCCGGATCGGCGATCGCCGCGGCACCGACGATCGCGATCGCGCTCGAGCTCGACCTGACACCCGCCGCCTGGTCCGCGCCGCTCGTGGCGATCGCCATCGCCACGGCGCTGTCCTGGTCGCTGCGGTTCGCGACGCCGATCGCCCGGCGCATCGGCCTCGGTGCGTTCGCCGGTGCAGGCACCGTCGCGCTCTTCGCCGCGGTGCCAGGCGTGTTCGCCGGCGTCGTGCAGCTCGGCTCCGTGGCCGTCGGCGCGGTCGACGGCTGGGCCGGCGGTCGCGTCGGCGGGCGGGGTACCGGCTTCACCGCGCCGGCCGAACTGCTCCCAGCGGCCATCGTCGTGCCCTTCATGCTCGCGGCGGCGACTGTGTTCATCACGATGGCGGCCCGTCGGCTGCGTGCGCTCGGTGCGATCCCGGTCGCATTCGCCGGCTTCGGCTTCCTCGTCGGCGCGGCGGCGTTCGGTGATCTGCGCGTCACGATCACGGTGCTGCTGCTCGAGGCGACGGCCGGGCTCGCCCTCGGCGCCGTGGCCTCGCGCGTCCCGATCCGCGGACTGTTGCCCGTGCTCGCGACCGCCGGCCCGCTGGCCGCCGCACTCGCGTGGGCGGCCGGGTTCGGTGCGACCGGGGTGTGGGCATGGTCGACGGCGGGCGCGCTGCTCCTGACCATTGCCGGCTGGGTGTTGGCGCCGCGGATCTGGCGAGCGCACGCCGTTTCCGCGGCCACGGTGCATGCTCTGGCGCTCGCGCTGCAGGTCGTCGTACTCAGCCTCGCCGCGGCACCGTGGCTGGTGGCGCTCGGTGTCCCCCTCGCCGCCGACTGGCGCACGCCCACCCTCTGGGCCGCGCTGATCGCGGGCGGCCTGTTCGGCATCGCGCTGCTGCTCCGTCTCGCGCGTGCACCGCGGCTGGCGTTCACCGCACCGCTGCTCGCCGCCGCGACGATCGCGGTGGCCGCATTGCTCGTCACCGGCGGTACGACCTTCCGCGCACTCGGGGCCCTTGTCGTGGCGATCGCCGCACTTCTCTGGGCTTGGCGTGGCCGCCTGGTCATGGTCACCCCCGCCGCCGCGGCGATTGCGCCGATCATGCTCGTGTTCGCCGCCGCCTGGTTCGCCGGCGACGTGCTGCTGGTGTCCGAACAGGCCGACGCCGCGGCCGCCGCCGCGGTGCTCGCGAGCGCCGGGCTCGCGCACGTGCTGCTGCGCCGTCCGGACACCGCCTCTGCCGTGCGCATCGGGTGGGCGGCGAGCACCGGGGCACTGACGCTCGTCGTCACCGGGCTCGCGCTGATCGGCGGCGACTGGCTGCCCCTCGCCCTGCTCGCACCAGCGCCGTTGCTGATCGCGGCACTCTGGGGTGAGCCGTTCGCCTCCTCGTCGCCCGCGCGGCACCTCGCCTGGGTGTCTGCTCCGCTCGCGGTCGCGGCATGGTGGACGTGGCTGGCCGACGCCGGTGAGACGGTGGTCGAGCTGTTCACGCTTCCGGTCGCGGCGCTGTGCCTCGCGCTCGGAACGCTGGTCGCGCTGCGCCGACCGTCTCGTGAACAGGCGCCCGGGCGCGTGAGCCTCATCGCCGTCGGCCTCGCGATCGCGGTGCTGCCGAGCGTCGCCTCAGCGGCCGGGGCACCGGTGCGCACGATCCTGCTCGTCGCCGCCGGCGCCGTGGTCGTGCTCGCCACGGGCTTCGCTCCGGGCCGCGTGCGCGGCATCCCCATCGGACTGCTCGGCGTGCTCGCGGGCACGACGGCCGCGGTGGGCGCTGCGTTCGTGCACGCGATGCATCTCGCTCGCACGACGGGCACGTGGAACGCCGAGTGGTGGTCGCTCGCGGGTCTGGTGGTCGGTGTCGGCGCATCGGTCTGGTGGGCGCGGGCCGACCGTTCGCCGCGTCGCTTCGCCGAGTGGCTGTTCGCGGTGACGATCGTCGCTGCGGCGTCGCCGACGGTGCTCGCGATCGCCCTGGGGTCGGAGGTGTTCGCCCGCACGGTCATCCTGCTTCCACTGCTCGCCGTGCTCCACATCGCCACGACGGCGGCGCTGCCGCGCCCCGTCTCGGGGCCGATCAGCCGCTGGACGACCGCCGGGGTGCTCGGCCTCGCCGCGTTCATCGCGCTCATGGCGCGGGTCGAGCCCTTCGATATCGCGACGACGTCGGTGGCCGTCGCGGTGATCGGCGCGGGCATCCTCGACCTCAGGCGGCGGCCCGGTCTCGGCAGCTGGCCCGCACTCGGCACCGGCCTCGCGGTGCTGTTGCTGCCGCCGCTCGTCGCCGACTTCACCGACCCGCAGCTCTGGCGCATCGTCACGCTCGGCGTCGTCGCGCTCGCGACGCTGCTCGCGGGCATCCGCTGGCGGCTGCAGGCCCCCTTCGTGGTCGGCGGCGGGGTACTGCTCGTGCACGCGATCGTGCAGCTCTGGCCGTGGATCACCGCGCTCTATGAGGCCGTGTGGTGGTGGCTGTGGCTTGGTATCGCCGGCGTCTTGCTCGTGGTCATCGCCGCGACCTATGAGCGGCAGCTGCGCACCGCGCGAGCGGCGGTGACGCGTCTGGCAGCGCTGCGCTGAGCGGCAGCCGACCAGGGCACGCCTTATTTGGCATTCTGATATACTGCATGGATGGGATGCTTCGCCTCCGGCCCCCACCGTCACCGCGGCATGCATGCCGTGGCGGTCGGAGCGTTCGCGATCGCGGCCCTCAGCGGATGCGTCTCGCTGCCTCCTGCCCCTGCGCCGTCTGCCGAGTCGACCCCACTCGATGCACTCGTCGGACTTGCCGCCGAGCGTCTCGCCAGCGCTGAGGGCGCGGCCGCGGCGAAGTGGCAGACCGAGGCCCGAGTGGACGACCCGGCACGCACGCAGGAGGTGCTCGCCGGAGTCCGGGCTCTGGCGGGCCAGCACGACGTCGCTCCCGAGTTCGCCGAGCTGGTGTTCATCGACCAGATCCAGGCGACCGAGTCGATCCAGTACGCCCGCTTCGCCGAGTGGAAGCTCTCCCCGACCGAAGCCCCCGTCGAACGCCCCAAGCTGACCGACGTCCGTGCCGACATCGACCGGATCACCGAGGCCATGATCGCCGAGCTGAGCGGCAACCGGCATGCGCTGACCAGCCCGGACTGCACCACCGTTCGCGATCGTGCGTTGCGGTCGACGGTCCAGAACCTCGAGTTGAGCGACCTGTACGAACGCGCACTGACCAGGGCCACACAGTCGTACTGCGTGAACGCCGAGACGCCCTGACTGCCGACCGGAGTCGCCACGCCCCCACACCGTCGCAGACCGGCACCGCGCGTGCACTACTATGGTGCGAGTGCCCGGCGACGGGCACGTCGGGGATGTAGCTCAATGGTAGAGCCTCAGTCTTCCAAACTGATTACGCGGGTTCGATTCCCGTCATCCCCTCCAAATTCGGCCACGACGACCACCTTCAGTCGGCTACACGATCTTCGTCGACGAGCGCTCAGTCGCTCGGCGTGAGCGGATCCCGACGATGGCGAGCGGCAGTAGGGCATACGCGGGGGCGAACGCCAGCGTTCCGAGGAATGCCGGGCCATTGGGTTCAGCGAAGTCGAGATTGATCGCCAGGATCGCGACGCACACTCCGCCACTCGCTGCGGTGAGCACCGCCGCGACGTAGAACGTGCCGCGGTGCGGCTCGTTCCGGTCGCGATCGATCACGGCCGCAATCGCCATGGCGAGACCGAGGAGCGTGACGCCCGAGGTCGGGATGAACAGCATCCACACCGGTTGCGTGTTCGTCACTTCTGCGCCGAACCACTGCACGCCGACGTGATGCGGCAAGGGGCGCCATTGCATGAGGACGATGGTGGCCGCGACGGTCGGTGCTGCCACGAGGAAAGCGGCGAGGACGCGGCGGGTGGACATCATCATCTCGGCGGGATCCTACCGATCAGATCTGCGCGCGTGCCGAGCGTGGTCGTCGACGTTCGTCCGTCGCACGTGCACTCGCACGTCGGACGAGCACTCGCATGCGGAAGGGCCGGGTCACTATCGTTGGACGGACGCTCCATCGTGGCGCGCACGATGGAGAGGACCCGAGGGTGAGCCCCCTGACCCAGACGGCGACGGCCGCATACTTCTACTTCTACCCATTGGTCGAGAACCTGCGACAGGTCCAGCGGTACGTAGACACGGGTGTCGGGTCGAACCCTGCTGCACCGTTCAACTCATTCTCCCATGCGCGGAAGCTCGCGGGCCCCGAGGACACCTTCGTGACGATCAACAACGACACCGTGTACTCGATGGCGCAGCTCGACCTGTCCGGCGGCCCCCTCCGTCTCGACGTGCCGGCGACCGGTGACCGGTACTACGTGCTGCAATTCGTCGATGCGTGGACGAACAACATCGCCTATGTCGGCACCCGCGCCACCGGCAACGCCGCCGGCAGCTTCCTCATCGTGCCGCCCGGTTGGGACGGCGAATCCGAGCTGCCTGTCATTCACGCATCCACCGACATCGTGTCGATCGTCGGCCGGTTCGCCTGCACCGGGCCCGATGACATCCCGGCCGTCACAGCTCTCCAGGACGCAGTCGTGCTCGAGCGCGTCGACCCGCGCCGACCCCTGGCCGGGATTCCCCGAACCGACGTCGATGCCACGGATGCCGCAGGCCTGTTCTGGGCGGAGGCCCGGGCATGGTCGACGGCGTTTCCCGCCCCCGAGGCTGAGACCGCCCACCTCCGACTGTTCGAGCCGCTGTGGACCGATGAGGCACGCGAGGCCCTGTCGTCCGGACATGCCGCGGGAGTTGCAAAGCTCGAAGAAGCGACGAAGAGCGGGCATGCGCCGGTGTTCGACGGCTGGACCGTCGGCCTGCACGCATTCGACTACAACTCGTACGCACTCGGGCTCGGAACGATCGACCAGCCCCGTTGGAGGATCGCCGACGAGCAGGAACGCATCCTCGTCCGCGCGATCGCCTGCCGATTGGGCCTTTGGGGCAACCACGCCTACGAGGCCGTCTATGCGCAGGCGTTCACCGACATCGACGGAGCGCCTCTGACCGGCGACTCCACGTACACGATCGTGATCCCTTCGCCGCCGCCCGTCGACGCATTCTGGTCGATCACCCTGTACGACATTCCGAACTACTATCTGGTCGCCAACCCCATTGACCGATACTCCCTCGGCGACCGCACCGCGGGCATCGAGTACGCGGACGACGGATCGCTCACGATCACCATCGCCCGTGACGAGCCGACAGAATCCGTCGCGCGCTCGAACTGGTTGCCCGCCCCGGATGCCGCGTTCCGCCTCGTGTTCCGCCTCTACACGCCCGGCGAGACGATCCTCGACGGCACGTGGTCGTACCCGCAGGTGCGAAGACTCGCCGCCGACACGATCGAGGCGTGATCACCGACGGCATACTCTCCGGCACCGCACTGGTGCTGATCCTGCGCGGCTGGTTCGGCGACCGCCCGATCACGCTCGCCTCCATGCGGAGACTGTGATACTTGTCCGGTGACCATCGACGCGCCCTCCGCCGATCCCGCCACCGCGCTCCGTGCGCTGACCGACGAAGGCAGGCGGTTCCTCGCCGACCGGCACCTCGCGACCCTCTCGACGATCGGCCCACGCGGCGACATCCACGTCGTCGCCGTGGGCTTCACCCTCGGCGATGACGGCTTCGTCCGCATCACCACCAACGACCGCAGCCAGAAGGTCCGCAACCTCGAGCGCGATCCGCGCGCCACGGTCGCGCAAGTCGAAGGCCGGCAGTGGCTCAGCATCGCCGGCCGAGCCGAGATCGAGCGCGACCCCGAAGCGATCGCCCTCGCCGTCGAGCTCTACGCCCAGCGCTACCGTCAGCCTGGCGAGAACCCGAACCGCGTCGTCATCCGGATCACCCCCGAGCGCCTCATGGGCTCGCCCGGCCTCCGCGCGTAGAAGACGCTTGACATCCGCGGCCCACGGTGGGACGTTCCTCACGGGGATGATCGCCATGGCCGCAACCGAATCGACCTCGAACCGACACCGCACTCGGCGCACGCCGAAGCATCCGCAGTCGCGTCTCGCCGAGCGCTGGACCACCGTCGATGGGGTCGACGTCTTCTACCGCGAATCGGCCGAACCGCCACCCGGCGCCCCGGTCATGATGCACGTGCACGGGTTCGGACTCTCGGGCCGCTATCTCTTGCCCACCGCCGAGCTGCTCGACGGCGATTTCCACACCCTCGTGCCCGACCTTCCCGGGTTCGGGCGCAGCGGCCGCCGCTCGCGACGCGAGCTCGACGTGCCCGATCTGGCAGACGCAGCCGCACGTTTCCTCGATGACCGGCAGGTCGAGCGCGTCACCCTCGTCGGCAACTCGATGGGATGCCCCGTCATCTGCGAGTTCGCACACCTCTATCCCGATCGGCTCGAGCGCGCGATCCTCGTCTCGCCGGCCGGCGGCCTCCACAATCAGCCGCTGGTCCGGGCGATGGCGCAGCTCGCGCGCGACGGCGGCCGCGAACCCCGCAGCATGGTCGGCGTCGCCGCACCCGACTATCTCAAGTTCGGCCTGACCAGCACGGCACGGATGTTCGACTCCCTCATGCGCTACCCGACGCTCCAGCGCCTGCTCGCGCTTCCCATCCCGACCCTCGCGGTCCTCGGCGACCGCGACCCACTCATGCCCCCGCTCGACCGCGTGCACGAGGTCGTGGCCCACATCGACACGGACGTGCTCGTCGTCGTCATCGAGGGCGCCGCGCACGCGATCAATTTCAGCCATCCGGGCGAGCTCGCCCACATCATCCGCCAGTTCATGGCCGACCGCCCGATCGCCGACGACCCGGACTCCCCCGGCCTCGCCCGCATCGTCGAGGTCCACCGCGGTACTGGGCTCGCTTGACTCGCGAACTACTTCGTCGCGTTCGGGTGATGCGTGTGCACCTGTTCAAGGAATACCACCTGGCCCTCGACGAAGAACCAGATGCGGGCGTCGCCCTGTGCCGTGGGCTTATGCTGCCAGCGATGATGCGACTCGCCACTCCTGGTGACCGTACCCAACGCGCCTCTCAGGGGATAGTTCGTCGGCGTCGTCGCAAGAGGCGTCCGCGTCAGGAAGTCCCACGCGTCGGCAAGCGGTCCGCGGATCGTCGCACGCAGGTCGCTCCAACCGCGCTGAGCTTGCGCCGAGGCGAAGCGTATCTCGAATTCGCTCTTCTTGGTCGGTCGCTCGACGGCTCGCTCTTTCGCCATTGTCAGGGGCGCTCGACCGGCTTGTCGTACTCGAACCAGTCGACGCGCACGTCACCGAGACCGGCAGCGATTGCTGTCGCGGTCTCCTTCCAGGAGGTCAGCTCGGCGATTGCGAGATGCGCCTCACCCGTGGAGAACGAGGCGCGGGCGGCGTCCACGAGGTTTCGTGCACATTCCGCACGATCGGACGGGCTGAGCGCGAGCATCCAGGGATAGCTGTTCGACATCCGTTCGGCGAGGGTGCCGCGGTCGTCGATCGCGACGGCGATGAGTTGGGCGGCGAACTGCAGCAGCTGCTCACGCGCAGTCGCCTCGCGCTTGGTCATCAGTACGAGGTCCTCACCGTCACGTCGAGTGACATCGACGGGGTGATCCTCGGCGGCAGCGAAGACCCTCGGCGCATGGCGGCTGAGATCGGAGGACTGGAACGTCCGGCCGGACTGGGACGATGTCGTGGCAAGCACAACGACCATGGTACTTCAGAATAGGTTCGGAAGTATCGGTAGCTGGTCAGCATCCTGAAGAATGCGCAGAACACGCCCGCGAACCCGTACCGCACCGCTCGGAGACCACGGTCCGCATCGGGGTGAGCCGAGCCTGTCCTTCCTTGAAATACCTGGGCATCCGCGTAGCGTTGCACTCATCACCGACCACGGAACAACCACGGAAGGGTGGAACCGATGACCGACACCAAGACCGCTCCGTACGCCAGCGCCAACCCCGAGGTGGCCTCGGGCGTCGCCCAGTTCCTCACCCCCGTCGTCCACCAGCTCGTCGCGCTCGCCGTGAACGGCAAGCAGGCGCACTGGCACGTGCGCGGCCACAACTTCATCGAGGTGCACGAGTACCTCGACCAGGTCGTCGAGCACGCGCAGGACGCGGCCGATCTCGCCGCCGAGCGCGTGATCGCGCTCGGACTGCCGATCGATGCCCGCCTCGAGACCGTCGCGAAGTCGGGTGCGACCGCCCCCAAGGCCGGCTTCAAGCAGGCTGACGAGACCATCGCCGACGTCGTCGCGCAGATCGATCTCGCGACCGAGAAGGTCAACGCCGCGATCACCGGCCTCGCCGAGCTCGACCCGGCCAGCCAGGACATCGCGATCTCGATCCGCCAGACGCTCGACAAGGACCGCTGGTTCCTGTCCGCGCACCTCAGCGTGAACTGACCACACCGACACACGCGCATCCGAGAAAGGATGCGGCCACTCGGGCCCGGGTGCAGAATGCCGCCATGGCGGCGGATGCATCCGGGCCCGAGCCGTCTCCCGGGAACCACGACCGACGCGGCGAACGCTCCGAGCTCACCGACGCGCAGAAGGCGCTGCGCGCCCAGCTGCTCGCCACCGAGCACTGGAGCCTGCTCGCGTCACGCTCGACCACGCAGAGCGAGGTGCTCACCCGCATCGCGATCTTCCTGACGCTCGTGTCGGCCGGACTCATCTCGCTCGGCGTGCTCGGCCAGGCGACGGGGTTCCGCGGGTGGTTCGGCGTGGCCGCGCTCGGCATCCTGTTCCTGCTGCTCTGCCTCGGGGTGATCACGTGCGTCCGGGCGTTCAACACGGCGACCGAGGACATGATGTACGTCGTCGCCATGAACCGGTTGCGGGGCGCGTACCTCGATCTGGCGCCCGACCTCGAGCCGTACTTCATGGCCTCGCCCTACGACGACGTCGACGGCGTCACCCGCACCTACCATTTCTTCTACCCGAGAACCGACCTGACGGTCGTCTTCGGCAGTTCGATGATGATCATCACGGTCGTCACGGCGGTCGTCGCGGGACTGTTCTCGGGCGGCCTCGTCGCCGCTCTGGGCGGGGCGATCTGGCTCGCCGTGACGGTCGGGGTCGTGGTGGGCGTCGCCGCGATCGTGCTCGCGCTCGCGCGCGGCCAGCGCCTCTATCTGCGGTCGTTCCGCGAGCACGCGCCGCTGAAGCGCACGCCGCCCGAGTAGCGGGCGAGCCGGTTCAGCGCTGCAACCACGCGAGCACGGCGAGGACCCGCCGATGATCGGTGCCCGAGTCCTCGAGGCCGAGCTTCTGGAAGATCGCCGTCACGTTCTTCTCGACCGCGCCGACCCCGATGAACAGCTGGGTCGCGATGCCGGTGTTCGTCCGGCCCTCGGCCATGAGCTCGAGCACCTCGCGCTCGCGGGGTGTGAGGCTCGCGAGCGGGTCGCCGCGGCGCGACAGCAGCTCCTTCACGACCTGCGGGTCGAGGACCGTGCCGCCCGCGCTGACGCGTTCGACCGCGTCCTTCAGCTCCTCGAGCGAGGCGACGCGGTCCTTCAGCAGATACCCCATGCCGCCGTCGCCGGAGGCGAGCAGCTCGTGCGCATAGGTGCCCTCGACGTACTGGCTGAGCAGCAGGACACCGAGCTTCGGCCAGCCGCGGCGGAGCGCGATCGCGGCGCGCACGCCCTCGTCACGGAAGCTCGGCGGCATGCGCACATCCAGCACCGCGACGTCAGGGCGGGTCTCGGCGACCTCCGCGATCAGCGTGTCCGCGTCGCCGTACGCGCCCGCGGTCTCGAATCCCGCCTCGTCGAACAGTCGCACGAGTCCCTCGCGCAGCAGCACGGAGTCTTCGGCGAGCACGACACGGAGCGGGCGGGGGTCGGTCACCCGTCAAGCGTAGCGAGGGGCGAGCGGATGCCTCGGCGTCGGGCATGCCTCGTCGGGCATGCCTCGTCGTCGAGGAGCGGGCGACGAGGGCGCACGCGCGTCGAGACCCGGCGAGCCGATCCTGAGACCAGCCCGCCGGGTCTCGATGCGCTCGCGGGCGCTCGCCGGCGCCCGCTACTCGACCGACGCAGGCACGTACGGGATGTGCGCCCCGATCGAGGTGGGCCCGCCGACCGGGCTCGTCACGACGAGCTGCCCGCGCAGCCCGCGCACGCGCTCCTCGAGGCCGGCGAGCCCGTGTCCCGGCGCGGTCGTCGCGCCGCCTCGCCCGTTGTCGGTGACCCACAGATCGAGCCAGTGCCCGGCCGAGCCCTCGTCTCGGGTCGCGATCCGCAGCCGCACGGCGGTCGCGTCGGCGTGCTTCGTGACGTTCGTCAGCAACTCGGCGGCCACGAAGTACGCGTTGCGTTCGATCGACGCCGGCAGCGGGGCATCCGCCGCGATCGCGTCCTCGAACGTGACCGGTACGGTGCTCCGGCTCGCGAGCGAGGCGAGCGCGCTGGCGAGGCCGCGGTCTTGCAGGAGGGGCGGCGCGAACCCGCGCGAGAGCGCGCGCAGTTCGTCGAGCGCCTCCCGGGCCTGGTCGCGCGCCTCGCCGACGAGCGCCTTCGCCTCGCCGGGGTCCTGGTCGAGGCGCCGCTCGATGGTCGCGAGGTCCATCTGCAGCCGCACGAGCCGCTGCTGCGGCCCGTCGTGGATGTCGCGCTCGAGCCGCCGCAGCGACGTGTCCTCGGCCTGCACCGCCGCCCCGCGCGAGGCGGAGAGTGCGACGACCTCGCGCTGCAGCGCCTCCGAACGCCAGGCGCCGAGCATGCCGCGCGCGATCACGTCGTGCAGCAGCGTGAGCCCGCGGAACACGTACGGCAGAGTCGCGAGGAAGATGAGGCCGAGCACGAACTCGAGGATGCGCTCCCCGACGACCGGATCGTAGCTGACCGTGCCGCCCGTGAACCGTTCCACGAGCCACTCGTTGAGCCAGAACGTCCGGTCCCCCTCGGGAATGAACCGTTGCCAGATCCAGCCGGTCGTGCCGCCCAGGGCGACCGAGACCCACACGATCGTGAACGTCCACGTCACGATGCTGACGATGGGGTTCACGACGAGGGTGTGCAGCAGGTACAGCCAGTAGTGCCCGTCGACGAACGGCGAGAACGCCGAGCGCCAGAAACCCTGCTCACGGCTGTCGCGCGACCAGTCGGGTCGACGGATCGAAGGGCTCCCCGCCCATTCGAGGCGGATGACCTCGAGCGTGCCGAAGCCGCGGGCGATGAAGAACGCGCCGACCATCAGGAAGATACCGACGACGATCGCGACCAGTCCGAGTCCGGTGAAGAACACGGTCGCGAGCACTGAGAGTCCGATGATCGCGATCGGCATCGTGAGGATCAGGAAGCCGAGCTCCCTGGGCACGGCGGCCCAGAGCCGGCCGTAGCCGAGTTCTCTGCGCTCGTCCGCCGGGCGGGTCACCGCCGCTGCGGGAGCGGGTGCGGTACCGGTGTCTGTGGTCATGATGGTTCCTTCTTCCGTCATCGTCCCACGTGGGTGCGCGAACGGCGCGGGCCCGGGGCGAAGTGTGCCTCCAGCCTCGCGAACGCGCGCCCGCCGCCACATCCGGTGGCCGACCGGATCGCGCCGGGGGTTATCCCCCGAGCGCCCTCCGCTCGTCTGCCTCGAGCGCTTCAGCCGAGCGACGAGTGCGTGCTGCGCCCGCCCACGAAGGTGGCCGCGACGGGCATGCCACGCAGCTCGTCGATCGTCGCGGTGAACGGGTCGAGCTCGACGACGGTGAGATCGGCCGACCCGCCGACCCGCACCTCGGCGCCCGCACCGCCGGTGGACGCGGCGAGCGCGACGCGCACGTCGATCGCCTGCTCCGGATGCCACGGCGCACGCCCGTCGCGCGACCGGCCCACGGCCGCGGCGATCGCGACCCAGGGGTCGAGCGGCGCCACGGGCGCGTCGGAGCCGAGCGCGAGCTCCACCCCGGCCGCGGCCAGCTCGGCGAGCATGAACGCGCGATCGGTGCGGCCGCGCCAGTACCGGTCGGCGACGTCGCGATCGTCCATCGCGTGCTCGGGCTGCACGCTCGCGACGATGCCGAGCCGCGCGAAGCGCGCCACGTCGCCGTGTCTGAGCAGCTGCGCGTGCTCGATCGACCCACGGCAGCCGACGGCCTCGAACGCGTCGAGCACGCGGGCGTTCGCACGGTCGCCGATGGCGTGCACGGCGGGCGTGAGCCCACCGTCGTGGGCGCGTCGCATGAGGGGCACGAGCTCGTCGTAGGTCACGGTCGCGAGCCCTGCGGGGTGCGCGTGGCCCTCGAGGCCGGGGTACGGGTCGAAACACCACGCGGTCCGGGTGTTCAGCGACCCGTCGGTGATCGCCTTGGCGCCGCCCACGGTCACGAGTCCACCGGTACCGGGAACGGGCTCGCCCGTGCGCAGACCCTCGTCGATCGCCCGGTCGAGGTGCTGCGGATACACCCCGAAGGCGACGCGCAACGGAAAGGCGCCACCGGCGGCGCGCCGAGCCCAGTCGTCGCGGTTCCACCGCATCTCGTAGTCGACGACGCCGACCACGCCCCTGGCCGCCGCACGCGTCGCGGCCTCGGCGACCCACTGGTCGAGCACGGTGTCGGCGATGTCGTCGAGCTCGCGCACGAGCCGGAAGCACTCGTCCTCGCGCAGCACGCCGTCGGTGCCAGGAGACACGGCGTGCCGTCGGGCCGCCGCCGAGTTCAGCCAGCAGGCGTGGAGGTCGGCGGAGACGAGCACGACGGGCACGTCGCCGGCCGCCGCGTCGAGCAGCTCGAGCGACGGGGCATCCGGCCACAACCCGTCGCGGTACCCGAACCCGGCGATCTCGCCGGCCCCGCGCCCGATCTCGCCCGCGACGAGCGTCGCTGCCGCGGCCGCAGACGACGCCGTCGCGAGGTCGAGCCGCCTGGACACCATGGCCCACTGCGACAGGTGCACATGCCGGTCGTACAGGCCGGGCACGATCCACCGGCCGCCGAGCGCGATCCGCTCGGCACGCGCGGCGGCGGCGCCGGTCAGCGGTGCGCCGTCCGGCACGAGCTCGATCACCCGGCCGCCGTCGAGCAGCACGTCGACGGCCTCGGGCGCACCGGGCAGCCGCCCTCCCTCGAGCACCAGCGCGCCCGCGCGCGCCCCGGTCACCTCAGGCATCGGATCCCCTTCAGGCCTGGCAGTAGGGGCACCAGTACAGCTTGCGGGCGCCCATCTCTTCGAGCACCACGTTCGTGCCGCAGACGCGGCACGGCAGCCCCTCGCGCTTGTAGACCCAGTGCCGGTCGTCGCGGTTGGCGAGCGCGGCCCGGTAGGCCTCCTCGTCGAGATCGTCCATGGTCATCATCTGACCGGTCTCCACGCCGATGCGCAGCAGCTTCGTCCAGTCGTGCCAGAGATGGCGCACATGCTCCTCAGGCACATCGCGGCCGGGCGTGTGCGGGTTCTGCCGTGCCCGGAACAGCAGCTCGGCGCGATAGACGTTGCCGATGCCCGCGACGACGTTCTGATCCATGAGCAGCAGCCCGATGGGCGTCGCCTTCTTCCGGATCGCGGTCGTGAACCGCACCTCGGCCTCGATGCCGCCGTCGAGCAGCGGATCGGGACCGAGCTTCGCGACGATCGCCTCGACCTGTGCCGGGTTCAGCACCTCGCAGGCCGTCGGGCCGCGCAGGTCGGCGACGATCGTCTCGGTGAGCAGGCGCACGCGCACCGCCCCCACCGGCTCCGGAGGAAACGACTCGACGTCGGCGCCGGGTTTCTCGGACTCCGACATGCGCAGCCGGGCACGCCGCGGCGCGCCGATCGACGTGAGCGAGTTCTCGCCCGCCGAGTCGAACACCACGGCATCGGGGTTCGGTCCGTCGAGGAACGTCCCGCGCTGGTTCGTCTGCCCCATGCGACCGTTGGCCGAGGCGATGGTCGCGTCCATGAGGATCTCACCGGCGAAGTCCCACGCGCCGTACATGCCGAGGTGCACGCGCAGCCACACGTCCCCCTCGAACCCGAGGAACATCTGCTTGCCGACCGCGCGCGCGTCGACCATGCGGCGGCCGTCGAGCTCGGCAGCGCCCACCGCGAACCGCCCCTGCGGGCTCGACGCACGGACGACATGCCCGACGAAGTTCCGCTCGAACTGCCGGGTGATGCGGTGGACGGAGTGCCCCTCGGGCATCGCCCCTCCTTCTGCGACTTCGGGCTTACGCCTCGGGGTGGTCCACGCCCTTGCCGGCGATGTCGCCGGTCTGCTCGTACTCGGCGAGCTGGGCGATGCGGCGCGCGTGCCGTTCGTCGCCCGAGAACGGCTCGGCGATGAAGGCGTCGATGTAGCGGATCGCCTCTTCGACGGTGTGCTGTCTCGCACCGATCGAGATGACGTTCGCGTCGTTGTGCTGGCGGGCGAGCAGCGCGGTGTCCATGCTCCACACGAGCGCGGCCCGGATGCCGCGGACCTTGTTGGCGGCGATCTGCTCGCCGTTGCCCGAACCGCCGAACACGATGCCGAGCGTGTGCACGCCGGCCGCCTGGTCACGGGCGACCGCCTGCGCGGCGTTGATGCAGAACGCGGGGTAGTCGTCGAGCGCATCGTACGAGGTCGGGCCGTGGTCGACGACCTCGTGACCGGCGTTGGTCAGGTGGTCGACGAGGGTGCGGCTGAACTCGAGGCCGGCGTGGTCGGTCGCGATGTGGATGCGCATGGGAGCAAGTCTGGCATGAGCGGATGCCTCGGCCGGAGCCCGGGGCTAGGCTGAACTCCGTTCGCCCGGCGCCACAAGCGCGGGCGAGTCATCCGTTCGCGACGTAGCTGGAGACTGGACGTGCCTGGAGAGAACCTCACCCGCATCGAAGCCGAGGAGCGCGCCGCGCTCGTGACCGTGCACGACTACGACGTCGTGCTCGACGTGACCACAGGTCCCGACGTGTTCCGCAGCACGACGACCGTGCGATTCAGCGCGGCCGAGGGCGCCTCGACGTTCATCGACGCGATCACCGCGACCGTGCACTCGGTGACGCTGAACGGCGCCGCGCTCGACCCGGCCGAGGTGAGCGACGGCGTGCGCATCCAGCTGCCCGGCCTGGCAGCCGAGAACGAGCTCGTCGTGGTCGCTGACGGCCGCTACATGCACACCGGTGAGGGCCTGCACCGCTTCGTCGACCCGGTCGACGGCGAGGCGTACCTCTACACGCAGTTCGAGGTGCCCGACTCGCGGCGCATGTTCGCGGTGTTCGAGCAGCCCGACCTGAAGGCGGCGTTCCGGTTCACGGTGACCGCGCCCGCGCACTGGCAGGTCGTGTCGAACCAGCCGACGCCCGAGCCCACCGACGCGCACGAGGGCGCGAAGACGTGGGCGTTCGGGCCGACCCCCCGCATCTCGAGCTACATCACGGCGCTCATCGCGGGCCCGTACGACGTCGTGCGCGACGAGCTAACGAGCTCCGACGGCCGGGTCATCCCCCTCGGCGTGTACAGCCGAAAGAGCCTCTCGCAGTACCTCGACGCCGACTACATCTTCGAGAAGACCAAGCAGGGCTTCGCCTACTTCGAGTCCAAGTTCGACGTGCCCTACCCGTTCGACAAGTACGACCAGCTGTTCGTGCCCGAGTACAACGCGGGCGCCATGGAGAACGCGGGAGCCGTCACCTTCACCGAGGTGTACGTGTTCCGCTCGAAGGTCACCGACGCCATCCGCGAGCGCCGGGTCGTCACGATCCTGCACGAGCTCGCCCACATGTGGTTCGGCGACCTCGTGACCATGAAGTGGTGGAACGACCTGTGGCTGAACGAGTCGTTCGCCGAGTGGGCGTCGACCATCGCGACGGCCGAGGCGACAGAGTGGACCAACGCCTGGACCACGTTCAACTCGATGGAGAAGAGCTGGGCGTACCGGCAGGACCAGCTGCCCTCGACCCACCCCGTCGTCGCGACGATCAACGACCTCGAAGACGTGCAGGTCAACTTCGACGGCATCACGTACGCCAAGGGCGGTTCGGTGCTCAAGCAGCTGGCCGCCTGGGTCGGCGTCGACGCGTTCTTCGCGGGCGTCTCGGCGTACTTCAAGACGCACGCGTGGGGCAACACGACGCTCGCCGATCTGCTCGCCGAGCTCGAGACCGCGAGCGGCCGCGACCTCTCCGAATGGGGCGCGCTCTGGCTCGAGACCGCGGGCGTCAACACGCTGCGTCCTGAGATCGCGACGGATGGCTCGGGCACGATCTCGTCGTTCACGGTGCTGCAGTCCGCGCCGGCCGACCACCCGACGATCCGCCCGCACCGGCTCGCGATCGGGTTCTACAACCTGCGTGACGGCCGGCTCGTGCGCGAGCACCGCGTCGAGCTCGACGTCGACGGCGAGCGCACCGAGGTCGCCGAGCTCGTCGGGCGCGCCCGCCCCGACCTCGTGCTGCTGAACGACGACGACCTCGCGTACGCGAAGATCCGCCTCGACGAGTCGTCCCATCGGGTCGCCCTCGAGAACCTGTCGGCGATCGAGGACCCGCTCGCCCGCGCCCTCGTGCTGAGCTCGGTGTGGGACGCGACCCGCGACGCCGAGACGAGCGCGAGCGACTACCTCGAGCTCGTGCTCGGCAACATCGCGAGCGAGACCGAGTCGACCACGCTCCGCATCGTGCTCGCGAACGCGCAGCTCACGGCGAGCTCGTACGTGGCACCGACGAAGCGCGCTGAGGCGCGCCGCCGGCTCGCCGATGGGCTCTGGGAGCTCGCTCGCGCGGCCGAGGCCGGCAGCGACGCGCAGTTCCAGTTCGTGAAGAACTTCGCCGCCATCGCCGAGGCCGGCAGCCACGTCGACGACCTCGCCGCGCTCTACGCGGGCGAGCTGTCGCTCGACGGGCTCGCGGTCGACACGGACCTCGGCTGGGAGCTACTGATCGCGCTCGCGGCCGCCGGTCGAGCCGGCGACGCCGACATCGATGCCCGGCTCGCCGAGGACAACACGGCGACGGGTCAAGAGTCGGCCGCGCACGCGCGGGCCGCGATTCCGACGAACGAGGCGAAGGAACGCGCGTGGGCGTCGCTCATCGACGTCGACACCGCGACGAACTCGGTGGTGCGCTCCACCGCGGCCGGATTCCTCCGCGCCGACGACACGTCGCTGCTGGCGCCGTTCGTGAGCCGGTATTTCGACATGATCGAACGGATCTGGAACGAGCGCAGCTACGCGATCGCCGAGAAGCTCGTCGACCTGCTGTACCCCGCCCCGCTCGCGAACGCGGAGCTCGTGTCGGCAAGCCGCGCGTGGCTCGACGCGAACCCCGGGATCCCCGCGCTGCGCCGACTCGTGATCGAGAACCTCGCGGGAATCGAGCGGGCGCTGACCGTGCAGCAGCGCGACGCCGGCTGAGCCGGCGGCCGCGTCGTCACCCAGCTCGCGACCACGGGAGGTCCGCATGCCCCGCCCTGAGCTCAGCCGCGTCGAAGCCGAGGCGCGAGCCGCACTCGTGCGCGAGCCGTCGTACGAGGTCACCCTCGACCTCACGCGCGACGACGGCGCTTTCCGCGCGGAGACCGTGGCGCGCTTCGGTGCGGTGCGCGGCGGCTCGACGTTCATCGAGGCCACGACGACCGAGGTGCACGAGATCGAGCTGAACGGCCGGCGCCTCGAACCGGCCGAGGTCTCCGACGGCTGGCGCATCCGGCTCGACGACCTCGACGAGGTCAATGAGCTCCGGATGGTCTCGACCAATGCGACGACGAACACCGGCGAGGGGCTGCATCGATTCGTCGACCCGGTCGACGGTGAGACGTACCTGTACACGGAGTTCGCGGTCGCCGAGGCCAACCGGGTGTTCGCGGTGTTCGATCAGCCGGATCTGAAGGCGGCCGTGCGGTTCACGGTCACCGCGCCGGCGCACTGGACAGTGCTGAGCAACGCACCGAGTCCCGAACCTGTGCCGACGGTGGGCGACCGAGACGAGCCGGGCGGCGACCCGGGCGCGGCGCACGCGACCTGGTCCTTCGAGACCGGTCCGGCGATCTCGAGCTACATCGTCGCGCTCATCGCCGGACCGTACGCGAGCTGGCACGGCAGCGCGACGAGCAGCGACGGACGCGAGGTGCCGCTCGGGCTGTTCACCCGCCGATCGCTCGCGCAGTACGCCGAGCCCGACGTCATGTTCCCGCTCGTCCAGCGCGGTCTCGAGTTCTACGAGTCCGCGTTCGGCGTGCCGTACCCGTACGGCAAGTACGACCAGATCTTCGTACCCGAGTACAACTGGGGTGCGATGGAGAACGTCGGGGCCGTGACGTTCAACGAGTCGTATCTGTTCCGCGCGCGCGTCTCCGACGCCCGTCGCGAGCAGCGCGCGAGCGTCGTCCTGCACGAACTCAGCCACATGTGGTTCGGCAACTCGGTGACCATGCGCTGGTGGAACGACCTGTGGCTGAACGAGTCCTTCGCGACCTGGGCTGCCACGTTCGCCAGCTCACGCATGACCGAATTCACGGGGGCGTGGGCGACGTTCGCGAACGACGAGAAGACCCAGGCCGCCGAGCAGGACCAGCTGCCGACCACACACCCGATCGTGGCGACCATCGACACCACGGGCGACGTCGAGGTGAACTTCGACGCGATCACCTACGACAAGGGCGCGTCGGTGTTGAAGCAGCTCGTCGCCTGGGTGGGGCTCGACGAGTTCCAGCGCGGCGTCGGCGCGTACCTCGCAGCCAACGCCGGCGGCAATGCCACGCTCGCCGACCTCCTCCGCGAGCTCGAGCTCGCGTCGGGCCGGGAACTGAGCCGGTGGGCGGCGCTCTGGCTGGAGACGGCGGGCGTCAACACCCTGCGCGTCGTGCTCGAGACGACGGCGCCGGCCGGTGCCGGACCCGCCGAGGGCGACGCTGAGGCTCGCGAGATCATCACGGCGGCGCGCATCGAACAGACCGCCGGGTCGGCGAATCCGACGCTCCGGCCGCATCGGGTCGCGGTCGGCTGCTACGACCTCGTGGACGGCCGACTCACCCGCACCCACCGCGTCGAGCTCGACATCGACGGCGCCTCGACCGAGGTCGCCGGCCTGGTCGGGCGATTCCGGCCCGATCTGCTGCTCGTGAACGACGACGACCTGACCTACGCGAAGGTCCGACTCGACGACCGATCGTTCCGCACGGCCGTGGCGCACCTCGCCGAGATCGCCGATCCCGTCGCCCGGGCGGTCGTGCTCGGCTCGGCCTGGGACGCCCTCCGCGATGCGGAGCTGGCCGCGACCGACTTCGTGCGGCTCGTGCTCCGCAGCATCGGGCATGAGTCGCAGTCGTCGGCACGCGGGCTCACGCTCGCCCGCCTCGAGCTCGCACTGGCGAAGTACGTCGCGCACGAGCACCGCGACGTGGTCGCCGCCGAGGCCGGAGACGCGATCTGGGCGCAGACCGAGCTCGCCGAGCCGGGTTCCGACGCGCAGCTCCAGTTCGCGAAGGCGTTCACACGGATCGCGTCGACCGCGGCACACGCCGAAGTGCTCGGCACGCTGCTCGACGGCTCGTCGCTCCTGCCCGGCCTCACGATCGATCTCGACCTGCGCTGGGAGCTCGTGATCGCGCGGGCCGCGCTGGGGGCCGGCGACGAGCAGGAGATCCAGCGCGCGCTCGACGCCGACGACACGTCGAAGGGTCGGCTCCTCGCCGAGACGGCGCGCGCCGCTCGTCCGGACCCGATCGTCAAGGATGCCGCGTGGCGGCGGGTCGCGACCGATCGCTCACTGTCGAACGATGCCGCACGCGCGATCGCCGACGGCTGGCGGCGTGCCATGCCCGCGACGCTGCTCGCGCCGGTCGTCGACGAGTACTTCGGGATGCTCCGGATGATCTGGGCCGAGCGCAGCTTCAACATGGCGGCGCTCATCGTCACGAGACTCTTCCCCGCGCCGCTCGTCGATGCCGAACTCGCCGAGCGGGCGCGCGCGTGGCTCGCGGCCAACCCCGAGCCGGCGCCTCTCGCTCGGCTCGTCGCAGAACAGCTCGCCGAACTCGACCGTGCGCTCGCCGCACGCGCGTTCGACGCGCGGGCGCTCTCCGAGCTCCCAGCCGAGGGCAACTAAACTCCGGAACCATGCGCCTGGAAACCCCCGTCCCCGAGGAATCACCTCTGAGCGTCGATTTCTGGACCGAGCTCGGTATCTGGTGGGCTGAGAACTGGGGCACCATCGTCGGCAAGCTCGTCGCGGTCCTCGTGATCGTCGGCATCGCGCTGTTGGTGCGCTGGCTGCTGCACTTCGTCATCCAACGGGTCGTGAATCGGGTCGTCTCGGGCGTCAAGAAGAAGCAGGACGTCACCGACACCCAGGCGTTGCTGGCCTCGCCGCTCGCGACCGTCCGCGTCGTGCAGCGCACCCGCACGTTGGGCTCGGTGCTCACGAACATCGTCAATGTGACCCTGTTCATCATCGTCACCCTCATGATCGTGGCGACCATCAATGCCGAGATCCTCGGCTCGTTCGCGCTGCTCTCCGCGGCCATCGGCGCCGGCCTGGGCTTCGGCGCGCAGAACATCGTGAAGGACGCGCTCAACGGCCTCTTCATGGTCGTCGAGGACCAGCTCGGCGTCGGCGACATCGTCGACCTCGGGCCGGCGACGGGCATCGTCGAAGAGGTGCGGATCCGGGTGACCACCGTCCGCGACGTGAACGGCACGCTCTGGTTCGTCAGGAACGGTGAGATCCTGCGCGTGGGCAACCTGTCTCAGGGCTGGGCGCGCGTGATCGTGGACCTCGCCGTGCCGTACGACGCCGACATCGACGAGGTCGAGTCCGAGTTCCTGAAGTCGGCCAACGAGCTCGCGCAGACGCCCAAGTGGCGCTCGCGCATCGTGGAGAAGCCCGAAGTCTGGGGCCTCGAGTCGATCTCAGACGAGGCCATGGTGATCCGCGTGGTCATGAAGGTCAGGGCCACCGCGAAAGACGACGTCGCGCGCGAACTGCGTGTGCGTCTCAAGCGCACCCTCGATCGCATGGACGTCAAGACGCCGAGCCTCGCCTCGGTCGTGCTCACCGGGCTCGAGGGCGCGACCCGCGTGAAGGGCGCACGACCGCCGAAGACGGCGAGCACGGTGCTGCCCGAGGGCGGCACCGCGAAGAAGCCGAAGGCGCTTCGCGCGCCGCGACTGCCGCGGATGCCGAAGAGCTCGACGAACCCGCCCACACCGCCGACCCCGCCGAGCGAAGGCTCCTCATGATGCCGCCGCTGCAGCCCGAGGCATCCGTACCGCCCGAAGCATCCGTGCCGCCCGAGGCATCCGTACCGCCCGAGGCATCCGTACCGCCCGAGGCATCCGTGCCGCCCGAGGCATCCGGAGCTCGAGAGCCGGTCACGCCGCCCGAGGCGCGCGGACCGGTCCGCCCGGCGGACCTGCCGCTCCGCGGCAGCGAGCACGGGCCGGCGCTCGGCCAATCGTTCTACGAGTCGGTCGGCGGGAGCGCGACCTTCGAGAAGCTCGTGACCGAGTTCTACCGCGGCGTCGCCGACGACCCCGTGCTGAAGCCCATGTACCCCGAGGAGGACCTGGGGCCGGCCGCACGCCGGCTGCAGCTGTTCCTCGAGCAGTACTGGGGCGGGCCGGGCACGTACAGCGCCGAGCGCGGCCACCCGCGACTGCGCATGCGGCACCTGCCGTTCAAGGTCAATCCCGACGCGCGCGACCGCTGGCTCGCGCACATGCGCGCTGCGGTCGATACGCTTGAGCTCCCCCCGCTCGCCGAGGAGACCCTCTGGGACTACCTGCAGCGCGCGGCGTTCGCGATGGTGAACACCTTCGAGGACTGAGCACCGCCGCTCCACCGCCGTCACCGGCCGAGACGAAGGAGTCACCGTGGCCGCTTCCGTCGCTGCATCCACCCCCGATGCCATCATCGTCGGGTCCGGCCTGGCGGGCCTCGTCGCCGCGTCCGAACTCGTCGACGCGGGCAAGCGCGTCATCATCGTCGAGCAGGAGCCGGCCGCGAGCCTCGGCGGCCAGGCACACTGGTCGTTCGGCGGCCTGTTCCTCGTCGACTCCCCCGAGCAACGTCGCATGGGCGTGAAGGACTCGCTCGAGCTCGCCCGCCAGGACTGGGTCGGCACGGCCGCGTGGGACCGCGACGAGGACCTCTGGGGGCGCCGGTGGGCCGACGCCTACCTCGACTTCGCGGCGGGCGAGAAGCGGGCCTGGCTGCACGAGAAGGGCGTGCGCTTCTTCCCCGTGGTCGGGTGGGCCGAACGCGGCGACGGGCGGCCGTCGGGGCACGGCAACTCGGTCCCGCGCTTCCACATCACGTGGGGCACCGGCCCGGGCGTGCTGGCGCCCTTCATCGCGCGGGTCCGCGCCGGCGAGGCGGCGGGGCTCGTGACGATCCGGCACCGGCACCGGGTCGACGAGCTCATCGTCGAAGACGGCGCGGTCGTCGGCGTCCGCGGCGCGGTCCTCGGCGACGATCCGGCCGGCCGCGGGCAGCCGAGCAACCGCGACGAGGTCGGCGAGTTCGAGCTGCGAGCCCCCGCGGTCGTCGTCGCATCGGGCGGGATCGGCGGCAACCAGGACCTGGTGCGCGAGTATTGGCCCTCGCGAATGGGTCAGCCGCCAGCCGCGATGCTGTCGGGTGTGCCGGCGCACGTCGACGGCCGCATGCTGCCCATCTCGGAGGCCGCGGGGGCCCGGCTGGTGAACCGCGACCGCATGTGGCACTACACCGAGGGCATCACGAACTTCGACCCGGTGTGGCCGCTGCACGGCATCCGCATCCTGCCGGGCCCGTCCTCGCTCTGGTTCGATGCGACCGGGCACCGGCTGCCGGTGCCCCTCTACCCGGGCTTCGACACGCTCGGCACGCTCGAGCACCTCGCCGGAACGGGCTCCTCGCACTCCTGGTTCGTGCTGACCCAGAAGATCATCGAGAAGGAGTTCGCGCTCTCGGGCAGCGAGCAGAACCCCGACCTCACGGGCAAAGACCTGCGCCTGCTGGCGCAGCGGCTCGGCTCGGGCGCGCCCGGCCCGGTCGAGGCGTTCAAGCGCCGGGGCGTCGACTTCGTCGTCGCGGACACCCTGCCCGAGCTGCTCGCGGGCATGCAGGGCCTCTCCGGAGAGACGCCGCTCGACGTGGAGAACGTCGAGCGGGAGATCCGCGCCCGCGACCGCGAGCTCGACAACGAGTTCGCGAAAGACCTGCAGCTGGCCGCGATCCGGGCGGCACGTGCCTACCGCGGCGACCGGCTCATCCGGGTCGCGTCGCCGCACCGCATCCTCGACCCGGCGGCCGGCCCGCTCATCGCGGTGCGGCTGCACCTGCTGACCCGCAAGACGCTCGGCGGCATCCAGACCGACCTCGAGTCCCGCGCGCTCGGCGCGGACGGATCGCCGATTCCCGGACTGTACGCGGCCGGCGAGGCCGCGGGCTTCGGCGGCGGCGGCGTGCACGGGTACCGCGCGCTGGAGGGCACGTTCCTCGGCGGATGCCTCTTCACCGGCCGCGCGGCCGGGCGGGCGGTCGCCCGCGGGTGAGGTGACCGGCCGCGAGGCTTCGGCGGGGGACGTGGTGGCCGGTCAGCCTTTGAGGGACCAGGGGCGCTGACGCACGAGCACGTGACCGCGCCGCGAGCTGAGCCGCGTCCACGGGCCGGTCTCGAAGACGCCGATCGGGTCGTCGCCGAGGAATCCGAGGCTGTACGCCGCGAAGGCGGCGCCCGCCGGCACGTACTCGAGGCCGTCGATGCCGCGCCCCCAGACCTCGCTTCGCACGCGCTGCACGAGCTGCTCGCCGGTGCCCGACGGGATCGCCGCGGCCACCTCGTCGATGCCGACCCGCGCGGCGGCCTCGAGGGTCGGTGCGGCCGTCTCGCCCACGCGGCGCCACCCGCCGCGGGGCGGTGAGATGCCCGCCCATGTGACCGTGTTGACCTCGGCGGGCCGGGTCATGGACACGGGCCCCGCATCGGGGTCGCGCTCGAGCGTCTCCTGTGCGCGGCTCACCCGGTCGACGAGGGAGCGCATGGGCACGACCGAGTCGAAGTCGTCGGTGTCGACGAGTGCGAACGTGCGGAGCCCGAGGACGGTCGGGCTCTCGTCGAGGATGCCGCGGGGATACACGATCGCCGTGTAGACCGCGAGGATCCCGGCGCCGGCCATGAGGCGCACGGAACCGTCCTCCACGCGACCGGCGCGCTGCAGGTAGGTGTGCAGGTCGCCGAGCGCGAGGCCGTCGGCGAGCGTCAGTTGCTGGACCATCTCCTGTCTAAACTACCAACTGCGCGCGGTCGCATCGTGCGGCGGCCGTCGTGCATGCGTGCGCGGCACGCCGCGCCCCTACGGAGGAACGATGAACAGCCCCATCGACGGACTCCTGCACACGCTGCAGCTCACCGACACCGGCGCCCGCACGACCGAGGACATCTTCACCGGCCCGTCGCAGTGGATGCCGATGGGGCGCGTCTTCGGCGGCCAGGTGCTCGCCCAGTCGCTCGTCGCGGCGACGCACACCGTCGAGGACGACCGACCGCTGCACTCGATGCACGGGTACTTCCTCAGGCCGGGCGACACCGCTCATCCGATCACCTTCTCGGTCGACCGCATCCACGACGGCCGGTCGTTCTCGACGCGTCGCACGCAGGCGTTTCAGCAGGGCCTCCCGATCCTCTCGCTGATCGCGTCGTTCCAGACCGAGGACGCGGGGCTCGAACACGAGTCGGCGATGCCCGAAGACCTCCCCGACCCCGAGTCGCTGCCGTCGACCGCCGACGTGCTCGGCGGCATCGACCACGACGTGGCGAGATACTGGTCCACCGAGCGAGCCTTCGACATCCGCCACATCCCGTCACCGGTCTACCTGCGTGTGGACGGTGAGCGCGTTCCCCGGCAGGCGGTCTGGATGCGCGCGATCGGCCGGCTGCCCGATGACCCGAAACTGCACCGCGCCGCGCTCGCGTACGCGAGCGACTATTCGATCCTCGAGCCGATCCTGCGCGCACACGGCGTCGCGTGGGCGACGCCGGGCCTGAAGATCGCGAGCCTCGACCACGCCATGTGGTGGCATCGAGCGGCCCGCGCCGACGAGTGGCTCCTGTTCACGCAGGAGTCGCCGGTCGCGCGCGGTGGGCGCGGCCTCTCGCTCGGACGCATCTACACGCGCGACGGCGCGCTCGTCGCCTCGGTCGCCCAGGAGGGCATGGTCCGCGTGCCCGAGGAGTTCCGCGACCGGCATTGATCCGGCGAGGATCTTCCGCTGGCGGGCACGGCCCGTCACAATGGCTCCACGGGTGCGGCGCGACGGGGCGCGGCACCGAGAGGCGGTGCACCATGGCGGATGCGACGGAACTCACGAGACGGACCATGCTGGTCGTCGGCGGCACGGGTGTGGCGGCGGGTGCGTTGACCCTCGCCGGCTGCGGGCCGGGTGGCGAGGCGGATGCTCCGGCGACGACGGATGCGTCGACCCCGCCGTCTGCGTCGGAGCCGCCGCCGTCCGCGGAGGGCGGCGGCTCCGCCGCGGCCGGCGACGAGATCGCCACGCTCTCGGAGGTGCCGGTCGGCGGCAGCGTGGGCGTCGACATCGACGGCGAGCCGGCGCTGCTCGCGCAGCCCGAGGCGGGCCGGGTCGTCGCGTTCAGCGCGATCTGCACACACCAGGGGTGTGTCGTGGCCGCGGCGGGTGACCGGCTCGAGTGTCCGTGCCACGGCTCCGTGTTCGACGCGGCAACGGGCGAGGTGCTGCAGGGGCCCGCGATCGATCCCCTGCCGTCCATCGAGGTACGGGTCGAGGGCGAGCGCGTCGTCTCGGGGGCGTGATGGACTACGAGGTCGCCGGGCTGCCCATGCACGTGCTGCTCGTGCACGCGGTCATCGTCTTGGTGCCGCTGCTCGTGCTGCTGCTCGTCGTGGCCGCCGCCTGGCCGGCTGCGAGACGAGCACTCTGGCTGCCGTGCCTGCTGGCCGCGGCCGCCCTGCTGCCGCTGACGCTCCTCACGGTGGAGGCCGGCAAATGGCTGCAGCAGCGCGTGCCGCCCGCGCCCCTCATCGAGGTGCACACCGGACGCGGCGACACACTGGTGCCCTGGGTGATCGGGCTGCTCGCCGTCGCGATGGTCATCGCCGCATGGGCCGTCGTCGAACGGGTCGGCCGACGCCGCGCAGACGGCCGGCCGGCGCGTACCGCGGTGGTGGCGATGAGCGTGCTGCTCACGCTGGGTGCGGTCGGCGTGGGCGCGGGGACCACGTGGACGCTCGTGCTCATCGGCGAGTCCGGGAGCCGTGCGGTGTGGGAGGGCGGCTTCTCTGACGAGCCGCTCGGCTGACGTCGTCTTCGTCAATGCCCGCGGTTCGGTGCTCGCGACACGAGCCCGTGCTCGTAGGCGAGGATGACCAGGTGCACGCGGTCCCGGGCGTCCAGCTTCTGCAACACGCGGCCGACGTGCGTCTTCACGGTCGATTCCGACAGGAAGAGTCGCGCGCCGATCTCGGTGTTGCTCGCGCCGTCGGCCACCGCGACGAGCACTTCTCGCTCGCGCGGGGTCAGCGCATCGAGCCCCGCCGGCATGGAACCGGCTCCCGCGGGAGTGGCGGGCAGCGCATCGGCGAAGAGTTCGATCATCCGTCGGGTCACCCGGGGTGCGAGCGCGGCGTCGCCCGCGTGCACGGTGCGGATCGCGTCGACGAGTTCCCTCGGGCGCACGTCTTTCAGAAGGAATCCGCTGGCGCCGGCACGGAGTGCGCCGAACGCGTACTCGTCGAGGTCGAAGGTCGTCAGCACGATCACCCGGGGCGGCTGATCGCCAGCGACGATCGTTCGTGTCGCGGCGATGCCGTCGAGCCCGGGCATACGCACATCCATGAGCAGCACGTCGATCGCCGTGCCGGCGACGAGCGCGATCGCCTCGTCGCCATCGGAGGCCTCGCCGACGACCGCGATGCCCGGCTCGGACTCGAGCACCATTCGGAAGCCCGTCCGCACGAGCGCCTGATCGTCGACGATGGCGACCCGGATCGGGTCGCCATGGCTCGAAGCGGACTGGCTCGAAGCGGACTGGGGCGACGCGGAGTCGGTCGTGGTCATGGCTCCCTCTCCCTGATGGGCGGATCGACGAGCGCGGTCACCGGGCCGGCCCCGGCGCTGAGCCGGGCCCGCAGCTGCCAACCGGCGCGCGGGCGCGGACCCGCCTCGAACGTCC
Source organism: Agromyces protaetiae (assembly GCF_030866785.1). Lineage (NCBI taxonomy): Bacteria > Bacillati > Actinomycetota > Actinomycetes > Micrococcales > Microbacteriaceae > Agromyces > Agromyces silvae. Next base: position 1,612,276 of record NZ_CP133018.1, on the reverse strand, counting down.
CGCCGTAGAGCAGGACCCGTTCGCGCATGCCCACGAGTCCGTGGCCGCCGTGCGGCGCACCGGCGTCGGCGTCGGCCGGGCCGGTCCCGATGCCGGCCGCTGCACCGTCATCGGTCACGCGGACCTCGAGCGCGCCGTCGGCGTGCTCGACGACCACGTCGACGCGCTGCGGTCGGTTCGCGTGGCGGAGGACGTTCGTGAGTGCCTCCTGCACGATCCGGTACACCGTCAGCTCGAGGTTCGGGTCGGCGACCGGCGGCCCGGAGGTCGTCAGCCGTACCGGCAGGCCTGCCGCCTGAAACGTCTCCACCAGGTCGGGGATGGCCGCTGAGCCAGGCATCGGCGCGAGCTCGGCCGACGCGCCCTGGCTCGCCGTGAGCACGCCGAGCATGCGACGCATGTCCGACAGCGCCGTCCGCCCGGTCTCGGCGACACGCTCCATGGTCTCTGCCGCCCGTGCCGGATCTCGCTCGGCCACCGCGGCCGATCCCGAGGCGAGCGTCACCATGACGGTGAGCCCGTGCGAGACGATGTCGTGCATCTCGCGCGCGATGCGTGCTCGCTCGAGTGCCGTGGCGAGTTGCGCGTGCTGGTCTCGCTCACGCGCCAGGTCGTGGGCTCGTGCGATGAGGGCGTCGACGTAGCGCCGGCGGTTGCCGACGGTGACGCCGATGAGGGTCGCGATGAGCATGAGCACGGTGTGCTGCGACGCCGAGGCGACCGTCTCGGGGCCACCCGCCGCAGCACCGAGATCCTGTGCCCACACGTCGAGGTAGCTGGCGAGCGTGCCGATCGCGACCGAGCCGGCGAAGCCGAGCCAGGCGGCTTTCGTCGAGCGGTAGACGGCGAGGGCGTAGAGCGCGAGCAGGATCGGGAAGGTGTCGACGATCCCGAACGGGAAGACCACGAGGCAGACGCCCCACGCCACGAAGATGAGCGACCAGGGATGCCGGCGACGCAACAGCAGGATCGACGCGCCGGCGACGGCGACCGCGACGAGGCGAAGCACGATGACCCACACCGGGGGCGCGTCCGCCTGACCGGCGAACGAGCCGAGCATTGTCGGCAGCAGGTAGAACGCCGCGATGAGGGAGTCGGTCAGCCACGGGTGCCGTGCCCAGAACCGTCGGATCACTCCCGGCGGCCTCGGGAGACGGGGCGCGCCCCCGGCGTCCGGAATCCGGACGCCGGGGGCGTGGGCTGCATCCGTCATGCTGTGGACTCTACGCGTCCCGTCGCTTGAGGAGCGCGAGGGCGCCGCCCATCGCGACCGCGACCCAGCCGAGCACGACGAACAGGCTCACCCACGCGCCGAGTTCGTCACCGGCGGGCCACGCGGTCGTCGACATGAAGATCCCGGTCCCCGCCGAGCCGATCAGGTACGGGATGACCTCGCCCGGCCATTCGGCCGGGATCATCTGGAGCACCGTCGGCAGGAGGAGGATCAGTCCGAGCACTGCGGCGATGCCGCCGGCGCTGCTGCGCAGGATCGTGCCGATCGCGAGCGCGAACACGGCGACGAGCGCCAGGTACAGTGCGGCGCCGAGCACCGGGAGCAGGATCGCCGGCTCCAGCAGACTCACCGAGACCCCGTGGCCCGCGACGACGATCGAGGTCACGCCGTACGCGCCGACCGTGGCGAGGAGCCCGACGATGAACGTCGAGACGAAGAGCACGACCGCTTTCGCGGCGATCGCGGGCGTGCGCCGAGGAACCGCGGTGAGCGTGGAGCGGATCATCCCGGTGGAGTACTCGCCGGTGATGACGAGCACACCGAGGACGCCCGCGACGAGCTGGCCGAACAGGACACCGAACGTCGTGGACTGCACGACGAGGGCGGTCTGCTGCTCGACGGGCATGCCGGCGAGGTCTCCCCCGCGGTTCACCCCGCCCATCCCGTTCACGAGGCTGAGCGACATGATGAGCGCCATGCCCAGCGCGATGACGATGACGAGGGCATACGACCAGACGGTCGAGCGGAGGCTCCGCAACTTGATCCACTCGGATCGCAGGACACCGGCGAAGCTCAGCGACCCCGTGGAGACCGCGGTGGACGCGGGGCCGGGCTGGGGCAGGGTGGTCGTCATCGGACGGCCTCCGTTCGGTACTCGACGGCGTCGGCGGTGAGCGCCATGTAGGCCTCCTCGAGCGACGCGCTCTGTGGGGTGAGTTCGTGCAAGGCGATGCCGTGCTGTGCGGCGAGATCGCCGATGCTCGCAGCGTCGGCGCCCGAGACCTCGAGTAGCCCGGCCTCCGAGCGCACGATCGCGACCTCGGGTGCGGCGAGCAGGTCGGCGAGTTGTGACGCGTGTGGCGAGCGCACGCGCACACGCTGCAGCGTGCTGCCGGCGATGACGTCCGACACAGGCGCGTCGGTGATGATCCGGCCGCGGCCGAGCACGATGAGATGATCCGCCGTCAGCGCCATCTCGCTCATGAGGTGCGAGGAGAGGAACACCGTCCGGCCCTCGGCGGCGAGGCCACGCACGAGCCCGCGCACCCAGAGCACACCCTCGGGGTCGAGTCCGTTCACGGGTTCGTCGAGGATGAGCGTGGCCGGGTCGCCGAGCAGTGCCGCAGCGATGCCGAGACGCTGACCCATACCGAGCGAGAAGCCGCCGACGCGCTTGCGCGCGACCGCTTCGAGACCGGTGAGCTCGATGACCTCACGGACCCGGCTCGCCCCGATGCCGTGCGTCGCGGCCATGGCGAGCAGGTGGTTGTACGCGGTGCGGCCGGTGTGCACGGCCTTCGCATCGAGCAGCGCGCCCACCTCGTGCAACGGGGCGCGGTGCGCCGCATAGGGCTTGCCGTTGACGGTGACGCTCCCGACGCTCGGCCGGTCGAGACCGACGATCATGCGCATCGTCGTGGACTTGCCGGCCCCGTTGGGGCCGAGGAAGCCGGTGACCTGTCCGGGACGGACCGTGAAGTTGATGTCGTTGACGGCCGTCTTCGCGCCGTAGCGTTTGACGAGCCCTTCTGCCGTGATCATAGGTCAACGGTATGCAGGAGGAGCGGACGGGCGCGTCCGTCTCAGGCACGTCCTTCATGGGATACGAGTGGTACCGGGGTACCACTCGCGGTCGACTAGCGTCGACGAAACTCGAGCGCGTCCTCGGCGTACGGTGACCAGGCGGCGCGTTCGTGCGCCGAGATGCGGCGCGGCCGGCCGGTCGCGACGTCGACGAGCACGATGGTGGTGCTCGCGCGGGTGTAGCAGGTGCGTGGTTCGGCGCCGATCGGCGACCACACCTCGTAGCAGACCTCGAGGCTCGCGCCACCCATGCGCCCGATCCAGAGCTCGATGTCGAGCGGTTGCCGGTGGTACGGGATCGGGGCGAGGTACTCGATCTCTTGGCGGGCGATGAGGGTGTTCGTCGTGCGGTCCGCCGACGCGTCGATCACCGCGGTGGAGGCACCGGCCGCGTGCTCCGACGTCTCGTCGGACACCCAGAACGCCTGGATGCGAGCCTCCTCGAGGAGGCTCAGCATCCGGGCGTTGTTCACGTGGCCGTACGCGTCGAGGTCGCTCCAGCGGAGCGGCGTCGGCACGTGCAGGCGCATGGGCTAGTCCCTGGTGAGCTTGCGGTACGCGGACCGGTGCGGCTTCGCCGCGTCGGGCCCCAGTCGCTCGATCTTGTTCTGCTCGTAGGCCTCGAAGTTGCCCTCGAACCAGTACCAGTTCGCCGGGTTCTCTTCGGTGCCCTCGTACGCGAGGATGTGCGTCGCGATGCGGTCGAGGAACCACCGGTCGTGCGTGATGACCACGGCACATCCGGGGAACTCGAGCAGCGCGTTCTCGAGGCTCGACAGGGTCTCGACGTCGAGGTCGTTGGTGGGCTCGTCGAGGAGCAGCAGGTTGCCGCCCTGCTTGAGGGTGAGCGCGAGGTTCAGGCGGTTGCGCTCACCACCCGAGAGGA